>NZ_JAIEQY010000015.1 GCF_019747315.1 Roseococcus sp. | reverse complement strand
GCCTGCATCGCGGGGTCGCAGGGGGCGGGCTTGCTGCGGCTCATGACTTCGACGGTGCTGACGGTGCGCTCGGTGCGGTTCATCTCCTGCACGACGGAGCGCATGCAGGCTTCGAGGCGCTCCAGCACCGCGGTGTCGATGTCGCGGATCTGGAACAGTACTTCGGCGCGGCCGGGGATGATGGAGGGCGCGCCGGGGTCGAGCGCGATGCGTCCGCAGGTCCAGACGGTGCGCTCGCCGCAGAGCATCGGGAACTCCCGGTCGATGCGGGCCAGCATGCGCACGGCGGTGAGGCCGGCATCCTTGCGCTCGGCCATGGTGGTCCCGCCGGCATGGTCCTGCATGCCCTCGATGACGATGCGGAACTGCCAGATGGCGACGATGCCGGTGACGACGCCGCTGCGCAGGTTCTGCGATTCGAGCTGCGTGCCCTGCTCGATATGCATCTCGAAGAAGCCCTTGTAGCGGGCGGGGTCGAGGCGCGGGCGGGGCAGGCCTTCCAGCCCCGCCTCCTTCAGCGCCTGGCGCAAGGGCTTGCCGTGGTAGCGGTTGGTGAGCGTGTCGATCTCGCTCTCTTCCAGCAGGCCGATGAGCGAACGGCTGCCGATGAAGCTGCCATAATGGCCTTCCTCATCGGCGAAGGCGACGACATCCACGGGCAGTCCGGCGCGGGCCAGGGCCACGCCGGCCATGACGCCCAGCGCGCCATCCAGCCAGCCGGCCTGGTTCTGGCTCTCGATATGGCTGCCGACGAGAAGGTGCGGGCCGGGGCCCGGATGGCGGCCGAAGACATTGCCGATGCCATCGATGGACGCCTCAAGACCGCACTCGCGCATGCGCTCCATCAGCCAGTGGCGGCTTTCCATGTCCTCGGCCGAGAAGGTGGGGCGGTGCACGCCGGTCTTGTATTCGCCGATCTTCCGAAGCTCGTTCAGGTCCCGGATGAACCGGTCCGTATCCACCTGCGCCATGCTGAATCCCTCTCGTGAGCCCTCAGGATAGGGGAGGCGACGCCGCCGGCAAGGCGGCGACCAGCGCTTCGGAATCGGAGACGGTGCCGAAGACGCCGCCCTGCATCTTCACCATCTTGATGGCGGCCAGGTGGTTGCCGTGGTCGGTGGCGCCGCAACAATCCTCCAGGATCAGGCACTCGAAGCCGCGGTCATTGGCCTCGCGCATGGTGGTGTGGACGCAGACATCGGTGGTGATGCCGGTCAGCACCAGGTTGCGGATACCGCGCTGGTGCAGGATGAGTTCCAGATCCGTCGCGCAGAAGCTGCCCTTGCCGGGCTTGTCGATGATGGTCTCGCCCGGCAAGGGCGCGAGTTCCTCGATGATCTCCCAACCCGGCTCGCCGCGCACCAGGATGCGGCCGCAGGGCCCGGGGTCGCCAATGCCGGCGCCGATGCGCTGGCTGCGCCAGCGCTTGTTGGCCGGCAGATCGGCCAGGTCCGGCCGATGCCCCTCGCGCGTGTGGATGATCCAGTAGCCCTTCTCGCGCATGGCGCCGAGCACGCGCTGGATGGGCGCGATGGGGGCGCGGGTCAGCGAGAGGTCATAGCCCATCACATCCACATAACCGCCCTTGCCACAGAAATCGGTCTGCATGTCGATCACGACCAGCGCGGTGTTGGCTGGCGTCAGCGCGCCGTCGAAGGGCCAGGCATAGGGGTCGGCTGGGATGGTGGGCATGGGGCGCTCCTGCGGTGCGGACTGCGCCAAGCAAGTCGCGTGCCCGGTGGCACTGCTCTTGCAGAGCCTGGGGTCAGCAACGGGCGGCAGCGCGGCAGGGGCAACGCCCTGCCTGCGCACTGGGCAATGAGGGACGGGACTGCAATTGGACGCGGCATGGCGGCGATGGGTGTTGATGGCGGTGGGGCCGCTGGCGCTCTTCGCCATCTGGTATGTGGTGCATGATCAGGCCTGGGTGACGCAGCGCCTGCTGCCCTCGCCGGTGCGGACGCTGCAATCCATCTGGGCCAACATGACCCAGGGCGGCATGGCGCATGATTTCTGGCGCACGCTTTGGCGCACGCTGCAATCCTTCGCCATTGCTGCCCTCTTCGGCGTGCCGCTCGGCATCGTCGTCGGTGCCAATGCGAAGATCTATCGCTCCATCGAATTCCTGGTGGATTTCTTCCGCTCGACGCCGGCTACCGCGATGTTCCCGCTCTTCATGATCCTCTTCGGCCTGGGCGATTTCGCCAAGATCGCCATCGCCGCCTTCGCCGCCTGGCTCGTGATCCTGTTCAACGTGGCCTATGGCGTGATGAATGCCCGGCAGACGCGCATCCTGGCCGCGCGGGTCATGGGCGCATCCCGCCTGCGGATCTTCCGTGACGTGCTCTTCTACGAATGCCTGCCGCAAACCTTCGTCGGGCTGCGCACTGCCGTCTCCCTCGCGCTGGTGGTCATCGTGGTGGCCGAGATGTTCATCGGCGGTGATGACGGATTGGGCAAGCGCATCATCGACAGTCAGATCACCTTCGACATGCCGCAGCTCTACGGGACGATCCTGGTCTCGGGCGTGCTCGGCTACGGGCTGAACCTGTTTTTCCTCACCCTTGAAACCCGCCTCGTCCATTGGTCGGGCCGGTCCTGAATCGGAGCGCCGCATGAGCACACGCCGCAACATCCTCGCCGGTCTCGGCGCCGCGAGCATCGCTGCCCCCGCCTATGCACAAGGCCGGCGGGACCGCGTGACCATCGCCTGGCTGCCCATCATGCAGACCATGGCCTTCTACGTGGCGCAGGAGGAAAAGCTCTTCGAGCGCGCGGGCATCGAGGTGGAGGCCGCGCGCTTCCAGGCGCCCAACCAGATCATCGACAGCCTGGTCGCCAACCGGGCCGATGTGGGCGCACCCGGCGCGGCGGCGGGCATCTCGGTCCTGGCCGAGGTGCAGTTCCCGGGCACCTTCAAGGCCTTTGGGCTCCAGGGTGGCGGCATCGCGGTGAACCGCATCAATGACGGGCTGATCGTCGCCAACAACTCCAGCATCACGGGCTTCGCCGACCTGCGCGGCAAGTCTCTCGGGCATCTGCCCGGCATCCAGTGGCGCACCATCTCTCGCCACATGGTCCGCCGCGCCGGTCTCAATCCGGATGGCGATGTGCGGCTCGTCGAGATGGCGGTGGGGTTGCAGGTGCAGGCCGTCATCGCGGGCTCGGTGGATGCCACGCTCTCGCTGGAGCCGGTCGGCTCCATCGCGGTGGCGCTGGGCGAGGCGAAGCGGGCCATGACCAACCCGGTGGCGGGCGTGATCGCCGACCCCTTCTATTCCGGCGTCTCGCTCCTCACCACCAGGTTCATGCGCGAGCGCCCGGCCGTGGCCCGCCGCGTGGTCGAAGTGCTGGATGAGGCGACCCTGCTGGCCGAGACGCAGTATGGCCGGCTGCGCGCGATCCTGCCGCGCTGGACGGCGGTGCAGGCGGCGCAGGTGCCCATCGTGGCGCAGCCCTACCTCCGGGCCTGGAAGGATTTGAACGAGACGGACCTCAGCTCCTACCAGGCGCTGGTGGATGTGTTTGCCTCGGAGGGCGTGCTGCGCGCGCCATTTGCCGTGCGCGACTTCATCCTCAAGCCGGGCGACCTGGCGGGCTGATGGCCGATCTCACCTGGTTCACGCCGGGCACGCACATCACGGTGCGGGGCCTTCGCAAATCCTTCGGCGGCAATCCGGTCTATGTCGGCTTCGACATTGACCTGCCGAAGGGGCGCATCGTCTCGGTCTTCGGGCCCAATGGCTGCGGCAAATCCACCTTCATCAACATGGTTGCGGGCCTCCTGCCCTTCGATGGCGGGGAGATCCTCTTCGAGGGCAAGACGATCCGCGAAACGCGCATCGGCTACGTCTTCCAGAACTACCGCGAGGCGCTGTTCCCCTGGCAGCGGGCGATCGACAACATCCACTACCCGCTGAAGCTCATGGGCATTGCGCGGCCCGAACGCACGCGCCGCATCGAGGCGCTGGTGGCGGGCTTCGACCTGAAATTCGACCTGCACCGCTACCCCTATGAGCTCTCGGGCGGCCAGCAGCAGACCGTCTCCATCATGCGCTCGCTGGTGATCGAGCCGGAGGTGCTGTTCCTGGACGAGCCCTTCTCGGCGCTGGACTATGAGATGACGCTGATCATGCGCGACCAGTTGCAGAAGGTGCTGGTGGCGCGCGGCACCACGGCCGTGCTGGTGAGCCATGATCTGGAGGAGGCGATCTATCTGGCCGACAAGCTCCTGCTGCTGACGCGCCGGCCCTCGCGCATCGCCGAATTCCTGGACATTCCACTCGCCCGCCCGCGCAGCCCCGCCACATTGACCGACCCGGAATTCGTGCGCATCAAGGGCCATGCGCTGGACGTGTTCCAGCAGGCCGTCCGGGGAAGCTAGATGAGCGAACCACCCTATCGCGGATATCACGACATTGGCGGCCTTCCGGGCGGGCCGATCCAGCAGGATGAGCACCCCTTCGCCCCCTGGCAGAAGCTCTCCGAGGCCATTCGCGGCGCGCTGGAGCAGAAGGATCGCTGCGTCTCGCTCGATGAGATCCGCCGCGCCTTCGAAAGCTTCGGCGAGCCGCTCTACGAGACGCTGGGCTTCTACGAACGCCGCGCCGAGGCGCTGACCCTGCTGCTGGACGAAAAGGGCCTGGTCGAGCGCGCCGAGGTGCTGGCCCGGATGGACGCGCTGGCGGCCGGCCGCGGCCAGCGCGTGGACCATGCCGCCAAGACCGTGTCGGAGCTTTGACGATGCCGCGCTTCAGGCCCGGAGACACGGTCCGCGTGCTCGATCTGCACAAGCCCGGCCATGTCCGCATCCCCTTCTTCGTCCGCGACAAGACCGGCGTGGTGGAGCGGCATTGCGGCGCCTATCCGAACCCCGAGGAACTGGGCCATGGCCGCCCGGGCCTGCCGCCCATTGACCTCTACCGCGTGAATTTCCGGCAGGACCACCTCTGGCCCGATTATGGCGGGCCGGGGCACGACACGCTGGAGATCGAAGTCTACGAACATTGGCTGGCGCCCGCCTGATGCCCATTCCCTCCAACGTCCCGCCCAGCCGCTTCTCGGCCGATGCCATCGACCCGAACCGGCCTGTGGTGGAGGGCCATCACGGCGCCGAATACTACGCGCTGATGACCGAGGCGCTGCACAAGATCCTGCTGGAGAAGCACCTGCTCGCGCAGGCCGATACGGACCGCGTGATCGCGGCCCTTGAGGCGCCCAACGTCACCTGGGGTGCCCGCATCGTGGCCCAGGCCTGGCGCGACGAGGCCTATGCGCAGCGCCTGGTCGAAGATGGATCCAAGGCGGCCGCGGAGCTCGGCTTCAAGATCAAGGAAGCCAAGCTCGTCGTCGTTCAGAACACGCCTTCGCTGCACAACGTCATCGTCTGCACGCTGTGCTCCTGCTACCCGCGCTCCCTGCTGGGGCAGCCCCCCTGGTGGTACATCTCGAAGAACTACCGCGCGCGCACCGTGCGCGAGCCGCGCCGGGTGCTGGCCGAATTCGGGCTGGATCTGCCGGCGGAGGTCGAAGTCAGGGTGCATGATTCCAACGCCGACATGCGTTATCTGGTGCTTCCGATGGCACCGCCGGATGCCGCGGCGCGGCCGGTGGAGGAACTGATTCCGCTCGTCACGCGCCACATGCTGGTGGGCACGGCCGTCGTTAATCCTGTCGCGTAAGGCGAAGAAGCCCCTGCCTGGCAGGGCCGGGGCAGGTCCGCCGCCCCGGCGCTCCGAAGCTAGGTGCCAGGCTCCAGCCGGAAGACCCGGCCATGGATCTCGTCCGTCAGCACATAGACCAGGCCATCCGGCCCCTCCCGCACATCGCGCACGCGCTGGCCGATGCGCAGGCTCTCATGCAGCGTCACCTCGCCATTGGCCCCCAGCACCGTCCGCCGCACATCCTGGGTGGCCAGGCCGCCGGCGAAGATCGAGCCGCGCCATTCCGGGAAGCGGGCGCCCGTGTAGATCATCAGCCCCGAGGCGCCGATGACCGAGGGGTACCAGACCAGCACCGGGTCCACGAAGCCCGCGCCCGAGCGCTGCCCGGTGCCGACCGGCGTGCCCCCCGCATAATCGCGGCCCCAGCCCACCTGCGGCCAGCCGTAATTTTGCCCGGGGCGGATCAGGTTCAGTTCATCACCACCGAGCGGCCCGTGCTCGGTCGCGAAGATGCGGCCATCCGGGTGGCGCGCCAGGCCCTGGATGTGGCGATGGCCCATCGAGAAGACTTCGGGCCGGGCGCCCGCGCGGCCGACGAAGGGATTGTCGGGCGGTGCCGTGCCATCTTCGCGCAGGCGCAGGATCTTGCCGATATGGCTCTCCAGCCGTTGCGACTGGAGCCGCGCCAGCCCGCCCTCGATGGCGACGGGCGGGTTGCCGCCATCGCCCACGCTCAGCAGCAGCGTGCCATCGGGCAGCCAGAGGATCTTGCCGCCATAATGCTGGAAGTCCGGCTTGCCCTGGCTCACCTCGAAGATGACCTGAAGGTTGGTCAGCGCATTGCCGTCCAGCGTGGCGCGGGCCAGCCGCAACCGGTTGTCCTGCGCCGTGCCATGGGCATAGCTCAGGTAGATCATCCGGTTCTGCGCGAAATTCGGATGGGGCGAGACCTCGAAGAGGCCGGACTGGAAGACCAGGCCGCGCTCGGCCGCCACCAGCACGGGCGGCGTGCCGGCGATCGGCGTGGGGTCGAGCCGCCCGCCGCGTATGGCGCGCAACCGGCCCGGGCGCTCGGTCACCAGCGCGGTGCCATCGGGCAGCCAGGCGATGGACCAGGGATGCTCCAACCCCTCGGCCACTGCCACCTGGCGATAGGTAAGGTTCAGCGGCGGGTCACCCGCGGCCTGGAAAGGCGCGGGGGTGGTCTGGGCCGAGGCCAGGCGCGGCAAAAGCCCCGCCGCGACCGTCGCGGATGCGAAAACACGCCGTTTCATGTTGTTTCTCCCATGGCTGTGACCCGGCTCCTCGCCCCTCCCTGACGGGGAGCGTTGTCGGCGCCGCAGCCACAAGTTAGTTAACCTCTGGTTTATTTTCAACCTATGCGTGCATGCCGTGCAGGTTCGACAAAACCGCTTCGCTGGCGCATCTTGCGGCCGCGACAGGGAGATGAATGCCGATGGACATGCCAGCCAATACAGCTTCCGTGCCGGCCGGCGCGGGCCAGGCGACCGGCCCTGGCGCCCTCTCCGGCCTGCGCGTGGTGGATCTCACCCGCGTGCTGGGCGGCCCCTACTGCACCATGATCCTGAGCGACCACGGCGCCGAGGTCATCAAGCTGGAGCCGCCCCAGGGCGACGAGGTGCGCGATTGGGGCCCCCCCTTCAACGCGGATGGCGATGCCAGCTATTTCGTCGGCGTGAACCGCAACAAGCGGTCGGTCGGACTCGATCTCAGCAAGCCCGAGGGGCGTGAAGTGCTGCTGCGCCTGCTGGAAGGCGCCGATATCCTGGTCGAGAATTTCAAGCCGGGCAGCATGGAGAAATGGGGCCTGGGCTATGAGGAAGTGCTCTCGAAGCGCTTCCCCCGCCTGATCCATTGCCGCGTCTCGGGCTTTGGCGGCACCGGGCCGCTCGGCGGTTTCCCGGGCTATGACGCCATCCTGCAGGCCATGGTGGGCCTCATGTCGATCAATGGCACGGCGGATTCCGGGCCGACGCGCCTTGGCACGCCGATTGTGGACATCGCGACCGGGCTGTTCAGCGCCATCGCCATCCTGATGGCCGTGGTGGAGCGTGAGAAATCCGGCCGCGGCCAATATTGCGACATGACGCTGCATGATTGCGGCATGGCGCTGCTGCACCCGCACGCCGCCAATTTCTTCCTCAATGGCAAGCGCCCCATCGCCACCGGCAATCCCCACCCGAACCTGGCCCCCTATGCCAAGTTCACGACCCGCACCTGCGAAATCTTCGTCGGCTGCGGCAATGACCCCACCTTCCGCAAGTTCTGCGCCTTCCTGGGGCTGGACGGCCTCGGCACCGATCCGCGCTTTGCCACCAATGGCCAGCGCGTCATCAACAAGGCGGCGCTGACCGAAATCCTCGACGCACGCTTCGCGGGCGAAGATGGGCACGACCTCTGCCAGCGCATGCTGGCGGCAGGCCTGCCGGCCGGCCCCGTGCTCGGCGTGGACGAAGCCATGGCCGCGGCCCACACCGCACATCGCCAGATGGTGACGGAGAAGGACGGCTTCGTCGGCCTCGGCACGCCGATCAAGCTCTCCCGCACGCCGGGCGGCACCCGCGCCGCGCCGCCCCGCTTCGGGCAGCACACGCAGGAGGTGCTGGCGCGCCTTGGCTTCTCGGAGGAGGAGATCGCGAAGCTCCACGACGCCGGCGTCCTGGTGGAGAAGCGGCGCAAGTGAGCGCCCCTCGCTCATGAGCCTCGCGGAGATCCGCGAGGCCGATGCCCCGCCGGAGGTGGATGCCATCTACCGCCAGCTCCGCACGGCCTATGGCCTGCCGCTGGTCAACCTGATCTGGCGCCACTTCGCCACCCTGCCCGGCGTATTGGCCTGGGCCTGGGAGAGCGTGGCGCCGTTGATGCCACTCGTCCCTTCCGCGACCGAGAGGGTCGCCGCAGCCCTGGAACCGCTGCCACGCCTGCCGATGGGCCCGGAGGCAGCGGCGCTGGCCCGGCTCTACAACCGGGGGAACCTCAGCAACCTCGTGGTGCTGACCGCGCTGCTTCGCGGCAAGCGCGGCGAGGCCGATCGGGTTGCCGCGCCGCCGCCGGCCATGCTTCCCGCCCCGCCCCCGCTGCCGCGGCTCGCCGACCTGCCGGAAAAAGCCCGTCGGGAGGTGCTCGCCCTCGCCGCCCTGCATGGTCATGCGGAAGGGGTGGTCCCGACGCTTTATTTGCATTTGGCGTATTTTCCGACACTCCTGGCGCCGCTTTACACATCACTCTCGCCCGTGATCGCCATGGGGCGCATCGCGCGCCTGCGCGAGGCTGCCCTGGCGGCTGCGGACCGCGAGGCAGAGGCGCTGCGTCCTCATCTGGCGGCCGTAGGCCCGCTCTCCAGCCGCGAATTGGTCGATTCGACCCTCCGCCCCTTCGTGACCCGCGTGATCCCGGAGATGGTGCCCATCGGGCTGATTCTCGCGAGATGACTGCGATTGGGCCGTCAAGCCTCGCCTAAATTCGTGGCATTTACGCAACACTGAGGCGCCACAGCACCAAATAGAGAATTCATGGATTGCGAAACTCGAACCAACCCTCGAAAAAGGTGCAAATCCTTTTCATGGAGATGTCTGATGCGCCGTAATTTCCTGTATGCCAGCGTCGTGGTTGCCGCTGTGGCGGGTGCTCCCGCTGCCCAGGCGCAGTTGATCCAGGTGACCGCCACGGTCGGCGGCGTCACCCAGGTCCTCAACTTCAACAGCCTCGACGCTGCCCTGGCCCAATTGACCGGCCCCAACCTGGCCGCCACCTTTCCGAACTACGTGGATGGCACGGCGGTTCAGTCCACCGTCAACGTGAACGGCGCACCGTTCAACGTTGTGGTGCCGGCTGGAACGACGATCCCCGTCGTGCAGGATCCGTCGACCGGTGCAGCGATCGCATTCCCGAACAGCACCAGCACGGCCGCAGTCGCCAATGTTCGCGCCTTCTTCCAGGGGCAACCCAACAGCGGCGTGCCCGTTTCCCAATTGCCGGCCGACGTGCAGGCCGCCCTTCCCGCCGGGGTGCGCAATGCGCCGCCGCTGAGCGTAACAACCATTCTGCAGAGCGCAGTCGCCACCGCCACTTCCGACCCGGTCGCCGGCAACCCGACGGCCCTGCTCCCCTCGATGGTGGCTGCGGATTACCTCGCCGCTTCGGCACCCTCGGGCGGCATGCTCGGTGTGAACCAGGCGCGCACCGGCGGCTGGCGCTTCAACATCGGTATGAACGTCAACCTGGCCACGGGTGGCGATGCCGATACGCAACAAATCGGCGCCCCGCTGCGCGCCTCCTATTATTTTGCGCGCACCGCGACGGAAGTGTTCCTCGACGCCCCATTGAGCTGGGTCAGCGTCAGCAGCGTGGACCTCTTCCAGGGTTCGACGGGCGTCGGCGTCCGCCAGCGCGTGCTGAGTGGCCAGGGCTACGAGTGGAATGTCACGGGCGGCATCCGCTGGGGCATCGCCGGTTCGCAGGCCTATGGTCGTGGGTCGGGCGCGATCGGTGGCTCGCTGAGCAGCGACCTGCGCTTTGCGCTGCCCGCCAGCTACGTGCTCGCGATCACCAACACCATGGCGTACTATGAGACCCTTGAGGTCAATTACGGCGGCAGCGCGGTCCGCTATGACCTGCAGAACCAGTTTTACCGCAACGGCTTCACCCTGGCCCGCCCGATCGGCCAGACCCGCGGCGGGCTTCCCCTGCAGGCCGGACTGACCTTCGTGCAGACCAACGTCACGGGTGACCGCTCGCGCGTGAACAACTGGCAGGAATACGGCGTTGTTGTCGCCATGGGCGGCAACCTGCCCACCCGCTTCACCGCCACCTACATGGACGGCAATAACGGGTTCCAGGGCTTCCGCTTCGGCTTCACCACCGCGTTCTGAGCCTCGCCTGAAGGCCCGCCACCATTCGTGGTGGCGGGCCAATCCGGGTCCGCGCATCCCCTCCCGCCCCGCACGGTCATCCGATGAAACATCTCCCCGCCCTCCTCCTCGCCGCTTTGCTTTTCCCCGCCGCCGCCCAGGCGCAGGCGAACCGCAATTGCGTGAGCGCGACTGCCCTCCAGCTCCAGCCCATCGTCGTGGTGCCCGAGGCCGGGTTCTTCAGTTATCGGCTGCAGGTCTTCAATGCGGGTGGGGCGGCGCGCAACTTCTCGTATCACTTCCCGCTGCCGCTGCTGATGCCGCCGCCGGGCGCGGTCTATGCCTTCAACATCCGCCCCAGGCAGACCATCACCATCCCGCTCGGCACAACGCAGCAGCGCGCCGCGGATCAGGCCCTGCGGGACGCGCTGAGGATCACCTGCCACTCCTGAGCCAGGCCCGCGCGAATTCCTCCTGCGCCGGCGTCTCGACCGCACGGGGATCATGCGCGGCGCGCACCCAGGCTACGGGATCGCCGGGAACACCCGTCTCGGCGGCGAGGCACGCCAGCACCGTTCCGGTGCGGCCCAGCCCGGCGCGGCAGCCGACATAGAATACCCGGTCCGGCTCCGCTGCCATCGCCGCGCGCAGTGCATCGAGGGCGGCCCGCAGGGCTGCCGGGTCAGGCAGGCCGAAATCCACGATATCCAGCGTCATCGCCGCTTCGGCGCGGTTCGGCGCGTGCGGATCCAGGCAAAGGCCGAAGGCCCCCTCAGGCAGGGCGGTGAAGGGCCCCGCGGCGAACCGCACCCCCCCGATTCTCACGGAACGGGCTGCGCCACCGCCGCGGGCTCCGCCTCGCGCAGCGCCTCGGCCTGACGCTTCAGCCGCGCGAAGGAGCGGGCGGAGAAGTACAGCATGCCGAAATACATCAGCCCCCCGAGGGAGAGGGCCGCCCAGGGCTCGGTCACCAGGAAGGCGACATAGGCGCCGGTGCCCAGCAGCAGCGGCAGCACCATCTGCGAGGGCACCTTGAAGTTCTTGAAGGACCAGGAGGGCAGCGTGCTCACCATCAGCCCGCCCACCAGGAAGAGCATGGCCGCGCTGAAGATCGGATGGCGCACCGCCTCGGCCATCCCGACCCAGCCCCATTCGGCAAAGCCGAGCGAAGCAAAGAGCGGCAGCAGGGCCAGGCCGGCCCCGGCCGGGGCGGGGACGCCCGTGAAGAAGTTATACGCATAGGCCGGCTTGAGCACCGGCACAGCACCCGGCTCGGCGATGCTGGCGGCGTTGAATCGCGCCAGCCGCAGCGCGCTGCACACGGCGAACATCATGCCGGGGATATAGCCGATGGGCCCCGCATTCTGCAGCGTCCAGAGGTAGAGGATCAGCCCCGGCGCCACGCCGAAGCAGAGGAAATCGCTCAGGCTGTCGAATTCCGCGCCAAAGCGCGAGGTGCCCTTGAGGAGGCGCGCGATGCGCCCATCCAGCCCGTCAATCACGCCCGCTGCCACGATGAAGGCCGCCGCCTGGGCGAAGCGCCCCTCCAGCCCGAAGCGGATCGCCACCAGCCCGGCGCAAAGCCCCATCATGGTGAGCAGGTTGGGGATCAGGCGGTTGAAGGAGGGCCCGCGGTAGCGCGGCCGCGTCCGCGTGCCCTGGAAGCGCCGCAGCCGCCCGCGCAGGCCGGGGCGTGTCACGTCAGCTCTGCCAGGATGGATTCCCCACCGATCATCGTCTGGCCCACCAGGACCAGCGGCTTCACGCCCTCGGGCAGGTAGACATCGGTGCGGCTGCCGAAGCGGATGATGCCGAAGCGCTCACCCGCCATCAGGCGGTCTCCCTCATGCGCGGTGCAGATGATGCGGCGCGCGACGAGGCCTGCGATCTGCACGCAGGCCAGGTCCCGCCCATCGGGCAGCTCGAAGCGAAGCGCGTTGCGCTCATTCTCCTCCGAGGCCTTTTCCATGCTGGCATCGATGAACTTGCCATGGCGGTAGGAGATCCGCGCCACGCGGCCCTGCACCGGGCTGCGGTTCACATGCACATCCAGCACCGAGAGGAAGATCGCGACGCGCCAGCGCGGCGCATCGCCCATGTTCAGCTCGGCCGGCGGGATGGCGGGGCCGACCAGCACCACCTTGCCATCGGCCGGCGCCAGGACGAGGTCATGCCGGGCGGGCGGTACGCGCTTGGGATCGCGGAAGAAATACAGGCAGAAGGCGGTGAAGGCCACGCCGATCCAGAAGAGCCAGGAGCCCAGGATCAGCCCGCCCACCAGCGCGACGCCCGCGCCCGCATAGATGAAGGGACGCCCGGCGGGGTGCGGCGGAGCGAGGACGAGGGAGAGGCTGTTCGCGAGAGACATTGGCGGGTTTATCCTCCGTTCACTCATTTGCGGCAAGTTGTGTCTTGCATGATCACGCTCGGTCCCTTCGCCGTCTCCCCGGACGGCACGCTCTCCCCTCGCGCCCCCGGGCTCAGCCCGGCGATTCGCTTCGCATGGCGCGGCCGCTCCTGTGAGGCCTTGATGCACGAAGGAAGCCTCCGGCTGCGTGCCATCGCCGGGCGCATCCCTTCCACCGCCGAACCAGGCGCGGACCGGCATTTCACGGCCCGCGCCGTGGCGGAGATGCCGGCGGAGATGCCAGAGGGGTGGCGGCTTCGCCTGACCGCCGACCATCGCGTCGCGGTCGAGGTGCAGGCGCCGCCACGGAGCACCGCGGTCGGGGTGCTGGGCGAATTGGTGCGCTTCGCCCTGGCGCTGGACCCCTATCTGGACCGGCTGGAGGGCGTGGGGGCCTGATCCGGCCGCTCCACTTCGCTCAGTTCAGCAGGGACCAGATCTGCGGCGCCGTCAGCGGCATGCGGACCGTGTTGGCCGCCGCGCCCTTCCCCGCCCGCGCCAGGGCATCCGCCACCGCATTCATCACGGCCGGCGTCGCCCCGATGGTGCCGAGCTCGCCCACGCCCTTCACGCCGAGCGGATTGGTCAGGCAGGGAATGCTGGTGTCGAGCTTCGTCGCATAGTCGCCCACCATGTCGGCGCGGGGCAGGCAGTAATCCATGAAGCTGGCGGTCAGCGGCTGCCCGGTCTCGGCGTCGTAGATCACATGCTCGCACATGGCCTGGCCGATGCCTTGCAGCGCGCCGCCCACCACCTGGCCCTCCACGATCATCGGGTTCACCACGCGCCCTGCATCATTCACCGAGGCGTAGGAAGCGATGACGACCTCGCCCGTCTCGGGGATCAGTTCCACCTCGCAGACGTGGCAGCCATTGGGCCAGGTGGGGCCGGAGACGGAGCTGGTGTGGTCGATGAAGATGCGCCCCTCAGGCTGGCGGGCCGCGAGGTCAAACAGGCCGATGGCGCGATCTGTGCCGGCCACGGTGAAGGCGCCGGCGCGGTATTCGATGTCGGCGGCCGCCGTTTCCAGCGCCTCGGCGGCCATGTCGCGGGCCTCATCCACCGTCTTGTCGGCGGCGAGCTTGACGGCTGAGCCGGCGGTGAAGAGCGAGCGGGAGCCGGCTGAGCCAAAGCCGCTGCCGCGATCACTGTCGCCGAAGACCACCTGGATGCGGTCCAGTTCCACGCCGAAGACATCCACGGCCAACTGGGCATAGCTGGTGGCGATGCCCTGGCCCATGCCCTGGGTGGTGGCGTAGATCTCGATGCTGCCATCGCCCTTGACCGCGATGGTCACGCGCTCCTCGAAGACATTGCCGCCGGTCCATTCCAGGAAGGTGGCCATGCCGCGGCCGCGCAGGCGGCCCTTGGCGCTGGAGGCGGCGGCGCGGGCGGCAAAGCCGCTCCAGTCGGCCAGCACCAGGCCCTGATCCAGGATCCGCTCGAAGGAGCCGGAATCATAGGTCATCGCCATGGCGTTCTTGTAGGGCATCTGGCTGGGCGCGATCATGTTGCGCCGGCGCAGCTCCGCCGGGTCCAGCGCCATCTTGCGCGCGGCCGTGTCGAACAGCCGCTCCAGCAGGTAGATCGCCTCGGGGCGGCCGGCGCCGCGATAGGGGCCGGTCGGTGCCGTATTGGTCAGCAGCGCCTGGAAGCTGAAATCCACCAGGGTGATGTTGTAGATGCTGGTCGAGACCCAGGGGCCCACCAGCAGCTGGATCGCGACGCTCGCATTGCGCGGATAGGCGCCCATGTCGGCCTGGGTGCGGACGCGCAGCGCCAGGACTTTGCCTTCGGCGTCCAGCGCCATCTCGGCGCGGCTTTCCGTGGCGCGGCCATGCAGGGCGGAGAGGAAATCCTCCATGCGGGTCGCGGCCCATTTCACCGGGCGGCCCAGCATGCGGGCGGCATAGGCAACCACACCCTCCTCCGGGTTCAGGCCGGTCTTCATGCCGAAGCCGCCGCCGACATCGCCCACCAGGACGCGCAGCTTGTCGGTGGGAATATCGAGCAATTCCTTGCAGATGGCATCACGCACGCCCGACGGCATCTGGCAGGAGAGGCGCAGCGTGATGCGCCCGGTCTCGCTGTCATATTCGCCGAGCGCCACGCGCGGCTCCATCGAGACGGGGGCAAGGCGCTGATTCTCGATATCGAGACCCACGACATGGGCGGCGTTGGCAAAGGCGGCTTCGGCGGCGGCGGCATCGCCATAGCGGCTCTCGGCGACCAGGTTGCCCGGCGCGCCCTGCCAGACCAGCGGCGCGCCCGCGGCTGCGGCATTGCCCGGGCCGATCACGGCCGGCAGTTCCTCGTATTCCACCTCGATCGCCTCGGCCGCGTCGCGCGCCTGGCCCAGCGTCTCGGCGATGATCGCGGCGACGGGCTCACCCACGAAGCGCACCTCCTCCACCGCCAGGCAGTGGCGCGGCGGTGCGGTGAGGGCCGAGCCATCGGGCCGCTTGAAGGGGAGTGCGACGAACATCGGCTTCACGCCCGCTGCCACCAGGTCGGCGCCGGTCAGGATGGCCACGACGCCCGGCATGGCGGCGGCGGCCGCGGTGTCCATGGAGACCAGCTTCGCATGGGCATGGGGCGAGCGGAGGAAGACCATCTGCGTAACGCCGGTGGGCGCGAAATCATCGGTGAACTGGCCCTGGCCCGCCAGCAGCGCCTTATCCTCGATGCGGCGCACGGCCTGGCCGCTGCCGAAGCGGCCGATCTGGGGCGGGTTACCATCGGGCATGGTCGCGTTCCTTCGTGTTGTCGGCGCGAGCCTAGCAGCGGGGCCAAGGGGCTGACGAGAGCCCCGCTCAGAGCCGGTGGATGTGCAGCCCGCCATCAATATGGAAGGAATCGCCCGTGCTGAAGGGCAGCGCGCCGGAGGCCAGCAGCGCCACCGCGCGGCCCACCTCCTCGGCCTCGCCCCAGCGGCGGATGGGCGAGAGCCCGGCCGCGATCCGCGCGTCGTAGCGCGCGGCCACGGGGGCGGTGAGGTCGGTGCGGATCACGCCGGGGCGGATGTCATGCGCGGCAATGCCGGCCTCGGCCAGGCGCAGGGCGAAGAGCTTCGCCAGCATCGAGGTCGCGGCCTTGGAGGCGGTGTATTCGGCGCGGTCTTCCGAGGCGAGGGCTGCATTGGCCGAGGAAATGAAGGTCAGGCTGCGCGGGCCGCGCAAGGGCGCATCGGGCTCCAGCATGCGGCGCGCCACGGCCTGGGCCAGGAAGAAGGCGCCACGGGTGTTGATGGCGAAGCAGCGGTCCCAGGATTCGGGCGTCACCTCCAGCAGGTCACCACGGCGCAGCGCGCCAACACCGGCATTGTTGACCAGGCATTCGAGACCGCCGAAGGCGGCCCAGGCGGCGGCGACCAGGGCCGAATGCGCCTCCAGCGCCGCGACATCGGCGGGCAGGAAGGCGAAGGCGCCGCCGGCGGCGCGCACCGCCGCCTCCGTCTCGGCCGCACCTTCCGCCGCGATGTCGCTGCCCACCACATCGAAACCCGCGCCGGCCAGGGCCACGCAGATGGCCCGGCCGATGCCGCGCCGCGCGCCGGTGACCAGCGCCGCCGGACGGGAGCTCATGCCGCGATCCATTCGGCCAGCACCTCGACGGCCGCCATCAGGTCGGGCGTGTCCATCGCCTCACGCGGGTTGTGGCTGCCATTCTGGTTGCGAACCAGCAGCATGCCGGTCGGCACGCCCGAGGCCGCGAAGTTGTTCGCGTCATGGCTGCCGGGGCTGTTCAGGTGCGGGGCCGCGATTCCGCATCGCGCGGCGGCTTCGGTCAGCCCCGCGATGATTCCGGGGTCCATCAGCCCAGGCGCGGCGGCGCTGCGCTCGCCCAGCACGATGGCAACACCCCGCCGCGCCGCGACCTCGGCCGCAATGCGCTGCAACTCGCCCTCCAGCGCGGCGAGATGGGCGGCGCTGTAGCCGCGGAGATCGAGGCTCATCTCGAAATCGCCCGAGACCGCCGTCAGGCTGTGCTTGGCAGCGGGCGTGTGGAAGCGGCCGATGGTGACGGCCATGGGGCGCCCGGCCGCTTCCTCGGCGAGCCAGAGCTGTTCCAGCGCCAGCGAGACATCCGCGCCCGCCAGCGCCGCATCCCGCCGGAAGCGATGCGGCAGCCCGGTATGCGCGTCCTCGCCGGTGATGCGGATGAAGGGGTGCCGCACATTGCCGGGATTGGCGAGGCAGACGGCCAGCGGCGCGCCGGCCTCGATGAGCTGCGGCGCCTGCTCGATATGCACCTCCAGATAGGCGCCCATCGCCTTGGGGTCGCGCAGGGGCGTGCCTTCGCGCAGCCGGGCGGGATTGCCGCCACAGGCGGCGATGCTCTCGGCGAGCGTCAGGCCGGTGCGTGCATGCGGCAGGTCCAGCGCGCCCTCCGGCAGGCGGGCCAGCAGGCAGCGGCTGCCGATCAGGCCCAGGCCGAACCACACCGCCTCCTCGCAGCGCAGCGCCAGCACCTCGATGTCGCGGCGGGGTGTCACACCCGCCGCCTGCAAGGCCGCCACCGCGCCGAGCCCGGCGATGACGCCCGCCGCGCCGTCGAAATTGCCGCCCTGCACGATGCTGTCGAGATGCGAACCGATCAGGATGGGTGCGGCCTGCGGGTTCCTGGCCGCCCAGCGCAGCGTGAGGTTCGCGCCCTCATCCAAGCTGGTCTCCATGCCCAGGGCGCTGCCGGCCTTGGCGATCAGGGCCTGCGAGGCATTCTCGCCCTGCCCATAGGCGTCACGCGTGATGCCCGGCGGGTCGTCCCCGATTTCCGCCACGCCATCCAGCAGGCGCTGGACCAGCGCCGTCTGCGCGGCAACCGCCGCGGCAAGGCTCACAGCACCACCCCGCGGATCTGCGCCTCGGGGATGCCGAGACGCGTGGCGGAGGCCGAGAGATCGCCCCAGGTCACGTCATCCAGCGGGATGCCCTGGGCCAGGCGCTCGGCCTTGGCGCGGCGCTCGGGGTCGCCGGGCAGCAGGACGCGGCCGGGCGCGCTGGCCTGGACGTGGTCGCAGATCGCCTGGACCTCATGCCCGAAGCCCGGGCTTTCCGCGAGGCGCGCGGGGTCGAGGATGAAGCCCATCATCCCGTTCACGATGCCGCGATCATTCGGGTTCCTGGGCTCATTCGTGCCGCCGCCGGTGAGCGCGCCGGCCAGGATTTCACACACCAGCGCGAGGCCATAGCCCTTGTGCCCGCCAAAGGAGAGCAAGGCACCGCGCGGCCCCTGACCATACATGACGGCCGCATCCGTGCTGGGCTCGCCCTCATGCGTCACCAGGGCACCCGCCGGCACCGGCTTGCCCGCATTGAAGGCCACCTTCACCTTGCCGACCGCGATGGCGCTGGTGGCGAAGTCGAGGATGATCGGATCAGGCGACTTCGGGATGCCGATGCAGATGGGGTTCGTCCCCATCCGCCCATCCGCCCCACCGAAGGGCGAGACCACCGGCGCGCCGCTCACCGCATTCACAAAAAACAGGCCGATCATCCCCTCGGCTACGGTCATTTCCGCATAGGCGCCGATGCGGCCGAGATGATGCGTGTTGCGCAGCCCGAAACAGGCCAGCCCATGCTCGCGCGCGGCCGCGATGCCCGCCGCCGTCACCTGCCGGCCAATGCATTGGCCATAGCCCATATGCCCGTCCCAGACCGAGAGCGAGCCGGCGCCGCCCACCTGCTCGGCGACCGCGTTGGGCGTGATCAGCCCCTTCTCGGTGTTCTCGACATAGCGCGGCACGAGTTGCATGCCGTGGCTGTCATGCCCTTGGAGGTTGGCCTCCACCAGATCGGCCGCCACCTGGCGGGCCACCTCGGGCACGGCGCCGACGCGGGTGAGCATCTCGGCCACCAGGGCGATCAGCTTGTCATGGGCGATGCGGGGCATGCGGCGTGTTTCCTCCTTGGCGCGGGCGTGATCGAAACACGCGGGCGCGGGTTCCGCCACCACCCGCCCCGCGTTACGCTTTGAGCATGGAAACGCCCTGGCCTCAGACCATCCCCGACGAAGCCGCGCTGGAGGAGGTGCTCTCCCGCCCCGATCCCGCGCTGATCGCCGACCTTGCCGCCGTGCCGGGCGACATCCTGGTGCTGGGCGCCGCCGGCAAGATGGGCCCGACGCTGTGCCGCCTGGCCAAGCGCGCAGACCCCGCGCGGCGGGTGATCGCCGTCGCCCGCTGGTCCGAGCCGGGGCTGCGCGAGCGGATGGAATCCTGGGGCATGGAATGCCTCTCGGCCGATCTCTCGGATGACGCGGCGCTGGCCGCCCTGCCCGATGCACCCAATGTCATCTTCATGGCCGCGCGCAAATTCGGCAGCACGGGGAATGAGGCGCTGACCTGGGCGATGAACGTGCTGCTGCCCGCGCGTGTCGCGGCGCGATGGGCCGCCTCGCGCATCGTCTTCTTCTCCACCGGCAATGTGCTGCCGCTGGTTCCGGTCGCCAGCGGCGGCGCGGATGAAAGCGTCACACCCGCGCCGGTCGGCGAATACGCGGCCTCCTGCCTGGGGCGCGAGCGGATTTTCCAGCATGCGGCGGCCACGCGGGGCACGCCCGGCTTCGGGATCCGGCTGAACTACGCGATTGATCTGCGCTATGGCGTGCTGCACGACCTGGCGCTGAAACTGGCCTCGGGCACGCCCATCCCGCTCGCCATGGGGCATGCCAATGTGATCTGGCAGGGCGATGCGAATGCCTGGACGCTGCGCGCGCTGCGCCACGCCGATTCCACCTGCCCCGTGCTGAACGTGACAGGGCCGGAGATCCTCTCCATCCGCTGGGCCGCCACCCAACTCGCCGCGCGGATGGATGTGGAGCCGCATTTCGTGGGCGAGGAAGCGCCGACCGCCCTGCTCTCCAACGCCGCGCGGGCCTTCGGCGTGTTCGGCTATCCCCGCGTGCCGGTGGCGCTGCTGCTGGATTGGGTGGCCGATTGGGTCAAGGGCGGCGGGCGCAGCCTGGGACGGGCGACCAAGTTCGAAGTACGGGACGGGAAATTCTGATGCGCTGGACAGATTGGCCCGCGGGGCTACCGCAGACGCTGCGCCAGGGCTGCGCCATCCCCGCACACCCGCTGGCGCTGAACGCCGAGCGCAAGCTGGATGCACGGCGGCAGCGTACGCTTTCGCGCTATTACCTCGCCGCTGGCGCCGGCGGCCTGGCCGTCGGCGTCCACACCACGCAATTCGCAATCCGCGAAGCGGGGATGCACGCGCCCGTACTGCGCATCGCCGCCGAGGCCGCACGCGAGGTCGCGCAGATGCCCCTGCTGGTGGCCGGCGCCATCGGCCGCACCGAGCAGGCGGTGCGCGAGGCGCAACTGGCGCGCAGCGAGGGGTATCACGCCGTCCTGCTTGGCCTCGCCGCCTTCAAGGGCGCCAGCGAGGACGAGATCGTCGCGCATTGCCGCGCCGTCGCTGCGGAGATGCCGGTCTTTGGCTTCTACCTCCAGACCGCGGTAGGCGGCGTGCCGCTTTCCGCGAATTTCTGGCGGCGCTTCGCGGAGATCGAGAACGTCATCGCCATCAAGATCGCGCCCTTCGACCGGTACCGCACGCTGGATGTGCTGCGTGGCGTGCTGGAAGCGGGCGCGCAAGACCGCATCGCCCTCTACACCGGCAATGACGACCACATCGTGGCCGACCTGCTGACCCCCTTCCGCCTGGGGCATCGCGGCAAGCTGCATGAGTTGCGCATCGTGGGCGGCTTGCTCGGCCATTGGTCGGTCTGGACGCGTGCGGCCGTGGATTTGCAGGCGCGCTGCCGGGCCGTTCGCGGTGACGTCCCGGCCGATCTGCTGGCGCTCGATGCGGCGGTGACGGAGATGAACGCCGCCGTCTTCGATGTCGCGCATGGCTTCCACGGCGTCATCGCCGGTTGCCACGAAATCCTGCGCCGCCAGGGCCTGCTGGAGGGCATCTGGTGCCTCGACCCTGCAGAGGGCCTCTCTCCCGGCCAGGCCGAGGCACTGACGGCCGTGGCCGAACGCTACCCGGACCTCACGGATGACGCATTCGTGGCGGCGAACCGCGAGACCTGGCTTGCTTGACCTGCCGCGCGCCGCCGCCCTCTCGGCGCTGATCGGCTGGAACCAGACCGAGGCGGATTGGCGTCTATTCGCCACCCAAGGCCGCGTGGAAGCGCTGGATGACGGAGGCGCGGCACTGGCTGCCACCGCCGCCACGCTGCGCTATGCGCCCCATCTGGCCTGGGTCTCCATGGTGCTGGTGCGGCCCGACCTCCGCCGCAAGGGCCATGCGACCCGGCTGATGCGCTGGGCCATCGAGAGCCTCGCGGGCACCGCCTGCATCGCGCTCGACGCCACGCCGGCCGGGCGGCCGGTCTATGAGAGGCTGGGCTTCGCGGCACGCTCGGGCTTCGCGCGCTGGCGGCTTCCCGGGGTGGTCGCGCCATCGGGCGTGGCGGTGCGGCCGATACGGGCGGAGGAGCTTCCCGCCGTGATCGCGCGCGACGCGGAGGCCTTCGGCGCGCCTCGCACAGCGCTGCTGCGCGACTTCTTCGCCCGCCTGCCGCAAGCGGCGTTCATCGCAGCCGATGGCAGCTTCGTCCTGGCGCGCGAAGGCCATCGCCACCCACAGATCGGCCCGCTCGTGGCGCGCGATGCCGCCACCGCGCAAGCGTTGCTCGCCGCTGCCGGCGCGGCATTGGCGCAGCCCTGCCTGGTTGACATCCGGGACACGGCGACGGTGCTGCTCGCGTCCTGCGTGGCGGCCGGCGGCGTGGCGGAGCGTCCCTTCACCCGCATGTCCCTCGGCGGCCCCCTGCCGGGCGATTCCAGCCTCTCGCCGCTGCTTGCCGGGCCGGAGTTCGGCTGATCCCCCCACCGCTGATCCTTGACGCGTCCCGAAGCGCGGGCGCAGCATCGCGATAACCAACGGGTTACCCGACGCTTGAGGAAGCAGACATGACGAATCGCCGCACCTTCCTGGCCGCCTCCGCCCTGGCCTTGCCGGCGCTGAGCGTCTCCGCGCAGACCCTGCCCTGGCGGCCCGAGCGCCCCGTGACCATCATCGTCCCCTGGGCGGCGGGCGGCAGCACAGACCAGATGGCGCGCGTCACCGCCGCCGAGCTGGAGGAAGCCTTCGGCCAGCGCTTCGTCATCGTGAACCAGCCCGGCGCCTCAGGCAGCATCGGCACGCGCAATGCGATGCAGGCCGCCCCGGATGGCTACACATGGGCGGCTGGCGCGGCGGTGGATGTCGGCTGCTACCGCGTGCTTGGCCTGCTTGATACGCAGCTTTCGGATTGGAGCCTCTTCCTCACCGTCGCCAACATCAACACCATCGCGGTCAATCCGCGCTCGGGCTTCGCCGATTTCGGCGCGCTCCTCACCGCCATGCAGGCCCGCCGGGATGTCGCCGTAGGCACTGCTGGCGTCTCCTCGGCCGGGCGCAACATGATGGAGGCGGTGCGCGCCGCCGCCCCTGCCGTGAACTACCGCCACGCCACCTATGATGGCGGCAACCCCGCCGTGCTGGCCGCCGTGGCGGGCGAGGTTCCGGCCACCGCGGCGCTGCTCGTGGAAATGGCCGAGATGATCCGTGGCCGCCGCCTCGTTCCCCTCGCGGTGCAGGCCGAGAACCCCGTCACGCTGCAAGGCTTCGGCGAAATCCCCTCGATCCGCCGCTGGCTGCCGAATGTGCCCACGCCGCTCAACTATTTCGGCATCTGGGCGCCCAAGACGGTGCCGGCGCCAGTGCTCCATGCGATGGGCATGGTCTGGGAGAGCCGCATCCGGAACAGCCAGCGCCTGAAGGATTACGCCGACCAGCGCGCCGCCCTCTTCACGCCGCTGCATGGCCAGGCCGCCTTCGATGCCGCCTGGGTGATGATCCGGCAGACCGCCTGGCTCTACCATGATGCCGGCCTCGGGCGGGTTTCGCCCGATACGGTGGGCATCCAGCGGCTTTGAGCGCGCGGGCGCAGCGGGCTGATCTCTTCTTCGGCCTGGGCTGGGCCGCGCTCGGCGCCGTCATCGCCTTCGAATCCTGGCGCATGCCGCGCCTGGAGGCACAGCACATCAATCCCTATACCATCCCGGGTCTGGTGCCTGGGCTGCTGGGCCTCCTGCTCATCCTCTTCGGCGGCATCCTGGCGCTGCGCGGCTGGCGCGGCGTGGGGCCGGAACTGGCGGCCAATGCCGATGCGGCACCCTGGCGGATCGGCCTCGCGCTGCTGCTCTGCCTGGGCTTCGGGCTTGGCGTGCTGGGCCATGGGCCGCCCTTCTGGCTCGCCGCCGGCATTTTCCTCTTCCTCGCCGTCTTCCTCTTCGAATGGCCCGAGCGGCGCGCTTCAGGCACGGTCCTGGGCGGGGTGGTCCGTGCCTCGCTCGTCGCCGTGATCGGCGCCGCGGCGCTGACATACATCTTCCAGGAGTTGTTCCTGGTGCGGCTGCCCTGATGTTCGAAGGCCTCGGCATGCTGGGCGGCTCCCTGCTCTCCTTCCTGGAGCCCAAGGCCCTCATCTACACCTTCGGCGCCACGCTGCTCGGCATCCTCGTCGGCTGCATGCCTGGGCTTTCTGCGACACTGGCGATTTCGCTGCTGACGACGCTGACGATCAAGCTGCCGGCAAACGACGCCATCCTGATCCTGATCTGCGCCTATGTGGGTGCCATCTATGGCGGCAGCCGCTCGGCCATCCTGCTGAACATCCCGGGCACCGCGGCCAATGCGGCGGCCTGCCTCGATGGCTACCAGCTTGCCCGCAAGGGCCAGGCGGGGCGCGCCATGGGCATCGCCACCGCCGGCAGCGTGGCGGGCAGCCTGTTCGGCATTCTCTGCCTGGCACTCATCACGCCGGCGCTGGGCGAGGTCGCCCTCACCTTCCAATCCTATGAGTTCTTCTGGCTCGCGCTTTTCGGCGTGATGATGTCCGGCTCCATCACCGGCGAGGATCCGCTCAAGGGTTGGATCATGGGCGTGGCCGGCCTCTTCGTGGCCCTGATCGGCCAGGACGGCATCCATGGCTATGAGCGCTTTGCCTATGGCGATGTGAACCTGGCTGGCGGCCTCTCGCTGATCCCCGTGCTGGTCGGCGCCTTCGGCTTCGCCGAGGTGCTGACCGTGATGGCCGAGCGCGGACACCGCCCGAAACTCATGGCGGTGGACAGCATCCTGCCGCGCATCCGCGACGTGATCCGATACTGGCGCACCGTGCTGCGCAGCGGCGTGATCGGGGTCTATATCGGCATCCTCCCCGGCGTGGGCGAGGACATGGCCGCCTGGTCCAGCTATGCCGCCGCCAAGCGCGCCAGCAAGAACCCGGAGGAATTCGGCAAGGGCAGCGTGGAGGGCCTGATCGCGGCCGAGACAGGCGACAATGCCTCCATCCCCGGCGGCATCATCCCGGCCCTGGCACTCGCCATCCCAGGCTCGGCGCCGGCCGCCGTGCTGCTGGCGGCGATGATGATCCATGGCGTGCGGCCCGGGCCGATGCTGATGATCGAGAACCCCAGCTTCGTCTATGACGTGGTGGCGATGAACGTCTATGCGACGCTCGCCATCCTCTTCTTCGGACTGTTCCTGGTGCGGCCGCTGCTGCTGGTGCTGCGCGTGCCGCGCACCATCATCATGCCCATCATCTGCGTGCTTTGCGTGGTGGGCAGCTTCAGCATCGCCTCACGCCTGTTCGACGTCTACACGATGCTCTTCACGGGCGTGATCATCTTTGCCCTGCGGCGCTATGGCTACCACGCCGCGCCCTTCGTGCTGGGCCTCGTGCTGGGCGACCTGATGGACAAGAGCCTGCGCCGCGGCCTCGTGATTTCCGATGGCGATCTCACGCCCTTCTTCACCCGGCCGGTCTGCGCCGTGCTGGCTGCGATCGTCTTCCTCACGCTGGTGATGAACATCCCCGCCGGCAACCGTGCCGTCCGGGGGCTCTGGCGGCGCGTCAGGCGGGCGTGACTTCGAAGCGGCACTCCGGCGCGCCCTCGGCGAAGCAGGCGGTCTCGCGGCAGCTGGGCTCGCCCGCGATGCCCGAGGCCTCCAGCACATAGGCCATGCCGCCGGCGAAGCTGCCTTCGAAGACGTAGCAGACGCGCCGCCCGGCCCCCGCGCCATAGCCCAACGCATAGGCCGAGTTCCGCACGATCACCTCTGCGCGGCCCGCCGCGATGTCGAGGGACGCGATCTCCACCTGCCCATGCCCACGCTGGGACATGCGCTTCAGGTAGTGCCGGAAGGTCTCCTCCGGCGAGAGCCCATGCGTCTTCGCCTCCGCCCGGCACCATTGCAGCGCCGAGAGGTGGCAGGATTGATAGAGGATGGCCCGATAGGCTTCCACACCCATGGCGCCCTCGATGGCCTGCTGCATGTTCACCATGAAGTGGCGCGGCAGGTACATCATGGGCAGGCCATTGGTGGTCCAGATCCCGGTCTCGGGGTCCACCTCGATGGGCACTTGGGGCTGGGCCATGACTCGCTCCTTGGGGTTCGCCCCGCATGCTGGGGAGCGGGCGGCTGACGCGCAAGGCGTGCGCTTCGCACGGCGCTGCACACGGCGCGCCTGGGGCTGGCCGCTGGTGCAACGCCCCTCCGGCCCGACCTGCGTCGCTGATCAGCCCTTGGAGAGTTGGTCGAAGGCCTTGAGGCGGGCGATCAGCGCCGGCATCTCCCGGATCGGGATCATGTTCGGACCGTCGCTGGGCGCCGCATCCGGGTTCTCATGGCACTCGATGAAGACGGCCGCCACGCCCACGGCCACGGCGGCGCGCGCCAGCACCGGCGCGAATTCGCGCTGCCCGCCGGAGGAACCGCCCTGCCCGCCCGGCTGCTGCACGCTGTGCGTGGCGTCGTAAACGATAGGATAGCCGGTCTCGGCCATGATCGGCAGGCTGCGCATGTCGGAGACCAGCGTGTTGTAGCCGAAGCTGGCGCCACGCTCGCAGAGCAGAATCCGCTGGTTGCCGGTGCTCGCGATCTTGGCCGCGACATTCTTCAGGTCCCAGGGCGCCAGGAACTGCCCCTTCTTCACATTGATCGCAGCCCCCGTCTCGCCGGCGGCGAGCAGAAGATCTGTCTGGCGCGAGAGGAAGGCGGGGATTTGCAGCACATCCACCGCCTCGGCGGCCGGCGCGCATTGCTCGGCATTGTGGACATCGGTGAGCACGGGCAGTCCGGTGCGTTCGCGCACCTCGGCCAGGATAGCGAGGCCCTCGGCCATGCCGATGCCGCGCTGGGCATTCACGCTGGTGCGGTTCGCCTTGTCGAAGCTCGACTTGTAGATCATCGGCACGCCGAGATCGCGCGCCATCGCCGCGATGGCATCCGCCATCTCCAGCGCATGGGCGCGGCTTTCGATCTGGCAGGGGCCGCAGATGAAGGCGAGCGGGCGTGTCTGCCCGATCACCAGGTCGCGAATGGTCACATCCATCAGACGAGCCTCGCTTGGCGCACTGCCGCGCCGACAAACCCGGCAAACAGCGGATGCGGCGCGAAGGGCTTGGACTTGAGCTCCGGGTGGAACTGGACGCCGATGAACCAGGGGTGGTCCGGGTACTCCACGATCTCGGGCAGCAGCCCATCGGGCGACATGCCGGAGAAGCGCAGGCCGGCGGCTTCAAGCCGCTCGCGATAGGCCACATTCACCTCGAAGCGGTGGCGGTGGCGTTCCTCGATGTGGGCCGCCCCATAGACGCCGCGCACCAGCGAATCCTCGGCCAAAACGGCGGGATAGGCGCCGAGCCGCATGGTGCCGCCGAGATCGCCGCTCGCCTCGCGCTGCTCGCGCTGGTTGCCGCGCACCCATTCGGTCATCAGCCCCACCACCGGCTCGGTACAGGGGCCGAATTCGGTGCTGGAGGCGCCCTGGATGTCGAGCAGGTTTCGCGCCGCCTCGATCACCGCCATCTGCATGCCGAAGCAAATCCCGAGGAAGGGGATTTTCTTCTCGCGCGCGAAGCGCACCGCTTGAATCTTGCCGCCCGTGCCGCGCTCGCCGAAGCCACCGGGGACGAGGATGCCATGCACCCCATCCAGCCGGCGCATCACCTCGCCTGCCTCGCGCTCGAAGATCTCGCTATCCACCCAGTCGAGCTTCACGCGCATGTTGTTGGCGATGCCGCCATGGGCCAGCGCCTCGTTCAGCGACTTATAGGCGTCCAGCAGGCCAGTATATTTGCCGACGACGGCGATGGTCACCTCGCCCTCCGGGGCCGTGATGCGTTGCACCACCTGGTCCCAGGCGGAGATATTGGGCTCGCCATAGATCGAGAGGTTGAAGTGGCGCAGCACCTCGCGGTCCAGCCCCTCGCGGTGGTAGCTGCCGGGCACGGCGTAGATGCTGCTGGCGTCATAGGCCGGTATCACGCTCTCGGGCCGGACATTGCAGAAGAGCGCGATCTTGCGGCGCTCATTCTCCGGGATCTGCCGGTCGCAGCGGCAAAGCAGGATCTGCGGCTGGATGCCGACGCCCAGCAGCTCTTTCACCGAATGCTGCGTGGGCTTGGTCTTCAGCTCGCCGGCGGAGGGGATGTACGGCACCAGCGTCAGGTGGATGAAGAGGCTGCGCGTCGGGCCCAGCTCATTGGCCAGCTGGCGGATGGCCTCCAGGAAGGGCAGCGACTCGATGTCGCCCACCGTGCCGCCGACCTCGACGAGGATGAAATCATACTCATCCGTGCCGGCGACCACGGCTTCCTTGATGGCGTCCGTGATGTGCGGGATCACCTGCACCGTGGCGCCCAGGTAGTCGCCGCGGCGCTCCTTCGCGATCACCTCGGAATAGAGGCGGCCCGTGGTCCAGTTGTCGGCCTTGTTGGCGTGGACGCCGGTGAAGCGCTCGTAATGGCCGAGGTCGAGGTCGGTCTCGGCCCCGTCATCGGTGACGAAGACCTCGCCATGCTGGTAGGGCGACATCGTGCCCGGATCCACGTTCAAATAAGGGTCAAGCTTGCGAAGCCGGACGCGATATCCGCGTGCCTGGAGGAGAGCGCCAAGGGACGCTGCCGCGATGCCCTTGCCGAGCGAGGAAACCACGCCACCGGTGATGAATACGAACCGTGCCATGGGAGCCCGTCATAGCCATTTCCCGGGCGCTGTCACACCCCCCGGATGGGGGGCCGGGTCAGTTTGTCGGAACCGCCGGAAGGGCCGGCACATTCGGCGCCACGACGGGCGCGGGCGCATCGAGGATCGAGCGGTTCACCGATGTCCCGCGGTCCAGCAGCGCCAGGGTCAGCGCCAGGATGAAGAAGATGGTGCCGAGGATCGCCGTGGTGCGCGTCAGCAGGTTGGCCGTACCGCGGCCGCCCATGAAGGACCCCATGCCCTGCGAGGAGCCGATGCCAAGCCCGCCACCCTCGCTGCGCTGCACGAGGATGACCCCGATCAGCGCCAGGGTGACCAGCAGGAAGATGATGGTGAGAATGGTGGACATGATGCGCCCCTCTAGCCCGGGTCGCCGCGAATGGCTAGCGCGGATGCGCGCGGCCATGGCCCATCATGCGTTTCCCTGATAGCTTGCAGGCATGCGCCGCCATCTGGACCGCCGCCTCAAGCTGCAATGGCTGCGCGTGATGGACGCGGTGGAGGCCGAGGGCAGCCTGCTGCGCGCCTCGGCCCGGCTCGGCCTGGGCCAGCCCGCCCTCACCCGCGCCTTGCAGGAGGCAGAGCAGGTCTTCGGCACCAGCCTCTTCACCCGCCACGCCCGCGGCGTGCGCCCCACCGAGGCGGGGCGCATCGCCACCCGCCTGGCCCGCCGGGTGCTGGCCGAGTTGCACCGGGCCGAGGAGGCCCTGGAGCATCTGCACAGCGCCCAGGTGGCCATCGGCGTGCTGCCGGTGGCCGCCGTGGGGGTGCTGCCCGGCGCGCTGATCCGCCTGAAGCAGTCCAGGCCCGACATCCAGCTCCGCCTGCAACAGGGCCGCATGGAGGAGCTTTTGCCGCTGCTCGCCAGCGGTGAGATCGACCTGGTGGTGGGCCGCCTCTATCCGCCCGCCACGCCGGATGGCTTTCTCCGGGAGGCGCTGTGGGAGGAGCCGATTTCCTTCCTGGCCCGGGCGGAACACCCGCTCTTCGCCCAGCCGGTCACGCGCGCGGCGCTGGCCGGCTTCGAGCTGGTGCTGCCCACCGTCAGCCAGCGCGTCGGGCAGGAGATCGACGAGCGCCTGGCAGCCCTCGGCCTCGCCACCCAGGCGCCGATGCGCTCCAGCTCCTACGGCTTCATCCGGGAAATGCTGCTGGCGAGCGACATGGTCTCGGTCATGCCGCGCCTCATGATGGTGGGCGACCTGCTGCGCGGGAGCTTGCGCGTCCTGCCGCTGGAAGAGGCGGCACCCCCTCGCCCGGCCGGGCTGATCCTGCCCGATGACCGGCCCTTGCCCGAGGCTGGGCTGGCCTTCATCGCGGCGCTGCGGGCGCATCTGGCGGATATCGCGGCGCAGGGCCTCTCTCCTATGCCGGGTGGGAATAGCTCGCGCCGCAAAATCCATAGGACAGGCCGGCCAGGCTCCCGCTAGAAGGGGCGGGTCGAGGGAGAGAAACAGTGGAAGCGGCGGAACCCATCATGGATGTGGCACATCTCGGCCATGTCGAATTGCTGACGCCGCGGCCCGAGGAGAGCCTCATTTTCTTCCGCGACATCCTGGGCATGAGTGTCAGCGGGCAGCAGGGCGATAGCGTCTTCCTGCGCGGCTGGGATGATTACGAGACCTATTCGTTGCAGCTCACGGCGGCGAAGACCTCCGGCCTCGGTCATGCCGCCTTCCGCACCCGCAGCCCCCAGGCGCTGGAGCGCCGCCTCGCGGCCCTGAGCGCTGATGGCGTGGAGGTCACGACCATTGAGGGCAGCTTCGCCCACGGCACGGCGCATCGCTTCCGCGACCCGGACGGGCATGCGGTGGAGCTCTATTACGACACCCAATGGTACGAGGCCCCGCCCGAGCGCCGCCCGGCGCTGCGCAACCAGGCCGAGCGCTATCCGGCCCGGGGCGTGAATGTCCGGCGGCTCGACCACTACAATTGTCTGGCCGTGGATGTCGCCGCCTGCCGCGAATTCTTCCAGCGCAACCTGGGGCTCCGCTGCACCGAGCGCATCGTCTTCGATGACGGCACCGAGATGGGCATGTGGCTGACCGCCACCAACAAATCCTACGACCTGGCCTATGGGCGCGAGGCCAATGGCGTGCATGGCCGCCTGCACCACATCACCTTCGCGCTGGACAGCCGCGAGGCCATCCTCCAGGCCGCCGACACCTTCCTGGAAGCCGGAATCCGCATCGAGAACGGCCCGCACAAGCACGCGATCCAGCAGACCTTCTTCCTCTATGTGATCGAGCCCGGCGGCAATCGCGTGGAATTCGCCCATTCCGGCGCCCGGCTTGTGCTGGCGCCGGATTGGAAGACCATCACCTGGAGCCAGGCCGAGCGGAACAGGGGCCAGGCCTGGGGCCTGCAACTCACCGACAGCTTCCGCACCTACGCCACCCCACCTCTGCCCGAGAAGAAATCATGAGCAACACCGTCCCCCCCTCTGGACTCGTCATCTCCGCCCATTCCGCCGATTTCGTCTGGCGCGCCGGCGGCGCCATCGCACTGCATGCGGCGGCCGGCTTCGAGGTGACGGTGGTCTGCCTCTCCTATGGCGAGCGCGGCGAGAGTGCCAAGCTCTGGCGCCAGGCGGGCATGACGCTGGAGCGCGTGAAGGCCGAACGCCAGAAGGAGGCCGAGGCGGCCGCGAAGGTGCTCGGCGTGCACGACATCCAGTTCTGGGACCTCGGCGACTACCCGATCACGCTGAGCCAGGAGAGCCTGTTCCGCATGGTGGATGTGATGCGCGCCATCCACCCGAAATTCATCCTGACCCACAGCAAGCAGGATCTCTACAACTGGGACCACCCGGCGGTGACGGATTTCGCCCAGCACGCCCGCATCACCGCCCAGGCGCATGGCCACAATCCCGGCCAGAAGGTACTGGGCGCGCCGCCCGTCTTCCTCTTCGAGCCGCACCAGCCCGAACAATGCAACTGGAAGCCCGATGTGCTGCTCGATATCGGCCCCGTCTGGGCGCAGAAGCGCGCGGCCATCGAATGCATGGCGGGGCAGGAACACCTTTGGGAATACTACACCCGCGTGGCCCAGCAGCGCGGCGCCCAGGCCGCCCGCAACAGCGACAAGAGCATCACCTGGGGTGAGGGCTATGCCAGCATCTTCCCCCATGTGGTCGAGCGGCTCGCCTGATGCGCCGCGACGATCGGGCCGTAGCGTGATCACTCTTTCCGCCGCCATCGGCCGTTATCCCCACACGGCGGCGCTGCTGGACGGCGCCGTGACGGACCCCAAGGTGACGCTGGACTGCGCCCCCTTCCCCGTCATCAGCCGCGCCTTCGCGCCCATGGTGCGGGAATTGCGCTTCGATGTCAGCGAAATGGCCATCGCCACCTGGCTCCAGGCCTGGGCGCATGGGAAGCCGCTCGTCCTGCTGCCCCGCGTGCTGGCGGCCCGGCTGCAGGAGAGCTCGCTCTTCTGCCGCGCCGATTCGCCGATTCGCGGGCCGGGGGACCTGGCCGGCAAGCGCGTCGGTGTGCGGGCCTATAGCCAGACCACCGGGCTCTGGCTGCGCGGCATTCTTCAGGATTCGCATGGCGTCGCACCGGAAAGCGTGCGCTGGGTCACCTTCGAGGACCCGCATGTCGCCGAATGCGAGGACCCGCCCTGCGCCACCCGGGCGGCGGCGGGCCACGACATGGTGAAGATGCTGCAAGCGGGCGAGCTGGACGCCATCATCTCCGGCAATGACGCGCCGAGCGGCGATTGGCTGCGCCCTGTCTTCGCCGACCCCATCGCCGCCGGCCAGGAGTTCATCCGCCGGCACGGCTTCACGCCGATCAACCACCTGCTGGTGATGCGCGCCGATCAGGCCCGACACGCCGCCGCCGTGCTGCGGCTGATGGATGCCGCGGGCAACGCGCCCCAGGCGGGCTGCGTCGCGATGATGCCGGCCATCGCTTTCGCGGCGCACCACGCCGTGCGCCAGGGCCTTATCCCTCGCGCGCCCTCAACCCAAGAAATCTGGGCGGGCCTACCGCCGGATATCGCCTGAAGGAAACGACCCATGATTCTACATCGCCGCGGCCTGATCGCCGCTTCCCTCGGCCTCGCCGCCCCCGCGCTCGCTCAGGAGGCCTATCCGACGCGCCCGGTCAGCGTCGTCGTCCCCTGGGCGCCGGGCGGGCCGACCGATGCCTTCGCCCGCGTCATCAGCCAGCGGCTCTCGACCGATCTCGGCCAGCCCTTCGTGGTGGACAATCGCGCGGGAGCCAACGGCACCATCGGCATGGGCTTCGCCGCGCGCGCCCGGCCCGATGGCTATACGGTCGTGATCGCGCCCAACAGCACCTATGCCGTGGCGCCGCATCTCTACCAGCTCCCCTACAACAATGACCGGGACTTCGTGGGCGTGGGGCTCTTGGTCTCCATGCCCATCTTCATGCTGGTGCATCGCAGCTCACCGGCGACCAGCGTCGCGGAGTATGTGGCCCTCGCCCGGCGCCCCAACAGCCGGCTGACCTATGCCAATGCCAGCGTGGGTGCGACCTCCCATCTCGCGACCGAGATGCTGCTGCAATCCGCCGGCATCGAGGTGCTGGAAGTGAATTACCGCGGCGGCGGCCCGGCCGTGCAGGCCGTGGTGGCCGGCGAGGCCGGGATGCTCTTCATGCCCGCCGCCGCCGTGATGGGCTTCATGCGGTCGGGCGAATTGCGCGCGCTGGGTGTGGCCTCCGCCGCGCGCAGCCCGCTGGCGCCGGATGTGCCGACCTTCCGCGAGCAGGGCTTCCGGGATGTTGAAATCGTCGAGCATGTCGCGATGCTGGCGCCCGCCGGAACTCCCCCCGCCATCCTGGAACGCCTTAACGCGGCCAGCCGGGCGGCGCTGCGCGCGCCCGACATGCAGCCGCGCCTCGACGCCCTGGCGGTGACGGCGGAAACGCGCCTGCTGGCAGAATGGGCGGAATATGCGGCGGCCGAGACCGCGAAGTGGGGCGCAGTGGTGCGGGCGCGCAACATCCGCATCCAGTAGGAGAGAAACCGGCCGCCGCCAGTGATGACGTGAGCGGGTGGGGATTTCACATCCACCCAGGCAAGACCCTTCACAACGTCCCGCGTGATCGGGAACTCCCGAAGGGTGCAGCCCGCAGGCCGCGCCATCCGGTGGTGAAAAAGGCCTCGCCGCAAACACGCGCACCCAACGCAGCGGCGGCCGGAACACGGCGGTGGGGCATACCCCACCGCAACACCCTCAACCCGGCAGGTTTTCCGCGATATAGGGCGGCAGGTTGAAGCAGCCGGTGTGAATCTCCGGCGTCCAATAGCGCGTCGTGCCCAGGATGCCCGCGGCCGCGGCCCGGCGGCGGATCTCCTCGACCGGCACCGAACGCAGCCCCTTGGTCTTGGCCGACCAGCCCAGCGTCATGAAGCCCCCCACATAGGTCGGCACCGCCGCCACATAGGCGGAGATGTCGGCGAAGAACTTGCCGCGGCGCAGCGAGGTCTCACGCAGCTCATCGGCCTGCATGAAGGGCACGCCGCACTGGTTCACGATCAGGCCATCGGCCGAGAGCAGGCGCGCGGCATTGTGGTAGAACTCATCGGTGAAGAGCACCTCGCCCACGCCGATCGGATCCGTGCTGTCCACGATCACCACGTCGAAGCTGCCGGCCTCGGCCTGGCGCACATAGTCAATGCCGTCGCCCACGATCACCTGGCCGCGCGGGTTGGTCCAGGCATCGCCGGCCACGTCGGGCATGTGCTCCTGGCAAAGGCGGATCACTTCGCCATCGATCTCCACCATCACGCATTTCTCGACGTTCTGGTGCTGCAGCACGCGCCGCAGCACGCCGCCATCACCGGCGCCGATGATCAGCACGCGCTTGGCCGCACCATGCGCCAGCAGCGGCACATGGGTCAGCATCTCCTGGTAGACGAACTCGTCCCGCTCGGTGATCTGGATGACGCCGTCCAGCACCATCACGCGGCCATGCGAGGTGCTCTCGAAGAGCATGATGTCCTGGAAGTCGCTCTTCACCCGCGCGAGTTCGCGCTTCACCAGGAAGCGCTGGCCCCAATCGGGATAAAGCGTCTCATTCACCCACACATCGGTCATCGTGATCTCCATCGCTCAAGAAGAAGGGCCGGACGTTGCCGCCCGGCCCCGTTCCTCGCATCGCTGCGTGTCGCTTAGCCGACCATGCCGCGCTTGTGCTCGCCGAGCGTGATGCGCTCCGGCAGGAAGCCCGTCTTCAGCAGCGGGATGGCCTTGTAGGGGTCGCAATCGCCGCAGACGAAGATGTCCAGCGCCGCGAAATCCCGCTCCGGCCAGGTGTGGATGGAGACGTGGCTCTCGGCCAGCACCAGCACGCCGCTCACCCCGCCATTGGGCGAGAAGTGGTGGAAATGCCCGTGCAGGATTGTCGCACCCGAGGCGATGGCGGCAGCCCGCAGCACCGCATCGATATGACCGGGATCGTCGAGGTTCGTCGCACCCCAGAGGTCGATGATCAGGTGCGTGCCGGCATAGCGAACGCCGTTCCGCTCGACGAAGTAATCCTTCGCCTCCGTGATCGAATCAGCACCAGCCGAAGCGTGAGTTGTTGTCTGGGCGTCGCTCGGGAGCATTTCCGAGTCCATCCCCAGTCGGACGAGAGAGTCCATATCGGGTTCCCTTTCCCACCAGCAGATGACCAATTGTCGGCTGTGCGGCCCCAGCGGCCGTCGGTTCGAACAGGTCAGCGGCGCGGTATATGAGGCAAGGGGGCCAGGGGGTCAAATGAAATTCACCATTTCCGCCCCGGAAAAAACGCGGACCTCCCCCCCACCCCACGCAAGACTTAACCGGCCGGGCGCTGGGCGGTCCGCAAAGGCTCCAGCTGTTGCGGAAAACTCCGGAAGAGGTTCAGTTCCCGCGCCAAGCGTGGGAGATCGGCGAGGCCGCGCACCGGGTCGGTCGTCAGAGCGTCAAACGCGCCCGCCATCTGCCCGGGCGTGAGCCGCGCCACGAAGCGGCCCCTGTGCTGGGCAAGGCCACGCTCATCCCCCGCCATGGCCAGCAGCGCGGCCTGCCGCAGCACCAGCCGCTGCTGCGCCTCGGAGAGGGGCTCACCCCCGGCCGGCAAGCTCGCCAGGTGCCGGCCGAGCGCCGCCGCGGCCCTGGCAAAATCCCGGCCCTCGGCCAGCAATTCCGACAGCGGCTCATCCCCCGCGGGGCCCAGCGCCTGCAGCGCCTCGATGGCGAGGTCCCGGTTGCCGCGCCGCGCCTCGGCCTGGGCGGCGAGCAGGCTGCGCGCCTGCACCAGCTGTGCCGGCAGCCGGGGCGCGGAGCTGGCGGAGAGCGCACTCAGCGCGCCTTCCGCATCGCGCTCGGCCAGGCGCTGCGCGGCGAGGCGGGCGCCCAGCGCGGCCCGCCCCTCCCCGGCCGGGGCGCGCTCCATGGCGCGGCGGAGCAAGCCCGCCGCGCGATCGGGCAGATCCAGCGCCAACAGGCGCTCGGTCAGCAGGGTCAGCATGCCCTCGCCCGCCTCGCCCTGGGGCAGAAGCTCGGGGTGCGCGTCGTAGAGGGCGACGGCGCCCAGCGGTGCCTCGGTCTCCAACGCGTGCAGGAAGGCGGATTGGATCGGGCCGCGCAGGCTGCCGGCCTCCTCGGGAAAGAGCGTCTCGGTCTCGCGCAACAGGTTCAGCGCGGCGCGGGGATCGCCGGATTCGCGACGCAGGGTCGCGATTCGCTCGCGCATCGCCACCTCTCGCGCATCGCCGCGCCAGGCGAAGAGCGCCGATTCCATTGCGCGCGCGGCCCCCGCCGCATCCAGCCGGCCCGTGGCCAGCCGCAACTCGATGGAGCGGCGCAGCGCGCGGGCACGCATCAGCCGGTCCCGCCCGCTTGCGGCGGCGGCATAGGCCTCCAGCGCGCGGGCGGGCTCACCCTTGGCTTCCTCCAGCATGGCCTGGGCGAGAAGGATGGCGGGGTCCTCCGCGGCACTTTCGATCAGGCGGCGCGCGGCGGCGTGCTGGCCGCCCTCCACCAGGGCCTCCGCCGCCGGGCCGATGACGCGGCGGCGCAGGCCTTCGGGATAGGCCGCGAGAAGGGGCCAGGTGGCGGCCAGGCCCGGGGCGGCCGCCTGGGCATCGCCCAGCATCGCGGCGCGCAGGCTGCGCCAGAGCAGCAGCTCGTCACTGCCCGGCAGTTCCGCGTCCAGCCCCGCCGCCTCGCCCGGGCGGCCGGCCAGCAGCGCCCCGATCCCAGCGAGGAAAGCCTGGCGGCGGTCCAGCGCGGATTCCGGGTTCTCCTGGGCGGCCAGGCGCAGCATGGCCTGCGCCTCCTGCGGCAGGCCCAGCGCCAGCAGGGTCTGGGCCGTCGCGAGGCGCGGCTCGGCCCGCAGCAGGGGCGCGGCCGAGGCCACCGCCGCCTGCTGGGAGCGCAGGCGCTCGAGCAGGGCCGGCATGGGCTGGGACGGCAGGTCGAAGCTGCGTGTCATGCCCAGCGCGGCAAACTGCCCCTCGCCCGGCTCGGCCGCCAGCGCCACGCTGCCGCCCTCGACGGAGAGCAGGAAGCGCTCCGCCCCGCTGCGCAGCGCCACGCGATCCGCCCGGGCCAGCACGGCGACGCCAAGGAAGGTCTCCAGCAGGTCGAGATCGGCGAGGCCGCGCGTCACCAGCTGGCGCGGGGCCGCCTGGGCGACGAGGCCGACCAGAAGTGGCCCGCCGGTCAGCGGATCATTGAAGGAGACCACGCGGCTGGGACGCGCCGCATGCAGAATGGCGCGGCCCTGGTCGAATTCGGCGCGGAGCGCGGGGATGGCGGCCACGGCCGGATGCTGGCGCGGCACGACAGCGATGAGCCAGGCCTCGCCCTCCTGCCGCAGCGCCAATTGCTGGCCGGGCGGCAGCGGGAAGCTGACCAGGGTGGCGCCAGGGATCCGGTTGGCCTGAATGCCGTTGAAGGCGGGCTCGCGCAGCAGGCCGCCGAATTCGATGGGGCGTTCCGTCTCCAGGAGAAGCAGCGCCTGCTCGCCCCGCCGCAGGGCCGCGACGCCGGAGCCGGCTCCAAGTTGCAGGCGCATGACGGCACCCAGCTCCGGCTCCTGCGCGAGGCGGGCGCGGATGGGCGGCGGGCCGGCCAGGCTGGCCAAGGGGGCTTGCGGACGTGGGGCCGGCGCCGCTGCTTCCATGGGGCGCGCCGGCGGCGGTGGGGC
>NZ_JAIEQY010000315.1 GCF_019747315.1 Roseococcus sp. | reverse complement strand
TGCTCATCCTCGGAAATTCACGCGCGAACTTCCTGGTGGCCCCCTTGGGCAACCCCTTCCAGGCCGTGGATATCTGGGGGAATGACGGCAATGACACCCTCTGGGGTGGGCTTGGCGATGACATCCTGCGTGGCGGTGCGGGCCAGGATTACCTGCTGGCCCGGGGCGGCGATGACCTGCTGCTGGGCGGCGATGGCCAGGACACGCTGGTGGGCGGCCAAGGCAGTGACACGCTGGAAGGCGGCGCCGGCCAGGACCTGTTGCAGAGCGGCGGCGGCCATGACCTGCTGCTGGGCGGCGAAGGCCAGGATACGCTGGTGGGCGGCCAGGATGGCGACACGCTGAATGGCGGCGAGGGCCATGACCTGCTGCAAGGTGGCGCCAGCAGCGACCTGATGTGGGGCGGCGCGGGCCAGGACGAGCTTTACGGCGGCGGCGGCGCGGATGCGCTGGACGGCGGCGCCGGCCATGACGCGTTGTTCGGCGGCGCGGGGGATGACCTCTTCACCGGAGGCGCCGGGCAGGACGAGATCCATGGCGGCGCGGGCCGGGACACGGCGATCTTCCAGGGCGTTTTCAGCGACTACCAGATCACCGACATGGGCGATGGCGGGGTCATGGTCCGCGGCATCACCGCCACCGGGCGGCTGGATGGGCGGGACAGCCTGACCAGCGTGGAATTGCTGCGCTTCGCCGATGTCACCATCGAGGTGAATGGCGTGCCCGCCGCGCCGCTGATCACCGGCTTCACGAACGACACCGGCATCCTGGGCGATGCGCTGACGGCCGATCGCAGCATCAGCCTGACCGGCACCGCGGCCAGCTTCGCACAGGTGGAAATCTTCGCCGATGGGGCGAGCCTGGGCTCGGTGACGGCGGCCTCGAATGGCACCTGGTCCTACACCACCATCTCCCTGGCCGATGGCGCTTATGACTTCGCCGCCCAGGCGACCAAGGGCGGGCTGACCAGCGCGGTCTCGGCGCCGCTCACCCTCACCATCGACGCGACGGCACCCGGGGCGCCGAGCTTCGGCCTGCTCGCCTCCTCCGACAGCGGGGTGCGCGGCGATGACATCACCGCCTACCGCTGGACCGACCTGGTGGGCGAGGGCGAGGCCGGCGCCACCGTCACGCTGATGGGCACCGGCCTGACCACGCAGGTGGGGGCGGATGGGCAATTCCGCTTCGGCAATGTGGAGCTGGATGTCGGGGTGAACAGCTTCACCGTCGAAATCCGCGATGCCGCGGGCAATGCCACCCTGGCCGATTTCGACATCACCCGCGTGGATGATGGCACGACGGATCCGGTGCAGGCCTGGAACTTCGTCTCCTATGACGCGATCCGGATCAGTGGCCTCTCGACCGCGATCGCGGCCCGGGTCCTCGCCATCGAGAGCATCGCCATCATGGACACGCTGGCGGCGATCGACGGCACCGCCGCCACCACCGTTTCGCTCGATGCGCCGGAGGGCATCTCGGCCCCCATCGCGGCCGCGGCGGCGGCGCATCGCAGCCTGAGTGTGCTTTATGCGAGCAACGCGCAGGCCGTGGCGCTCCAGGCCAGCTTCGACGCGAGGCTGGCGGAGGATCTGGCGCAATTGGCGCCGGGCGAGTTGCGGGATGCCTCGGTGGCCTTCGGCGTCGCGGTGGCGGATGCCGTCCTGGCGCTGCGCGCGAATGACGGCAGCAATGCCGTGGTGACCTATACGCTCGGCAGCGAGCCGGGCGAGTGGCGTCCCACGCCGCGCGTGGGGCCAGGCGGCACGGAGCTTCCGGGCCGCCCGGCGCAATTGCCGCAATGGGGCGATGTGAAGCCCTTCCTGATGGAGGATGGCGCGCAATTCCGCCCCGATGGCCCGCCCGCCATGACCAGCGCCGAATACACGGCCGAGTTCAATGAAGTGAAGTCGCTCGGCGCCCTCAATTCCACCACGCGCACCGCCGAGCAGACGGAAATCGCCTTCTACTGGCGTGACCTGGCGGGGACTTATTCGCCGGCCGGCCGCTGGGCGCAGATCGCGGGCGAGGTGCTGGAGGCGCAGGGCCATTCCAGCGCATCCGCCGCACGGATCATGGCGGCGGTGAACCTGGTGGGGGCCGATGGCGCCATCGCCGCCTGGGATGCGAAATACGCCTATAATTTCTGGCGGCCGATCACCGCGATCCGCGAGGCGGATACCGACGGCAATCCGGACACCATCCAGGACGCAAGCTGGAAGCCGCTCATCGAGACGCCGCCGCATCCGGACTACACTTCGGGCCATGCCACATGCAGCGCCGCCGCCGCCTGGGCCCTGACCTACCTGCTGGGCGATGACATCGCCTTCACCAATGCCAGCATCGGCCTGCCCAACGTCTTCCGCAGCTTCGACAATTTCGTGGATGCGGCGACGGAGGCGGCACGGAGCCGCATCTATGGCGGCATCCATTTCACGAGCGCGGGGGTCGAGGGCCTGGAGCTGGGCAAGGATGTCGCCGATTACGGCATGGCCAAATTCTTCGCGAGCGAGGTGGAGGACATCTACGCCCCCATCCTGCTGCTGGATGCGCAGGCCACGGGCCCGCTCGCCGCGCCGCCGGTGCTGACCGGCTACGCGCTCGACAATCGCGACGGGCTGGAGGTGCTGCGCGCGCGGCTGGATGGCGGCGCGGCGCTGGAGGTCGCGGTGAATGATGCGGGGCGCTTCACGCTGGATGCGGCACTCTTCGGCCCCATCGCGGCCGGCGCCCACAGCATCACGCTGGAGGCGGAGGATGCGGTGGGGCTGGATGCCACGCCCGTGATCTTCACCTTCACCCTCATCGCCTGAGGGGCGGCCCCGTCTCAGGTCAGCCCGTCTCAGGTCAGCCCAGCTCAGCCCGCGTGGAAGCTGTGCGCCAATTCGCGCAGCAGCGCGTTCTCCGAAGCCGAGATGGGCGAGGTGAGGCCAAGGAAACTGCCCGTCGCCGCCGCCACCTTGTGCGCCTGGGCCAGCACCGAGGCTTCGAGCGATTGCCGCTCGGCCGGCGCGAGGCTGTGCGTCAGGGCAAGGACATAGTCCTTCCAGGCCTGAAACAGCGCGGGGGCAGGGCGGGTGTGCAGCCAGGCCTCCAGCAATTCCAGCGCGGGACTGCCGGCCGCAAGGCCCGATTGCTGGGCACCGGCCACGATGGCGGCGCGCTCCTCGGCCGAGATCGTGCCATCGGCCCAGGCCACCAGCACCATGGGCACGAGCGTCAGCGCCGCCAGCGTGCCGGTGCCGATCTGCAGCGCCATCAGGCGGGCCAGCACTTCGTCATCCACGATGCCGGTCGCGGCACGCAGCGCGTCCCGGCGGAATTTCTCGGCATCGGCCTGGAGCATCTTCTGGCGAAGCTCCTCATTGTGGCGGGCGAAGAAGGCCTCCTCCAGGCCAGTGCGGCGGGCGGCGAGAATGCTGTCGGACATATGGTTTCCCCATCGGCGTTGGATGGGAGTTTATCGCACCACCGCACGGCGTGGCATTATGATTTGGCGCAAGGTCTCAGCCGCGCGGCGGGGAGACCGCGGCCGAGCGGATATTGTGCCGCGCCAGCGAGGCGGCGACGAATCCGTTGGATTTCAGCTCCTCGATGAAGCCCGACAGATAGGCGAGCGCCGCGGGCGCGCGCCGGGCGACGATCCCCATGGCGAGCTCCAGGAACATGAAGTGCCCGGGCAGGATCCGCAGCCCGCCCAAGCGGTCGGCCGAGGCCTGCAACTCGGTCCGGTTGCCGGCGGCGGCATCCAGTCCTTGCCTGAGGAACTCCTCCACCACCTGGGCCTGGTTCGCCACGCGCACCATGGTGGCGGCGCGGATGTGCCGGCGCAGGAAGAGGTCGACCGGGCTGTTCAGGCCCACGGCGATGCGCACGCCGCGCCGGTCCAGCTCCTCCATCGAGGAGATGATGGAATCCTGCCGCAGCAGATAGGCGCCCTCGATCTGCATGAAGGGGGCGGTGAACTCGATATCCTGGCCGCGGGTGGAATCGATCGGGAAGAAGCCGATATCGCCATCCTCGCCCCGCAGCACTTCCAGCGCGCGCCAGGCGGAGGGGACGCTGACCAGCTCCACCTCCAGCGCCAGGCGGCGGCCGAGCTCACGCGTCAGATCCACGCCGAGGCCAAAGGGGGCGGCCTGGCCGGGCGCGCGATTCGCGATCAGCGGATTGCCGACATTGATGACCGAGCGGATCGTCCCCGTGGGCGCGATGGCGCGGGCGATGGCGATGGTGTCCTCCGCCCATGCGGAGCGGATCCCGAGGAAGGGGAGGGCCAGGAGCGCATGCCGTCTCGTGATCATGCTCAGGCTCCTGGGGGCTTGGGGCGTCACGTCTCGGGATGACCAGGGGCGAATGGTGCCCGGGGGCGGAATCGAACCACCGACACTGCGATTTTCAGTCGCATGCTCTACCAACTGAGCTACCCGGGCGCGCTTGGTGGAGGGGTGATAGCGAAGCCCCGGTTGTGTGTCCAGCGGGGGTCAGCGCTCTTCTTCCTGGTCCTCTGGCTCCGCCGCCGGCACGGCGTAGCTTTCGGTGAACCAGCGGCCGAGATCCACCTGGCGGCAGCGCTCGGAGCAGAAGGGATAGGCCCCGCGCACGCCCGGCACGCGCGCGGCGGCGGGCTTGCGGCAGATGGGGCAGCGGAGTTCAGGCATCGGTGATCCCGAGGCTGGAATCGGGACGCAGGGCGAGGGGGTGGCCGGCCAGCGCGGTGAATTCGGCCAGCGCCTCGGGCATCGCCTCCAGCGCGGCGAGCACGGGGGCGGGCGCCTGCAAGGCCAGGCGGCGGCCGGGCCGTGCGGCGGATTCGCGCGCGGCCTGCCGCAGCAGGGCCAGGCCGGTGGTGAGCGCCCGCTCGGCCAGGAGTTCGTGCAGGGGCGGGTGGATGCGGGCGCGCTTCATCTCGAAGAGGCCGAGCGGGCCGAGGCCCAGCACCTGCGTCAGCCCATCATGCGCGCAGGCGGCACGCAGATCGGGCTCCAACGCTGCGCGCTGCTTCACCGAAAGCCCGGCGAGGTCGAGCAGGATGGGGCCGGCGAGGTCCCGCAGGCGCAATTGCCGTGCGAATTCGGGCATGGCGCGGGCATTCACCTCGCGCGGGTCGGCGCCGCCGGAATCCACATCCACGGCCGTCAGCGCGGGCAGGGGCGAGACGATGAGGCGGCCGCCGCCGGGCAAATCCCATTCGGGCTCGGCCAGGCGAGCGACCTCATCCTCCAGCGCGTCATCAAAGGCGTTGGGCTGCAGCAGCACGCGGCCGCCGCCAAGCAGGCCACGCAGCCGCGCCACCTCGGCCGCGTCATCGGCGATGATGCGCGCCTCGGGGTGGGCGGCGGCCCAGCGCAGGGCGGCGTCGGGGCCGCGGGCGATGACGCCCTCTCCCTCGATCTGCGGGGTCTTCGCGGAAACGCGCTTGCCCTTGCCGCCCTGGGGCGCGCGGGTGACGCGCAGGGTGAGGATGCTGCCCTCGGAGGGGATTTTCCGGCCCTCGCAATCGCCCTGCGGCAGGAAGCCGTCCTCGCCGCCCGGAAGGGCCACGAAGGCGCCGGCAAGTGCGGGCATCACCGCCGTGATGCGGCCGCGCAGGATATCGCCAACGCCATCGGGGCGGGCGGGGCGCTCCAGCCGATAGGCGTGCAGCACGCCATCGCGCAGCAGCGCCACGCGGCGCTCGCCGGGCGAGCGGGAGAGGTGGATCTGCATCATGGCTTCAGCCAACCGCAGCCGCGCAGCAATTGCGCGGTCTCAAAGAGCGGCAGGCCCACCACATTGGAATGGCTGCCGGAGAGGAAACGGACGAACATCTCGGCCGCCCCCTGGATGGCATAGCCGCCCGCCTTGCCCCGCCATTCCCCGGATTCGACGTAAGCCGCCATCTGCTGGTCGGTCAGCCGCTGGAAGGCGAGGATGGTGGTGACCAGGCGATGGGTGACGCGCCCATCCGGATGGCGCAGCGCCACGCCGGTATGCACCTGGTGGCGGCGGCCCGAGAGGAACTCCAGGAAGCGCCGCGCCTCGGCCGCGTCCCGGGGCTTGCCCAGGATGCGGCGGCCGACGCCCACCACGGTATCGGCGGCAAGCACCAGGGCATCGGGCTGGGCCGCGGCGTCCGCCTTGGCGCGGGCGAGGCGCGCGGCCAATTGGCGCGGCAATTCGTCGCGCTTTGGCGCCTCGTCAATGTCGGTGGGGGCCACGCGATCGGGCACGATGCCGATTCGCTTCAGCAACTCGATTCGGCGCGGACTGGCCGAAGCCAGGACCAAGGGGGCGAGGACCACCGGGGGCCGCTCGCCTGGGGCGTTCACTGAAAGCGCCCGCTTACTTGAAGCGGAAGGTGATGCGGCCCTTGGTCAGGTCATAGGGCGTCATCTCGACATTCACACGGTCGCCGGCGAGGACGCGGATGCGGTTCTTGCGCATCTTCCCGGAGGTGTGGGCGAGCACCATGTGCTCATTGTCCAGCTTCACGCGGAACATCGCGTTGGGCAAAAGTTCAACGACCTGGCCGCTGAACTCGATCATATCCTCTTTAGACATTCGGATCCTTTGGTGGGTTTGGGCCTGGGCGCATGCGCATGCGCCGCGGGCAACCCCCGGCGCTGGTGGGCCGCTGAATGCGCCCGGAATGAGGCAACGTCAAGCTTCGGCGGGATGGACGCATCGCCTTACCGGGGGCCAAGCTGGACGTCAGGAAAACCGGAAACGCGCCATGCCCCTGATCGCTGCCGAACGGATCGAGATTCAGGTCCTCGTGGACAATGTGCTGGACATGCTCTCCAGCACGCCCAGCTTCGTGACGCGGGAGACGCAGCAATTGCTGCGGCGGGGGATGAAACGCACCACGGGCGGCGCCCTGTGCTGCGCGAGCCATGGGCTTTCCCTGCTGGTGACAGCGCATGGGCCGCCAGGGGGAGGTCTCGGCCCGCGGACCATGCTGTTCGATGGCGGGCCGGTGGACATGTCCATGGAGCGCAACGCCACGCGCCTGGGCGTGGATTTCGCGGCCATTGACGCGGCGATGCTGAGCCATGGCCATTGGGACCATGCGGGCGGGCTGCCCCAGGCCTTCGCCATGATCCAGGCCGCCACCCCCGGCCGCCGCGTGCCGCTGCACCTGCACCCCGGCATGTTCCGCGAGCGCGGCATGCGCCAGGGCGATGGCGGGGTGCTCCCGATGGACTACATCCCCAGCCCCGCCGAGTGGGCCGGGATGGGCGCCGATTGCGTGATCACGGCCGAGGCGCACACCACGCTGGATGACCTGTTCTACGTCAGCGGCGAAATCCCGCGCATCACACCCTATGAGCGCGGCCTGCCCGGCCAGGTGGCGCGCGACGCGGATGGCAGCCCCTGGGAGAGCGACGAGCTGCTGATGGATGAGCGCTTCCTCGCGGTGCGACTGGCAGGGAAGGGGATCGTCGTCTTCTCGGCCTGCTCGCATGCGGGTGTCGTGAACGTGCTGCATGCGGCGCGGGCGGCGTTTCCGGGCGAGGCGCTGTTCGCGGTGATGGGCGGGTTCCACCTCTCGGGCGAGAACGAGAAGATCATCCCGCAGACGGTGGCGGATATCGCGGGGTTTGATTTGCCCTTGGTGATCCCGGCGCATTGCACGGGATGGCGCGCGGTGAATGCGCTGGAACGGGCGATGGGCGCGCGCGTGGTGCCGGCTGCGGTGGGGAAGCTGTTCACGTTGCAGGCGACCTGAGGACACCCGCATTCCGGATGGAGATGCAAGAACCTGAGGTTCTTGCTGGGGTTCGGGGCAAAGCCCCGGTCGCCACCGCCACGGAAGCGGCGGGCAGCCGAGCGCATCAGTGTTCTCCGCGCGGCCTAGACTGACCTTCCGCGCGGATCGGCCAGGAGTGCCGGCAAGTCCCGCGCGCCATGCACCACGCGGAGAATGACCGGCGGGGCATGGGGCCGCGCCTCATAGACCAGGGCATAGCGGTATCGGGGAAGCGCCAGGAACCGCACGGGGAGCGGGGCCAACTCTTCCCGCGCGGCGCCGATCTCCGGGAATTGCGCGATTCTTTGGGCCGCCTGGATGACCGCATCGCGGAAGGCGCGCGCGGCCGCGGGTTCCTCCTGCGCGATCCAGCGCACGGCCTGGGCGAGTTCCCGCCTGGCCTGCGCTGTGAAGAGGGCCGAAGGCGGCGCCTGGCTCAGCGGGAGGCGCCCGCCCGCTGCTTCGCCTCCTCCGCGTCAATGATGGCGTCCAGTTCCGCGGCGATCTCGTCCATCTGGAAGTAGCCCGTCGCATCGGACTCGCGGCGCGCTTCGTCCAGCGAGAGGCGGAAAGCGGCCCGCTGCGCGTCCTGCGCCTGGAGAAGGCGAAGCGCGGCGCCGACCACCTCCTCCGGGCCGGCATAGCGCCCGGTGGCCATCGCGGCCTGCGCGATATGCTCCTGCTCGGGGGTCAATCGCACGATCGTCATGGAACCCTCCTGTTTCGCGCTGTCAGGATAGCAGGTCATCCCGGAGCTTCCCACCGCGGCATCCGGGACGCTGGGCTTTACTGGCGCCTCGGGGCGCCTTTGCGGGGCTCTGCCCCGCGCCCCGGCAGGAAACTTGAGTTTCCTGCACCTTCTTTCCTTGAATCCCTGTTCATTCCGCACGATGCTAAGGTCGGCAAGTCTCGCAATAGCTAGTTCCGGACCCTTGGTCAGTTGGTGCGTCGGATGCACCCGTGCAGAGCGTCTTTTCCTCCCCTTGGCCGCCACAGGGCCGTGCGCGCTGCCCGTGTGAGCGCAGCTGCGGCAAGCAATGGGACCTCGCCTTCTGAAAGGTGCCGCAGGGGTCTGGGGAGCCCGTGGCTCCCCAGCGGGGTTTGGGGCGGCGCCCCAAGTTTCTTGACTTCAATCCTAGGAATATGCGACCAATACGGCTTTACCCACCCGGTTCCGCCGGCTTCGCGGCCTCGGCCGGGCGGTCGTGCAAATCCTTTCCCTCGGCAATCAGACGCTGCGCCAGCCGGAGCACATCGAGCGGGATTCCCGCCGTCTTCGCCTGCAATTCCAGGGACACCAGCCGCGCCGGAAACAGCCATAGGGCGCCTTTCACCACGCCCAGCTTGAAATGGCTGGGGTAGTCCAGCTGCTCCATGATGCGCTTGGGCAGGGTCAGCTGGTTCTTCGAGGTGACCTTGACGGTGATATGGGCCATTTGTCCGAAACTCCCTCAGGGGTGCTTCGGAAAGATAGCAAGATGGTAAGGCAGTAAGGAAGCTTTTTTTCCTATAATGACCGTGATGCGGTCGGCTTGACGCCACCCGGCCCCGCCAGCATCAAGGCGCCCTGGGCCAGCCGATCGGGGGGATGCGCATGCAGGAGACGCCGCCGCTGCCCGAGGGCAGCATCCTCTTCTGGCTGCATGTGCCGCGCACCGCCGGCACCGCCATCAACCGCGCCCTGGGCGAGGCGCTGGGGCCGGCCATCCTGCATTCCCAGGCCGTCGCCAATGCCGCCCTGGCGGCGGGCGAGCCCTATGAGGCCTATATCCAGGCGCGGCCGGCGATCTATGAGGGCATCCGCGTCATCGCCGGCCATATGCGGGTGGATGACGCGCTGGTGCGGCTCTGCCCGCGCCCCGCCGCCTTCGCCGGCGTCCTGCGGGAGCCCCTGGCCCGCGCCGTCTCGCTCTACGAGTATGTGCGGAACACGCCGGGCCACCCGGCCTATGGCCCCATCCGGCGGATGACGCTGTTCCAGGCGATCCAGGCCTTGCCCGGCATGCGGGACAATGTGGTCTGCGCCCAGGTCATCCAGCTGTTCCACACGCATGACCGCGTGGAGATCGCGCGGCGCATCGCCACCGGGCGCTACCTGCTCGGCCGGCATGACAGGCTGGACCTCTTCTGGCCGGCGATGCAGGGGCTGCTCGGCATCGCCGCCCCGCTCGGCCGGGCCAATGGCTCTCGCGAACTGGTCGAGGCCTCCGCCTTGGCGCCGCCCGGGCAGGAGCCGGATTTCGCCCAGGCGATGGACCTCATCCGCAACTACAGCGCGCATGAGATCGCCTTTTACGAGCGCATGCCGCCCCTGATCCTCTCACCGGCCTTGCGGGCCGGCTGAGCCTCAGCCGGCCGCCGCCAGGATGCGCGCCAGCGCCTCGTCCCGCCCCAGCGCGAACAGCGTCAGGTCAATTGGCGGGGACATGGTGCTGCCGGTGAGTGCGACGCGCAGCGGCTGGGCCACGTCCTTCAGCTTCACGCCCTTCACATCGGCATAATCGCGCAGCCAGTGTTCCAGATCGGCCCGCTCCCAGGGTGCGGCCGAGAGGAATTCGGCCAGGTCGGCCAGCCGCGCCTTGGCCTCGGGCGTCAGCAGGGCCGCGGATTTCGCATCGGCCTCGGGCGCGCCATCGGTGACGGCGAAGGCGGCGGAGGCGGCGAGTTCGGCCAGGTTCTTCGCGCGCTCCTGGAGCGCCGGCAGCAGGGTCTGCACGCGGGCGATTTTCTCGGTGCCATAGAGCTCGCCGGAGCTGGAGAGGCGGTGCAGCACATCGGGCAGCAGCTTCGCGGCGTCGGCCTGGCGCAGATAGACGCCGTTCACATGCTCCAGTTTTTTGTAGTCCATGCGGGAGGCGGCGCGGCCGACATCCTTGAGGTCGAAGATCTTCTCGGCCCGGTCGCGGGGGATGATCTCCTCATCGCCATGGCCCCAGCCCAGCCGCAGCAGGTAGTTGCAGACGGCGTCGGGCAGCAGCCCCTGGTCGCGGAAGTCCAGCACCGAGACGGCGCCGTGCCGCTTGCTGAGCTTGGCGCCATCGGCCCCGTGGATCAGCGGGATGTGGCCGAAGCGCGGGCGGTGCCAGCCCATCGCGTCATAGACCATGCATTGGCGGAAGGTGTTGGTCAGGTGGTCATCGCCGCGGATGACATGGGTGATGCCCATGTCATGGTCATCCACCACCACGGCGTGGAGGTAGGTGGGCGTGCCGTCGGAGCGCAGGATGATCATGTCATCCAGTTCGGTATTGGCGACGGTGACCTGGCCCTGCACCTCGTCGGCGACGACGGTCTCGCCGGCCTGGGGCGCCTTGAGGCGGATGGCGAAGGGCTTGCCGGCCTCGGCCGGGCCGGGCTCGCGCTCGCGCCAGTGGCCGTCATAGCGGGGCGGGCGCTTCTCGGCGATGGCGCGCTCGCGCATCGCCACGAGTTCCTCGGGGGATTCGTAGGCGCGGTAGGCCTTGCCGGCGGCGAGGAGTTCGTGGGCCACCTCGGCATGGCGGGCCTCGCGCTGGGACTGGAAGACGGGCGGCTCATCCGGCGAAAGGCCGAGCCAGGCCAGCGATTCCAGGATCTGGTCCACGGCCTCCTGCGTGCTGCGGGCGCGGTCTGTGTCCTCGATGCGCAGCAGATAGGCGCCGCCATGCCGGCGGGCGAAGAGCGCGTTGAACAGCGCGGTGCGGGCACCCCCGATATGGAGGTAGCCGGTGGGCGAGGGGGCGAAGCGGGTGCGAACGGTCATGCCCCCTCTTACCACGAGGCTGGACGGCGGGTGAGGGGTGATGCTCCCTTGCGTGCAGATGCAGGCCGCGCCGCAACCCTGGGTGATTCGCCGGCTGGAGGCCGAGGCGGGCCGGCTGGCCCTCTGGCTGCCGGTGGCGCTGGGCGTGGGGGTGCTGCTCTATTTCGTGCCGCGCTTCGAGCCGCCGCTGTGGTGTGGCCTGGCCGCGCTGCCGCTGGCCGGGGCGGCGCTCTGGTGCCGCGCGCGGGCGCCGCTGCTGGCCTGGGGCCTGGCATTGCTGGCCTGCCTGGGCGCGGGCTTCGCGCTGGCCGCCTGGCATGCGGGGCGCGCCGCGCCCATGCCGGAGCTGCCCCGCGGCGCCATGGCGCTGACCGGCACGGTGATCGAGGTGGACCCGCTGCCCGGCGGGCTGCGCCTGACGCTCGCCGGGGCCGCTTGGGCCGAGGGCATGGAACCCAGCGCCCGGCTGATCCGTGTCAGGCTGCGCGCCAACGACACAACGCGGCCGGAGCCAGGGGATCGCGTGGCGCTGCGGGCGCTGATCCGCCAACCCTCGGCGCCGGCCTATCCCGGCGCCTGGGATTTCCAGCGGGCGGCGTTTTTCGACGGGGTGGCGGGCTCCGGCTTCGCGCTGGGGCCGGTGGAGATCACGGCGCAGGATGGCGCGGCGCCGCCGCTCTCGGGCCTCAGGGCACGGATCGAGGCGCGGGTGATGGCGGCGCTGCCCGGGGGCGTGGGCGCCATCGGCGCGGCGCTGCTGACGGGGGGCCAGAGCGGGATTCCGCCGGCCGAGATGCAGGCGATGCGCGATTCGGGGCTGGCGCATCTGCTCTCCGTCTCGGGGCTGCACATCGCCATCGTGATGGGGCTGGTCTTTGCCCTGGTGCGGGGCGGGCTGGCACTGTGGCCGGGCTTCGCGCTGCGCTTCGGCACCAAGCCCTGGGCGGCCATCACGGCGCTGGCGGCGGGCGGCTTCTACATGGTGCTGACCGGCAGCCAGGTGCCGATGCAGCGCAGCTTCGCCATGGCGGCGCTGGTCACACTGGCGCTGCTGGTGGGCCGGCGCGCGCTCAGCCCCAGGGTGCTCGCCTTCGCCGCGGTGGCGGTGCTGGTGATCCAGCCGGCGGCCATTCTCGGCCCCTCCTTCCAGATGAGCTTCGCGGCCGTGCTGGCGCTGATCGCGGGGTTCGAGGCCGCGCGGCCCTGGCTGATGGGCGGCACCACGCCGCGCCCGCTCTGGCAGCGGGCGGCGCTGCTTCTGCTGGGCACGGTGCTGACCTCGGTGCTGGCGGGGCTCGCGACCACGCCCTTCGGGCTGCACCATTTCGGCCGGGTGCAGGTCTATGGCGTGGCGGCGAATGCGCTGGCCGTGCCGCTCACCTCCTTCCTGGTGATGCCGGCGGGGATGCTGGCGCTGCTGCTGATGCCCTTCGGCGCGGAGGGGTGGGCGCTGGAGGTGATGGGCTGGGGCATCGCGGGCATCCTGGCGGTGGCGCAGGCGGTGGCGTCCTGGCCCGGGGCGGCGCTGGCGATGGCGCCGCTGCCGGCGCTCTCGCTGGCGGTGATCACACTGGGCTTCTGCTGGCTTTGCCTGTGGCGCGAGCGTTGGCGGTTGCTGGGCCTGGTGCCCATGGCGCTGGGCTTCGCCAGCTGGGGCTGGGCCAGCCTGCCGGTGGCGCTTGCAGCTTCGGATGGGCGCCTCTTTGCCTTCCAGGTGGCGGGCGAGGTGTTTTTCGAGCGGCGGCCCGGCGCCTCGCGCTTCATCGGGGATTCGTGGCTGCGGGGGTTTGGCGATGATGCGGGCACGCCCTTGCCGCTGGAGGGCGAGTTGGCCGCGGGGCGCATCACCTGCACCCCCGGCACCTGCCTGCTGCGCGATGCGGCGGGGGCGCCCGCCGTGCTGCTGCTGCGCCCCGCGCCGCCGCCGCGTGGCCAGCGCCCAGCGCCGGATTTCCGGCGCACCCCGCATCCGGCCTGCGGCACCGCGCCCATCATCCTCTCGCCCGAGCCGGTGCGGGGCGACTGCCCCGGGAGCGTGGTGGTGGACCGCTTCTCGGTCTGGCGGGATGGCGCCCATGCGGTGTGGCTCGACCCGCCGCGCGTCGTCTCGGACCGCGCCTGGCGGGGCGAGCGGCCCTGGGTGCCCCCGCGCCCCACACCGCGTGGCGTCGGGCAGGAACCGATGGCGGAGACGGAGTAGGTCGGATCGCCGGAGGGCCGCTTGGCCCGCAGGCGTGAATCCGCCCGTCAACTCGGCTCAAGGCAGCACGAAGCCCTGCACCAGGCTCGACGACAGCAACGCCCAGCCATCCACCAGCACGAAGAAGATGAGCTTGAAGGGCAACGCCACCACGTTGGGCGGCAGCATCATCATGCCGAGCGACATGAGGATGGAGGCCACCACCATGTCGATCACCAGGAAGGGGAGGAACAGCAGGAAGCCGATCTCGAAGGCGCGCTTGAGTTCCGTGACCAGGAAGGCCGGCATCAGCGTGCGGAAGGGCGCGGCATCCGGCGCCGTCGCCGGCAGGCGGGCGAGCTGGGTGAAGAGGTTCAGGTCGCTCTCGCGCACATTGGCGGCCATGAATTTGCGGAAGGGCTCGGCCATGGCGGAGAGGCCCTCCAGCTCGGAAAGGCGGCCTTCATTCATCGGCACCACGCCTTGCGTCCAGGCGAGCTCCAGCACCGGCTGCATCACGAAGAAGGAGAGAAACAGCGCGAGCCCGATCAGCACCGGATTTGGCGGCACGCCCTGCGCGCCGATGGCGGTGCGCAGCAGTGCGAGGACGATGACGATGCGTGTGAAGGCGGTGGCCATCACCAGCAGGGAAGGGGCCAGCGAGATCAGCCCGATCAGCGCCGTCAGCTGCACCAGCCGCGCCGTCGCCCCGGGTTGGCTGCCGCCGAGGTCGAGCGAGACGGATTGCGCCACGGCCGGCCCCGTCAGCATCAGAAGGGCGAAGGGAAGGAACCACCTCAAGGCGAGGGCACCCAGCCCAGGAATTGATCGCCCGCCGGCCCCGTGAGCAGCAGCGCCTCCCGCCCGTCACAGGCGATCAGGATGAGGCGGCGGCGCGGATCCAGGGGGCAGGCGGCGCGGATGGCGAGCCGGCCCGGCGTGGCGGTGACCAGCCCGCGGCTGCGCGCCAGCCGCGCCGCCCCCCAGGCCAGCAGCAGCACGGCGGCCAGGGCGGCCAACATCTGGACGATGGGCGCCTGGGCGATGGTCGTGGCATCGAGGGGTGACATGCGCGGCCTCCTGCCGGCGCCAAAAGGGCGTGTGGGTTCAGGGTTCCGGCAGGCAGACCGAGAGCGCGTCGATCTCGCGCGTCAGCCCGACCAGGGAGCCGATCAGCACCTGGCCGGAATCGCCGGGCAGGCAGGCGACGGCGGCACAAAGCCGCGCGGCCTCGCGGTCCAGCCCTTCCAGCTCCACCGCGCGGCCCGCCATCACCAGGGCGCGCGCCATGGCGAGCGTGCCTTGCAGGCTGTCGATCGCGGCGAGCGTGGCGGCGACCTCCAGGCTCGGCTGCAGGTCGGCGATATGGGCTTCGGCGGGGGTGTGGCGCTTGAGCATGGGCAAAGAATGCCGGGTGGAAGGTTAAGATTTCCTCAGCGCCGCGCTTCAGATTTTCTTAACCCCAACCGGTGTCTAAGCGGCGCATGGACGTCATCGGCAACAGCCCCATCTCGCTCGCGGAACGCCGCCTCGCCTGGCTCGACACGCGCCAGCGGCTGCTATCGCAGAATGTCGCCAATGCCGATACGCCCGGCTTCCGCCCGAGTGACGCCGTGCCCTTCCGCCAATTGCTGGAGCGCCAGCGCCCCATGGCCATGATGGTGGCGACGGATGCGCGGCATCTGACGCCCTCCGGCCTCTCGGCGCTCGCCGTGCAGGACCGGCGCGTGGCGGACCGCACGCCCAATGGCAACGCCGTCTCGCTCGACCAGGAGGCGATCCGCATCGCGGAGACGGACCAGGCGCATGCTTTGGCGATGGGCCTGCACCGCAAATACATCGGCCTGTTCCGCATGGCGCTTGGGCGCTGATGCGGTGCCGCTGAAACCCGAAGGAGAAAGCTGATGGACCTTGACCGCGCCCTTTCGATCTCCGCCGCAGGCATGTCCGCGCAATCCGCGCGGCTGCGCATCGTGGCCGAGAACATCGCCAACCGCGACAGCACGGGGCAATCCCCGGGCGCCGAGCCCTATCGCCGCAAGACCGTGAGCTTCGGCAGCCGGCTGGACCGCAGCCTGGGCGTGCAGACCGTGCAGGTCTCGCGCATCGGCCGTGACCAGCGCGACTTTCCCGAGCGTTTCGAGCCCGGCCACCCCGCGGCCGATGCGCGCGGCTATGTGAAGACACCCAATGTGGACAGCCTGGTGGAGAACATGGACATGCGCGAGGCCAATCGCAGCTACTCCGCCAACCTGGCCGTGCTGGAAACCACGCGCGGCATGCTGATGCGCGCCATTGAAACGCTGCGTTAAGGAGGGGGCTGATGGTCGCTCCCAGCCTGGCGCTTTCGGGCGCCGCCGCCGCCTATCGCGCCGCCATGGGCGGGGCCGAGGCGATCTCGCAAGGCGCCGGCTTCGGCGAGGTGCTGAGCCGCGCCGCGCAATCCGCCATTGATGTCGGCCGCAGCGCCGATGCCGCCTCCACCAATGCGCTGACCGGCCAGGGCAGCGTGACGGATGTGGTGCTGGCGATCTCGCGCGCGGAACTTGCCTTGCAGACGGCGACGGCGGTGCGCGATCGCGTCGTCACCGCCTATCAGGATGTGATGCGCATGCCGATCTGATCCGCGCCCTGCCCGCGGCGCCCCTTCGCGTCACGGATCAGCAGGCCGCGCAACAGGTCTTGGCCGCGCGCCCACAGGAGGTGGGGCCGGATGCTCGAACAACCCGTCGCCATGGCGATGCGCGAGGCGCTCTGGGTGACCCTGCAATTGGCGGGGCCGCCCTTGCTGGTGGTGCTCGCCATCGGCTTGGTCGTCTCCCTCCTTCAGGCTTTGACGCAGATCCAGGAGGCGACGCTCGCCTTCCTGCCGAAGCTCGCCGCCATTGGCGGGCTGTTGCTCATCACCGGGCCCTTCATGACGGGGTTGATGCAGGCCTGGGCCGGGCGGCTGTTCGACCAGGTGATCGCGGTGGGTGGCCTGCCGTGATTCTTCCCGCCGATGCCGCGCTGCTTGCCGCCCTGCCGGCGCTGGCCTTCCAGGCGGTGCTGATCCTCTGCCGGCTGGGGGCGGCGGTGATGCTGCTGCCCGGCATTGGCGAGGCGGAGGTGCCGGCCAATCTGCGCGTGGCGCTCGCGGTGGGGCTGGTGCTGGCGCTGCTGCCCATCCTGGCGCCCAGCCTGCCCACCATGCCCGAGGAGGTTTCGGGGCTCGGGCTGCTGCTGGTCACGGAAATCCTGGTGGGGCTCTGGATCGGGCTGCTGGCGCGCTTCCTGGCGCTGGCGCTGGCCCAGGCGGGGCAGGTGGTGGCGCTGCTGATCGGCCTCGCCTCGCCCTTGCAGGGCGACCTCGTTCTCGGTGCGAGCGCCACGGCGCTGGCGCGGATGTTCTCGCTCGCCACCGCGGCGCTGATGCTGGCGACGGGCCTCTATGAAATCCCGCTGCGCGCGCTGGTCGAGAGCTATGCCGTGCTGCCGGTGGGGCAGGGGCTGCCGGCGGGTGCGGCCGCCGAGACCATCGCGCGCATGGCGGCGGAAAGTCTCTCGCTCGCCATGCAACTCGCCGCCCCCTTCGTGCTGGCGGCGATCTTCGTGAATGCGGGCATCGGGTTGATCGCGCGGCTGGCGCCGCAGGCGCAGGTCTTTGTCGTGGCCGCGCCGGTGCAGATCCTGGGCGGCTTCCTGCTGCTGATCCTGCTGCTGCCCTCCATGCTGGCGCTCTGGGGCCAGGGGATGGTGCAGGGCTTCCTGCGCCTGCCGGGGGGCTGAGCCATGGCCGAGGAAGAAGACGAGAGCAGCGCCGAGAAAACCGAACCCGCCACCCAGAAGCGCATCGACCAGGCGGCGCAGCAGGGCAATGTCGCCCTCTCGCGCGAGGCGGTGGGCTTTGCCACGCTGCTGGCTTCCACCTTCATGGCGGCCTTGCTGCTGCCGGGCCAGATGGAGCGCATCGCCGCCTCGCTGCGCGGCACGCTGGGGCGGGGGCATGAGTTGAGCCTCGCGGCCACGGCGCGGGAATGGCTGGATCTCTTCCTCGATCTTACCTGGCCCATCACGTTGGCGGCGGCGCTGGGCGCCATCGTCGCCACGCTGGCCCAGACGCGGGGCGCCGTCTCGATGAGCGGGCTGGCGCCGAGCCTCGCCAAGATTTCCCCCATCTCGGGCTTCTCGCGCATCCTGGGGGCGGAGGGGCTGCTGGAATTCGGGCGTTCGGTGCTGAAGATCGCCATTGTCGCCGCGGCCCTCTGGTATGTGGCGGGCGACCTGCCGGGGCTGGCCGCCGTGCTGGCCATGCCGCCGGCCGAACTCTTCGCCGCCGCCGGGCGCGGCGTGTTGCGGCTGCTGGCCGCCACACTCGCCGCCTTCGCGCTGCTGGCGCTGCTGGACATCCTGCTGGTGCGTTACCGCCATCTGGAAAAGCTGCGGATGAGCCGGCAGGAGCTGAAGGAAGAATACAAGGAAAGCGAGGGCGACCCGATCATCAAGGGCCGGATGCGCCAGCTGCGCGAGGCTGCGGGGCGGCGGCGCATGATGGCGGCCGTGCCGCGCGCGACCGTGGTGATCACCAACCCCACCCACTATGCCGTGGCCCTGGCCTATGAAGCCGGGCAAGCTGCGGCGCCGCGGGTGGTGGCCAAGGGAGTGGATGCGATGGCGGCTAAAATCCGCGAGGTGGCGCGCCAGGCCGGCGTGCCGGTGCTGCCCGACCCGCCGCTGGCGCGTGCGCTCTACCGCGTCGAACTCGACGAGGAAATTCCGGCCGAGCATTGGGACGCGGCGGCGAAGATCATCGCCTATGTGATGCGCCTCAGGGGCGCGCCATGAGCCCGCGCCTGCCCGGCGGCGAGACGGTGCTCGCGGCCTGGCCGCAGCCGGCGGCGCTGCTCGATGTCGCGGGGCGCGTCGTGCTGGCCAATGCGGCGCTGCGCGGCGCGCTGGGCGGTGCGGTGCTGATCCGCACCGGCGATGCGGCGGCGCGGCTTTTCCCCGCGGCCGAAGTTGCGATCCAGGCGGCGCTGCGCGGCGAGAACCCGGCGCCGGTGGTGGTGGAGGCGGTGGGGCTGCTGCGCCTGGTGCCGCTGGGCGGCGCGGATGGCGCGCTGCTGCTGCTGGAATCCCTGGCGCCGGGGATGGGGGCGCGGCTGGAAATCCTCGGCCGTCTCGCCGGCGGTATCGCGCATGACTTCAACAACCTGCTCTCCGTGGTCCTGGGGGCCGCGGGCGCGCTGCGCCATGTGGCGCCCCATGGGGCATCCGCTGTTGCCGCAGCGCGCGAGATCGAAGCGATCGAGGGTGCCGCGCAGCGCGGCTCGGGCCTGGTGAAGCAATTGCTGGCCTTCGCGCGCCAGCAGGTGATGGCGCCGCGCGTGCTGGACCTGAATGAGACCATCCGCCAGCTTGCCATCATGCTGCCGCGGCTGCTCGGCGCGCGGATCGAGCTGGAACTGGATTTGCAGGAGCCGCCGCGCCGGATCCGGGTGGACCCCTCGCAATGGGACCAGGTGCTGCTGAACCTGGTGGTGAATGCGCGGGATGCCATGCAGGGGGTGGGAAGGCTGCGCATCGCGACGGGCCGCCGCCTGGTGCTGGACAGCCTGGCCCTGCCGGCCGGCCGCTATGCGATGGTGGAAGTGACCGACAACGGCCCGGGCATCCCGCCCGAAACGCTGCCGCGCATCTTCGAGCCCTTCTTCAGCACGAAGCTCAACGAGGGCGGCACGGGGCTTGGCCTGGCCACGGTGCAGGGCATCATCGGCCAGCTGGGCGGGCAGATGGAAGTGGAGAGCCAGCCCGGCCAGGGCACCACCTTCCGCATCCTGCTGCCCCGCCATGATGGCCCGCTGGACCTGCCCGAGCCGCCGCGGCCCATGCCGGTGGCCGTGCCGGTGGGCCCGATCCTCCTGGTGGATGACGAACCATCGCTGCTGCGCGTCGCCAATCTTTGCCTGCAACAGGCGGGCTTCGAAGTGGTGCAGGCGCTGGATGGCGAGGAGGCGCTGGAGCAGCTGGAAGCCGGGCTGCGCCCCTGCCTGATCGCCAGCGACGTTGCCATGCCGGGGATGGATGGGCTGTCCCTGGCCCGCGCGGCGCGGAAGATCATGCCGGATGTGCCGATTCTCCTGCTCTCCGGCTATGCGGCGGCGGTGGTGGATTCGGACTTGCCGGCCGAAGGTTTTCGCTTCCTGGCCAAGCCCTATACGCCCGATGCGCTGCGAATGGCGGTGGCGGGTGCGTTTCTTCCCCTTGCGGCGCAGTTCAAAAAGGAACATTAATAGAACATCGAGCGATGCAGCCACTCCGCGCTTGGGGGCTGGTGCATTGCGTGTAATCTGGCTGCGTATCGCTGCCACGGGTTGTAGGGGATTTCCAGGATGGAAAAGGGAAAGGCGCTCGACGCCGCGCTGAGCCAGATCGAACGCGCGTTCGGCAAGGGCTCGATCATGCGCATGGGCAGCAAGAGCGCCATGGAGGGGATCGAGGTGATCTCCACCGGCTCGCTCGGGCTCGACCTGGCGCTGGGCATTGGCGGGCTGCCCAAGGGCCGCATCATCGAGATCTACGGCCCGGAATCCTCGGGCAAGACGACGCTGGCGCTGCACGCCATCGCGGAAGCCCAGAAGAAGGGCGGCACCTGCGCCTTCATTGACGCCGAGCACGCGCTCGACCCCGGCTATGCCCGCAAGCTCGGCGTGGATGTGGAGAACCTGCTGATCAGCCAGCCCGATGGCGGCGAGCAGGCGCTGGAAATCGCCGACACGCTGGTGCGCTCGGGCGCCATCGACGTGCTGGTGGTGGACAGCGTGGCGGCCCTGGTGCCGAAGGCCGAGCTGGAGGGCGAGATGGGCGACACCCATGTCGGCCTGCATGCGCGCCTGATGTCCCAGGCGCTGCGTAAGCTGACCGGCACGGTCAGCCGCTCCAACACGCTGCTGATCTTCCTGAACCAGATTCGCCTGAAGATCGGCGTGATGTTCGGCAACCCCGAGACCACCACTGGCGGCAATGCGCTGAAGTTCTACGCCTCCTGCCGGCTTGAGATTCGCCGCATCGGCGCGATCAAGGACCGGGAGGAAACGACGGGCAACCAGACGCGCGTGAAGGTGGTGAAGAACAAGATGGCGCCGCCCTTCCGGCAGGTCGAGTTCGACATCATGTATGGCGAGGGCATCAGCAAGGTGGGTGAGCTGATCGACCTTGGCGTGAAGGCGGGCGTGGTGGAGAAATCCGGCGCCTGGTTCAGCTGCGATGGCCAGCGCATCGGCCAGGGGCGGGAGAACGCGAAGCAGTATCTGCGCGACAACCCCGCCATGGCCGACAGCATCGAGAAGCGCATCCGCGGCCAGGCCACCGTGGTGGCGAGTGCCATGATGGTGGCCCCCGACAGCGACGGCCCGGCCGAGGAGGAGTAGCCAGCCGACCCAAGGCCGGACAAGCTGCGCGCTTCAACCGCTGGAGCGCGCCGCATGACTTCGCCTTTCGTCCCTGGCAGTTCCGTGCGCATCGATGGGCGCGTGGGTGGGCCGCTTGCCGGCCTGAGCTTTGCGGCCAAGGATTTGTTCGACGTGGCGGGCGCCCCCACCGGCGGCGGCAATCCTGACTGGGCACGACAGAACCCCATCCCGACGCGCCATGCCTGGGCCGTGCAGAGCCTGCTCGATGCCGGCGCCACGCTGATGGGCAAGACCATCACCGACGAAGTCTCGCTCGGCATCCTCGGCGAGAATGCCTTCGAGGGGACGCCCCTCAACCCCGCCGCCCCGGGCCATGTGCCGGGCGGTTCCTCCTCCGGCTCGGCCAGCGCGGTGGCGCAGGGGATCTGCGACACGGCGCTGGGCACGGATACCGGCGGCTCGGTGCGGGTGCCGGCCAGCTTCTGCGGCCTCTATGGCATCCGCCCGACCCATGGGCGGCTGAACCTCGCGGGCATGCTGCCCCAGGCGCCTTCCTCCGACACCACGGGCTGGTTCGCGCGGGATGCCGCGACCTTCGCCCGCGTCTCGGAAGTCCTGCTGAGTGAAGCGATTCCCGAGGCGCTGCCCACGCGCCTGATCATTGCCAGCGACGCCTTCGGCTTCGCCGAGCCCACGACCGCCGCCGCGCTGGAACCGATGGTCCGCCGCCTCAAGGCGCTGATCCCGGAGGCGCGCTTCGACCTCATGGCCCCGCCGGGCCTCTCCGTCTGGGGACGCGCGCAGCGCGTGCTCCAGCCGGTCGAGGCCTGGGAGACCTTCCGCGAATGGGTCGAGCGGGACAATCCGCGCTTTGCTTTCTCCGTCGCCAAGGGCCTCGTGCTGGGCGCGATGTCGAGCGAGGCGGATCGCGGCTGGGCGGCGATGATGCGGCAGGAGGTGCGCGGGCGCATGCGCTTCCTGCTCCCCCCGGGCACGGTGCTGGCCATCCCCACCACGCCCTTCCCCGCACCCAGGGCCGGGTTGCCGCTGGGCGAATTGACGCCGCTGCGCGACCAGATCCTGTGCCTTTGCGCCCATGGCGGCCTCGCCGGCCATCCACAGATCAGCATTCCCGGTGCCATGGTGGAGGGGCGGCCGGTCGGCCTCTCGCTCATCGCGGCGCGGGGTGCCGATGCCCTTCTCATCCGAACCGCACTCGCTTTGGAGCAAGCCGCATGACCCCGAACATCCCCGAGATCGTCGAGGAAGTCCGCCAGAAATTCGAGCGCTACGAGGAGGCGCTGATCACCAAGAATGTGGAGGTGCTGGACGACACCTTCTGGAATTCGCCGCACACCCGCCGCCTCGCCATCCATGAGAATGGCTATGGCTTTGATGAGATCCACGCCCATCGCGTGGCGCGCCCGCCGGGGCCGGGCATCAAGCTGGAGCGCATCCGCCTCGATATCCTCACCCTCGGCCGCGACACCGCGGTGGTGAACTTGATCTTCAAGATGCGCGGCCGGGGCGATTTGCCGGCGCGGCAGACTCAGACCTGGGTGCGCTTTCCGGAGTTGGGCTGGAAGGTCGTCTCCGCCCATGTCTCGGTGACGGAAGCCACGCCGGCCTATTGAGGCCGGCGAGGCACCCTCAGCCCCGGCGCCCCTTGATCGGCAGGGGGTGCACGGCGCCTGGCCCTTCATAGCCCCCGCGGATGACGACCGCTGCGTCATCCGCCCGGTAGAAGATGGGACCGGCATAGCGGGCCAGAACCTCTTCCAGCGGGACGCGGACGGCGCCCCAGCCCTGCTCCTCGATGGGCTTGGCCTTGGAAAGGTTTAGGTTCTTGTAGAGGCCCCAGCGCGAAGGCAGCCCGCCGAAGAAATAGGTATAGACGCCGCGCTCCTTCAGCTTCAGTTCGAAATCCAGCACGGAATAATCGCGGAACAGCCGCTTTCCCGCCCAGGACCAGCCAGGGCTGGCCGTCAGCCGCAATTCGCAATCGGTCCAATCGCCCGGCCGTCCCGTCACGCGGGTGACAATGCCCTCCAGCGCCTCCAGCGGCGCGTAGTGATAGAGGGCGGAGAAGCCAAGCTGGCGCAGCAGGATGCGGGGGATGAAGGTGGCGATGGGCATGGCGCCAGCCTAGGCCTGGGCATTGATCCCGCACAAGCATGGCGTAGCCCGCCCCACCTTGAGGCGCCGCGGCAGCCACGCTAAGCCAACGCCATGAGCAGCAGCAACGACATCCGTGCCACCTTCCTCGGCTATTTCGCGCGCAACGGCCATCGCGTGGTGGAGAGCAGCCCGCTCGTCCCGCGCAATGATCCGACGCTCATGTTCGCCAATTCCGGCATGGTGCAGTTCAAGAACACCTTCACCGGCCAGGAAAAGCGCGACTATGTGACGGCGACCACGGCGCAGAAATGCGTGCGCGCCGGCGGCAAGCACAATGACCTGGACAATGTCGGCTACACCGCCCGCCACCACACCTTCTTCGAGATGCTGGGGAATTTCTCCTTCGGCGACTATTTCAAGGAACAGGCGATCGAGCACGCCTGGAATCTGATCACCAAGGATTTCGCGCTCCCCAAGGACCGCCTGCTGGTCACCGTCTATTCCGAGGATGAGCAGGCCGCCGGCTTCTGGAAGAAGATCGCGGGCCTCGGCGATGACCGCATCATCCGCATCCCGACCGACGACAATTTCTGGCGCATGGGTGACACGGGCCCCTGCGGCCCGTGCTCGGAAATCTTCTTCGACCATGGCGACAAGATCTTCGGCGGCCCGCCGGGCAGCGCCGACCAGGATGGCGACCGCTTCATCGAGATCTGGAACCTGGTCTTCATGCAGTATCTGGAGGAGCCCAAGGGCACCCGGAACCCGCTGCCGCGCCCCTCGATCGACACCGGCATGGGCCTCGAGCGCTTCGCCGCCATCCTCCAGGGCAAGCACGACAACTACGACACCGACACCTTCCGCGCGATCATCCTCGAATCCGCGCAGCTGACGGGCCAGGAGCCGGATGGCCCCTTCCGCGCCTCGCACCGCGTGGTGGCCGACCATTTGCGCGCCGGCGCCTTTCTCATGGCCGATGGCGTGCTGCCCTCGAACGAGGGCCGCGGCTATGTGCTGCGCCGCATCCTCCGCCGCGCCATGCGCCACGCCCACATGATGGGCGCGGTCGAGCCCTTGCTGCATCGCCTCTTCCCGGCGCTGGAGCGGCAGATGGCCGCCGCCTATCCGGAGCTTTCGCGCGCGGCGTCGCTTATCACGGAAACCTTCAAGCTGGAAGAGACGCGCTTCCGCACCCTGCTGGATCGCGGCCTTGGCCTGCTGGAGGCCGAGAAGGCCAAGCTGGGCGCCCAGGAAGCCCTGCCGGGTGACGTCGCCTTCCGCCTCTACGACACCTACGGCTTCCCGCTCGACCTGACGCAGGACGCGCTGCGCGCCGAGGGGCGCGCCGTGGATGTGGCGGGCTTCGACGCCGCCATGGCCGAGCAGAAGAAGCGCGCCCGCGCCGCCTGGGCCGGTTCCGGCGAGGCCGCGACCGAGACGCTCTGGTTCGATGTGAAGGAGAAGCTCGGCGCCACCGAATTCCTGGGCTACTCGACCGAGAGCGCCGAGGGGACCATCGCCGCCATCATCGCCGATGGCGCGTCCGTGAACAGCGTGGCGGCGGGGCGTGACGTCTCGATCATCCTGAACCAGACCCCCTTCTACGGCGAAAGCGGCGGCCAGCAGGGCGATGCCGGCGTGATCCGCGTGGGCGATGCGGTGATCCGCATCCGCGACACGCAGAAGAAGCTGGGCGACCTCTTCGTGCATATCGGCAAGGTGGAAAGCGGCGATGTCAGCGTCGGCCAGGCCGTCATCGCCGAGGTGGACCACAGCCGCCGCGGCGCCATTCGCGCGCACCATTCCGCGACCCATTTGCTGCATGAGGCGCTGCGCCGTCGGCTCGGCACGCATGTCGCGCAGAAGGGCTCGCTGGTCGCGCCCGACCGGCTGCGCTTCGACGTCTCCCAGCCCACGCCGATCGGCGCCGAGGACCTCGCCTGGGTCGAGGCCGAGGTGAATGCCCGCATCCGCGAGAATGCCGAGGTCACGACGCGCCTGATGACGCCGGATGCGGCCGTGGCCGAGGGCGCGATGGCGCTGTTCGGCGAGAAATATGGCGAGGAAGTCCGCGTCGTCGCCATGGGGCATGACCCCATGGCGGTGGACCGCAAGGGCAATTACTCCATTGAGCTCTGCGGCGGCACGCATGTGAAGCGCACGGGCGATATCGGCATGTTCCGCCTGGTCTCCGAAGGCGCCGTCGCCGCCGGCGTGCGCCGCATCGAGGCCATCACGGGTGCGACCGCCTATGCCGCGATGGAGGCCGAATCCCGCCTGCTGCGCGAGACGGCCGCAGCCCTGAAGGTCAGCCCGACCGACCTGCCGGCCCGCGTGCTGGCGCTCGTCGAGGATCGCCGCCAGCTGGAGCGCGATCTGACCGAGACCCGCAAGAAGATGGCGACGGCCGGCGTGGAAGTGGAAACCGTGGCCGGGCTGCGCCTCGCGCTGCGCGACCTTGGCGACATGCCCGGCAAGGAACTGAAGGGCCTGGCGGAAGCCATCCTCAAGGGCGGTGCCGCCGATGTGGTGGCGCTGGTCTCGACGGCCGAGGGCAAGGCCAGCATCGTGGTCGGCGTGGGCGAGGTGGCCAAGGGCCGTGCGGATGCGGTGGCGCTGGTGCGCGCGGCCTCGGCGGCGGTCGGCGGCAAGGGCGGCGGCGGGCGTCCGGATATGGCGCAGGCCGGTGGGCCGGATGCGGATAAGGCCGAGGATGCGCTGGCCGCGGTGAAGATCGCGCTGGCGACGGCTTAAGGGAAAAGGGCCTCCGGCGGCTGGGGCCGAAAGGCCCCAGACCCCGAGACTTGGGGCAGTGCTGGTCCTGTCCGCTGGGCTCCGGGCCAAATTCCTGGGGTCTGGGGCCTTTCGGCCCCAGCCGCCGGAGGCCTCTTCTTCACGCGTCCTCTTCGATCCGAAACGGATCCAGGGTCGCAACCCCCATCGGCGCGAAATCCTTGATGTTGCGTGTGGCCACTGTCAGGCCGTGCTGGCGGGCGATGGCCGCGATGCTCAGATCGGCAAAGCTCGGCGCGTGTCCTATCCGACGCGCCGCCGCGTTCAGCGCCCGCAGATGCAGCGCCGCAGCCGTGTCGAGGGGCAGGATCCGCTCCGGATGAGCCACCAGGACGGCCCGCAGCCATTCGGCCAACTCCATCGCATGCCGGGTGGCCCCCGCCGCCTCGCGCGCGCCGATCCCGGCGGCGATCTCGGCGATGGCGGTTGTGGGCAGGAAGATCCGGTCAGCCTGCGCTGTGATCCAGGCGCGCGCGGCCTGCTTGGGCGCGTCACCCTCAATGCGCCGCGCGGGTGCTGTCGCCGAAAGCAGGTTGGTGTCGAGCAGGAAGCTCAAATGTCCCGCGGCGGCGACGCATCGCGCGCAATCTCGCCGACATCGGGGAAGCCCAGCAACAGTTCCGCGAAGCTGGGCTGGGCTCCCGTCAGCCGAAGCCAATCGGCATAGCCCAGCACCACGGCGACCTTCTCTCCATGACGCGTGACCACGCTGGGCACGCCATGCGCGGCTTGTTCCACGACGGCGGAGAAACCGGCCTTGGCGTCGCGCAGCTGGATTTCGGTTGGTGTGACCATAGTGGTCACATTAGCGTCCAAACCGCGCGGCGCAAGGAAAAGCCGCTCAGCCCCGGCCTTCCCAGGGCATGAGCGAGGCCTTCACCGTCAGGAAGGGCACATTCGCCTCCGGCGTCACCGAGTCCATGAACAGCACGGCGTTCGCCACGTTCTGCACATCCATGGTGGCCTCCACCATCATCTCGCCGCTGGGCTGCTTCACGCCCTTCTGCATGCGCGCCGTCATGTTCGTCGCCGCATTGCCGATGTCGATCTGCCCGGCCGCGATGTTGTACTTGCGCCCATCCAGGATCAGCGACTTGGTCAGGCCGGTGATTGCGTGCTTCGTCGCCGTATAGGCCACGCTGTCCGGCCGCGGCGTATGCGCGCTGATCGAGCCATTGTTGATGATGCGCCCACCCTGAGGCGTTTGCTCCTTCATCATGCGGAAGGCCTGCTGCGCGCAGAGGAAGCTGCCGGTGAGGTTCACATTCACCACCTCCAGCCACTTCTCCACGGGAAGGTCTTCCAGAAGGTAGCCCTGCACGCCCATGCCGGCATTGTTGAACAGCAGGTCACAGCGGCCCCACTTGGCCTTCAGCGCGGCAAATAGCGCGTTCACGCCATCGGGCGAGGCCACGTCGGTCGCCATGGGCAGGGCGTTGCCGGCATTGGCGCCCGCCATCTGCGCCGTCTCGTCGAGCGCATCCTGGCGGCGGGCGGCGAGTGCCACGCGGTAGCCCGCCTTCAACAAACCGAGCGCCACGGCGCGCCCGATCCCCGTGCTCGCCCCCGTCACCACTGCCACTTTGCTCATCGCGTTTCTCCCGCATGCTGTGGCGCCAGATTGCGCCGGGTGCGCGATGCCCGCAATCTCACCCCATGGACCTCACATTCACCTGCGCCCCCGCGAATGCGCGGACCAACACCCCCCGGCAACGCGCGCCCGAGGGCAGTTGCGACAGCCATTTCCACATCTTCGGTCCCTATGACCGCTTTCCGATGAGCGAAACGCGGCCCTACACCCCGCCGCCCGCGCTGATCGCGCATTACCTGGATATGGCGCAAACCCTCGGCCTCACCCGGCGCGTGGTGGTGCAGGCCAGCGTCTATGGCACCGACAATGCGGTGACGATGGATGCGGTGGCGCAATTCGGCCAGGACAATGCCCGCGCCATCGTGGTGGTCGATGACGCGGCGAGCCCCGCCGAGTTGCGGCGCCTGGCCGATGCGGGGGCGGTGGGCGTGCGCTTCAACGCCGTCAGCGGCAATGGCACGCCGGTGGACCAGTTGGAATCGCTGGCGCGGCGCGTGGCCGATCTCGGCTGGCACCTCCAGCTCTACATGAAGGGCGACGTGCTGATGGGGCTCGCGCCCCGCCTGGCACAGCTGCCGGTGCCGCTGGTGCTGGACCACATGGCCGGGGTGAAGGCCGCCGATGGGCCGGAGGGTGCGGAACTCGCCGCGGCACTGCGCCTGCTCGACACCGGCCGCGTGCATGTGAAGATCTGCGGCTATCGCGCGAGCGTGGCGCCCTATGCCGACCTCACCCCCATCGCGCGGCGCTTCGTGGCGGCGGCGCCGGAGCGCTGCGTCTGGGGCACGGATTGGCCGCACACGCAATTCCCGACGCCCGCGACGATGCTGGATGACGGCCTTTTGTTGGACTGGCTCTTCGACTGGGTGCCGGACGAGGCCACGCGCGATCTGATCCTGGTGGAGAACCCCGCACGGCTCTACGGCTTCAAGACCGAAGGTGCAGGAAACTCGTAAATGCCACGCAGGCATTTACCCTGCCGGGGTGCTCGAGGGGCCAGCCCCTCGATCTTTTTCCCGTCCCTCAGAGCTTCTTCCGATACCAGATGCGCGCATGCCCCGGCGGCATGCCATCCAGCCGCCCCGCCTCCACCCATCCATTGCGCGTCCAGAAATGCGGCGCGTGGAAGCTGAAGGTGTCGGTATAGGCATCGGTGCAGCCGCGCGTCCGCGCCACCGCCTCGGCCCGGTTCAGCAACTCCGTGCCGAGCCCCTTGCCACGCTGGTCCGGCGCCAGCCAGAGCCAGTCGATGAACAGCCAATTCCAATAGGTGAGGCCGAGCAGGCCGCCCTTCACCGCTTCCTCCTCATCGCGGGCGAGCACGGTCACGGGGTCGCGGTCATAGGGGCCGCCGCGCTCCTGGTTGTAGCTGTGCAGGCCGCGCTGGATGGCGGCCACCGCCTCCAGCTCGGGGTAGTCATCGTCGCGAATGGTCAGTTTATGCTTCAACCGAGGCGTCCCCAAGCGGCAATGCCTACCGTCAGCAGGCCGAGCAGCAGATTGCCCGTGACCAGCAGGCGGATCCGGTCATTGGCGGCGGCGGCACCCGGCAGGTCGCCGGCGGCAAGGGCCGCGCGCATCGCCTTCCAGGGGCCGAAGAAGATGGCGAGGTAGATGGCCGCCATCAGCAGCCCCGTCAGATGCATCAGATGCACCGTCCAGCCGACGCCGCGAAACCCGCCGTAATGGCCGAATAGCAGATAGTAGCCGCTCAGCAGCACGATGGGCATGGCGTGCCAGACGATGAGGAAGAAGCGCTTGTGCACCCGCCCCATCAGGGCCAGGCGCTGCGGCGGCTCCAGCACCGCCAGCGCCGGGCGCAGGGCGAGGATGGCGAAGGCCATGCCCCCCACCCAGAGCACCGCAAAGACCACATGCAGCAGGAAGGCGATCTGGCCTGACATCATTTCCCCTTCAGCTTGGCGATGGCAGTGGCCAGCGCGCGGATCTCATCGGCCGCGGGGCTGCGCGCGGCACTCTCGGTCACGCCCTGGCCGAGCGCGAAGGCGGCGGCGAAGGCGGAGCGATTGCCCAGCGTCTCCGCCATCACCGGCGTCTTGCGGCGGGCCAATTCCTCCAGCACCACGTCGCGCAGGCGGCCGGAGGCGGGCAGGCGGTTCAGCACCAGGCGATGCAGCCGCTTCTCGGCCTCAGCCAGCGCGATGGTCGCCTCGCTGGCCCAGAGGTCGGGCAGCGAGGCCTGCAACGGGATCAGCACGAGATCGGCCGAGCGGATGGCGATCTTGCTGTCGGTGTCGGCATGGGGCGGCGTGTCCATCACGATGAAGTCGGTGCTGCGCCGCAGCTTGTCCAGCGCACCGGTGACGCGCCAGCCGGAGGGCGCGTCAAACACCAGCTTCGGCGCGGTCTCCGGCCGGATGGAATGCCAGCGGGTCAGGCTGGCCTGCGGGTCGGTGTCCAGCAGTGCCACGCGCTTGCCACCCTGGAGCAAGGCGACGGCGAGGTTCGAGGCCAGCGTGGACTTGCCGGCCCCGCCTTTCTGCTGCGCGACGGCGATGACGAAAGCCAATTCCCGCCTCCTGCGAATCGTGAGGACGCAGTCTAGCCCGGATTTCGCCCGCGCACCGCCGCCCGCGCGGCCGCCATCACGCCGATGGCCGGCACGGTCAGCGGCGGCGCCGCGTCCATCAGGGCAGTGGCGGGGGCCATGGAGGCCTGGGCCAGCACCACGCGGCCCGGCAGGCCCTCGGCCGTGGCGGCGATGGCCGCGTGATAGCCGGCCAGGTCGCCCGCCAGGAACATGTCCCAGCCACCCTCGACCAGGCGCAGCTCCAGGCTGGCGCCGGTCTTGGCGGCGGCTGCGGTGAAGAGCGCCTTGGTCGGCCCGCGCGTGGTGGGGGCGGCGTAGAGCACATGGACCAGGCCGCCACTGCGGCAGGCGGCCTCGGCCAGCGCGGCATCGGCGCGCAGCACGGGGCAGGGGGCACCCGTCACCTGTACCGCCGCCGCGCCGATGGTGGAGCAGGTGAGCAGCACGGCATCCGCCCCCTCTGCCAGGCGGCGCAACAGGGATGCGGCTTCGGCCAGCGTCCCGGGCGTGGGCTCGCGCAGCAGGTCGGGGCGGACCTCATGCGTCAGGCGCAGCGCACCGCCGGGCAGGGCCTGGGCGGCGGCCTCGAAGAGCGGCGCATTGCTGGCGGCGGTGTGCAGGCAGGCGATGGTGATTGGCATGGCGGGACCTTGGGTACCAGGAAGGTAAGCACGGCATGAGGGGAAGATGAAGTCTTCTCCATTCGTAACGATTTCCGCATGCCCGACGCCGGTCGTCGGTTATAGGCGCGGTTCCATTTCTCCCGCCCAAGGATTCAGCCATGACCGTCGGTGCCGTGCTTCGCCAAAAAGGTTCCTCCGTCATTTCCGTGCTGCCGGATTCGATGGTGGTGGAGGCGGCCGAGATCATCTCCCGCCAGCGCATTGGCGCCGTCGTGGTCTGCGACGATGCGGGCCGCCTGGTCGGCATCCTCAGCGAGCGCGACGTGGTCCGCGGCCTGACGCAGCATGGCGCAGGCCTGCTCGACCTGCGCGTCTCGGCGCTGATGACGCATGAGGTGCAGGTCGTCACCGCCGACAGCTCGGTGCATGAGGCGATGGAGGTGATGGATTCCGGCTATTTCCGCCACCTGCCGGTGGTGGATGGCGCACGCCGCCTTTGCGGCATCGTCTCGATCCGGGATCTGGTGCGCTACCGCATCACGAGCCAGGAGAGCGACGTGGAATCGCTCCAGGCCTATGTGATCGGCCGTGGCTACGCGCTGGGCCGCGTGGCCTGAAGCGTTTTCCAGCCATGCGGCTTCGCATGGCGGCTTGGAACATGCGTCAGGACACCAGCGAGGGCCGCGTCCCGGTTCTCGCCTGCGATGAGGCGGTCTGACCCTCAGGCGTCCACGCTCGCCCCGGTTTCGCGCACCAGGCGGCCCCATTTGTCGGCTTCGGCGCGGGCGAAGGCGGCAAATCGCTCCGGCGTGCCGCCCTGCACGAAGGCGCCCTGGCTGGTCAGCAGGTCGCGCAGCGGGGGTTCGGCCAGGATGGCGTCCACCTCGGCGGCCAGCCGCGCCGTGCGGTCGCGCGGCGTGGCCGCATGGGTGCAGAGGCTCATCCAGGTGGCGGCGAGGAAATTGGGCGCGCCCTGCTCCACCAGCGTCGGCACCTCGGGCAGCATCGAAAGCCGCTCGCTGTGGGCGACGCCGATGGGCTTCAGGCGGTTGTCGCGGAAGAAGGGCGCGATGGAGACGGCCGCGTCGAACATCGCATGCGTCTGCCCGCCCACGATCGAGGTCAGCGCGGGCGCCGAGCCGCCGAAGGGCACCGAGGTCACGTCGCCACCGCCCGCCATGCTGCGGAACATGGCGATGGCCAGGTGGGAGGGCGTGCCCACGCCCGCATTGGCGAAGGCGAAGCTGCCGCCCTGACGGCGGGTCAGCGCCACCAGCTCGGGCAGGGTGTTCGCCGGGACGGAGGGGTGCACCGCCAGCACCAGCGGGATCACGCTGATGAGCGAGGCGAAGCTGAAGTCGCGGAAGGGGTCATAGGGCAGGTTGCGATAGAGGCTCGGGTTGATGGCGATGGGCCCGGCCGGCGTCGCGAAGATGGTATGCCCATCGGGCGGCGCCTGGAGGAAGTTCTGCACCGCGACGATGCCATTCGCACCTGGTCGGTTCTCGACCACCACGGGCTGGCCCCAGCGCTCGGCCAGGCGCTGGGCCACGCGGCGCGCCTGGGCGTCGGCCGAGCCACCGGCCGCGACGGGGACGATGAAGCGCATCGGGCGGCTTGGGTAGGCCTCCTGCGCGGCGGCGATGCCAGGGGCGAAGGCGGGTGCGGCAAGCAGGCCGGCAAGGGTGCGGCGGCCGATGGTGGCGTTGGACAAGGGGGTCACTCCCGGGATGCGCCCCGCCGTTCCGGGGCGGGGGGGATATGGCGGGCGCGCAACGCTTTGTCCATGATCCTTCGAGGCTAGCCCTCGAAGGTGATGTTCCGCTCGCGGATGATGCGGCCCCATTTCTCGCTCTCGGCCATCACATGGGCGCGGGCGGCGGCGGCGTCGGTGCCGCGCAGCAGGAAGCCCGCCTGGGCGCCACGCGCCTGGACGTCCGGCTGGCGAAGCGCCTCATTCGCCACGTCCTGCAGCCGCGCCGCGATGGGGTCGGGCGTGGCGGCGGCCAGCCACCACATCACCCAGGAATAGGCCTCGAAGCCCGGCGCCACCGTCTCGCTGATCGTGGGCAGGTCAGGCAGGGTGGGCAGGCGCTCGGCGGTGCCGACGGCCAGGGCCGGGATGGTGCGGTCGGCGATCATGCTGGCCGCCGAGGGCAGGTCGAGGATGGAGAAATCCACCCGGCCGGCGCGGAGCTCCACCAGCGCCGGCGCGCTGCCGCGGAAGGCGACATGCGTGATGTCGGCCCGCGTCATCGAGCGGTAGAGCTCGCCCGCCAGATGCGCGGGGTTGCCCACGCCGCCCGAGGCGAAGGTGAAGCGGCCCGGGTTGCGCTGGATCACCTGGTGCCATTCCTGCACGGTGCGCGCCGGGAAATCGGGCCGCGTGACCAGCACGGTCGGCGTGATGGCGAGCAGGGTGAGCGCCCGGAAATCCCGCACCGGGTCATAGGGTGCGGGGTTCATCATGAAGGGCGCGGTGAGCGAGGAAATGGTGGCCGCCAGCACGGTGTGGCCATCCGGCGCCTCGCGCGCCACGAAGTTGGAGCCGACCGTGGCGCCCGCGCCGGTGCGGTTCTCGACCAGCACGGATTGGCCGAGCGCGGCCTGGGCATGCGGCGCCATGAGGCGCGTGAGAACATCGGGGCTGCCGCCGGCGGGGAAGGGGACGACCATGCGGACGGAGCGGCTGGGCGCCCAGCGCGTTTGCGCAAGCGCGGGGGTCGCCAGCACGGGCGTGGCGGCGAGGGCAGCCAAAATCTGGCGGCGGTTGGTCATGATCGTCTCCGGTTGCATCAGGCGCACCGGCATTTCGTCCCGGGATGGACATAGTGCAATCCTGCCGCAGGGAACAGGGGCAGGCGCGGTATCATCTTGCATCCCGCCGCCGGAGGCGCACCTATGCGCAACGCGAAGGAAGAAGCCATGGCCGAAGACGACGTCACCCTCACCGGCGCGGTGAAGGACAAGCTGATCGCCAGCAAGGAGAAGTGGGCGCGTGAGGGCCGGCTGCTGACTGGCGCCGCGGGGCAGGATCGCCTCCCCCCTGGCCAGCGCCTCGTCACCGATTTCCCCGTGCTCGACCTCGGGGTCCAGCCGGAGGTGAAGCTGGACCGTTGGCGCCTGCGCGTGGAAGGCCTGGTCGAGAACAAGCTGGCGCTCGATTGGGACGCCTTCCGCGCCCTGCCACAGCGCGAATGGAAGAATGACATCCACTGCGTGACCGCCTGGAGCCGCTATGACAACATCTGGCACGGCGTCGCCGCACGGGAATTGCTGGAGATGGCAAAGCCCAGGCCCGAGGCACGCTTCATCGTCTTCCACTCCTATGACGGCTACACCACCAATGTCCCGCTGGAGGTCTTCGCCGCCGAGGATGCGCTGGTGGCGCACAGTTGGAACCACGCCCCGCTGGAGCGCGTGCATGGCGGCCCCGCGCGCATCGTCATCCCGCGCTACTACTTCTGGAAATCCGCGAAATGGGTGACGCGCATCGAGCTGCGGGCCGAGGACCAGCCCGGCTTCTGGGAGGTGCGCGGCTATCACAACAATGCCGACCCCTGGCTGGAGGAGCGTTATGGTTGAGCGCCGTGCCATCCTCCTGGGCGGCTTGGCCATGAGCGGCCCGGCCCTGGCGGCCACGCCCAACGTCTTCGACTTTTCCTTCGAGGCGATCGAGGGTGGCCCCCTGCCGCTGGCGCAATTCCGCGGCCGGGTGATGCTGGTGGTGAACACCGCGAGCTTCTGCGGCTTCACCCCGCAATACGCGGCCCTCCAGCGCCTGCATGAGCGCTACGAGGCGCGCGGCCTGACGGTGATCGGCGTGCCCTCCACCGATTTCAACCAGGAAAGCACCGATGCGCGGAAGGTGCGGGAGTTCTGCGACGCCATGTTCGGCATCACCTTCCCCATCACCGCCATCAACCATGTGCGCGGCGAGCGCGCGCATCCCTTCTTCGCCTGGGCGGCGCGCGAGGCCGGGCCGGTGCGCTGGAACTTCCACAAATACCTGGTCAGCCGCGATGGGCGGCGGGTGCAGGGCTTCTCGACGCAGACCGCGCCCGATTCCCCGCCGATGATCCGCGCGCTGGAAGCGGCACTGGCGGCCTCGCCCGTCGCCTGAAACCCGCTTGCCGCCGGTTTTCCGACGGGTCTAGGCTCTCCTCTCCCCGAAGAGGCGGAGGAAACATCATGAAGACCTTCATCCTGGCGCTTCTGCTCGCCGCCTGGCCGGCCTTCGCGTAGGAGCCGCTGGCGGTGCGCGAGATCGGCAGCCTGCATGGCGGCGGCCTCATCGGCGCCACCTGTGAGACGACGCCCGATGGGCGCACCTTCCGGAAATCCTGAGAGGCGAGCCCGTCTTCCGCATCATGGGCGAGGGCCCGGGCCTGTTCCGTGTGGGCCCGCGGCAGGGCTGGAACGCCAACCCGGCGCAGCGCCGCGCCTTCGACAACACGCGCCTTCCCGTTGCCGCCCGGGACCGGTTCATGGCGCAGGCCGTCTCGCGCTGGGTCACGACGGACTGGCGGAGCCAGGATGATGAACACCAACAGCGATGAGATCGCCGGGCAGATCCAGGCCTGGATCGCGACCAGGGGCCTGATGCGCTGACCGGCTCCCCCGGGGAGAGGGGGGGGAAGGGAAGCCGGTCACCCCTTGGGGGAAGGGGGCATATCGGGCCAGGGGTCCTGGTCGCGGTCGAGGCGGGCCGGATCATCCGGCCCCGGGCAGTTTTGGCGCTCGCCGGCTTCCCTGGGGGGAGGGGGAAGAAGCCGGAGGGGGGGGCGCCTTGGTGCCCGCTGCGCTTGGGGGAAGCGGCGCGTGCCTTACTGGGTGACGGCCTTCCAGATCACATGGGCCAGGACACCGACCAGCGTGCTGGCCGTGGCGAGAATGGCGAACCGCAGGACGGTCAAGACCAGGTCTCCGCGGCCGGCATGGGTGACATCGGACATTCGAAATCTCCTTCGGGGTCATTCCCTGCCACCGTTGGAGCAAGCTGCGGGCCGCGGGCATGGCCCCTTGTTTTCATTGAGAATTGTGCCGCACCTGCCCTCGAATGCCATGCCGGGAATTGCAAAACGCAACCACCAGGCGTTCGGCTCTCGCATTTTGCGGTGCGTTTCGCTTCCGGCGGGGTGATTGCCTGCCCGGTGGGCCTCGGCTATCGGCGGTCCAGCTCGATGGAGAGAATGTCATGCGTCGCCGCGCGCTGCTGGGCGCCAGCCTTATCCCTGCCCTGGTCCAGGGGCAGGCCCTCGCGCAGGGCTTCGCCTTCATCCCGGAGGCGACGCTGCTGCCGCTGCTGCGCGCCGGCGGCCTGAACCTCTATATCCGCCACGCCATCACCGACCGCAGCCAGGTGGATACCGGCCGGCGCGGCGACCGCGCCGGCCAGCGCAACCTGAGCGAGGCCGGGCGGCAGCAGGCGCTCCGCCTGGGCCAGGCCTTCCGTGCCCTCAACATCCCGGTGGATGAGGTGCTGACCAGCGAGGTGTTCCGCGCCCTCGACACCGCCGAGCTCGCCTTCACCCGCGCCCGCGTCCGCGTGGAGCGGGACCTCATCGCCGATGACTATACCCCCGGAAATGCGAGTGATGACGCCCGCGCCGTCTCCCGCCGCCTGGCGCAGCCTGTGGCGGGCGGAAATCGGGTGATGATCGGCCATATCGTGCCGTTGGGGATGATCCTCGGGCGGGGCCTGGCGCAGCAGGAATTCCCGGAAGGGGCGGCCGGCGTGTTTCGCCCGCGCGGCGCGGATTGGGAATTTCTCGGCTTCTTCCGCGCCGAGCAGCTGATCCATGCCGCGGGGCTTCCCCCCGGCTGAGGCGGCATTGGGCAAATCCGGAAGGCATTGTAGGACTCTCGAAACCGTCCGGAATGACCGCCTTGACCCAAGCCTGTGACCTGACCGCCCTCGAAGCCCGCCGCATGATCGGCGCGAAGAAGCTCTCCGCCGAGGAGCTGCTCGATTCCTGCCTGGCCCGCATCGAAGCCGTGAACCCAGCGGTGAACGCCATGACGGCAATGGATGTGGAGGCCGCCCGCGCCACCGCCAAATCCGCCGACGCCGCCACCATGAAGGGCGAGAAGCTCGGCCCGCTGCATGGGTTGCCGCTGGGCATCAAGGATCTGGAAGCGACCAAGGGGCTGCGCACCACCTGGGGCAGCCCGCTCTTCGCCGATCATGTGCCCGATCATGACGAGGGTATGGTGCGCCGCCTGCGCGAGGCCGGCGGCAATGTGCTGGGCAAGACCAATGTCCCGGAATTCGGCCTCGGCGCCAACAGCCGCAACACGGTCTGGGGCGCGACGGGGAATGCGTTCAACCCCGTCTATAACGCCGCCGGCTCCTCCGGTGGTTCGGCCGTGGCACTGGCGACCAACATGGTGCCGCTGGCCTCGGGCAGCGA
>NZ_JAIEQY010000339.1 GCF_019747315.1 Roseococcus sp. | reverse complement strand
GTGAGCGGCGGCGATGAGGCCTTCGAGGTGCTGCGCTCGGTCAATGTCCTCTCCGCCCATGGCGAGAAGGTGGACAAGACACCCCACCTGTGCGGCCCCAACATGCACGCCAATGTGGAGGAGGCGCGGCGCTACAGCTTCGCCGACAATTCCGCGGCACTGACGCGCCAGACGCAGATCTACCGCAACTTCCAGAGCTTCTTCGCCGAGCATTCGGTGCTGATCAGCCCGGCCATCTGCTGCTCGCCCCGCCCCTGGCGGGAGCTCTATCCCGCGCTGATCGACGGCAAGCCGGTGCGGACCTATTTCCACTGGCTGAGCCTGTCCTACTACGTGACGCTGACGGGCCACCCGGCGATGAGCCTGCCGGTGGGCCTGGACGAGAAGGGCTTTCCCTTCGGCCTGCAGATCGTGGGCCCGCGCGGCGGCGATGTGCTGGTGCTTCAGGTGGCCGCCGCGATCGAGGCCGCCTTCGCGGGCGACGCCAGCTTCGGCCGGCCCATCCCGGATGTCGCCGCGCTGGCCAAGGCGCGGCCCATCGCCGAGATGGAAGCCTTCAAGACCTGGGACTGAGCCCCGGCTTCACCAATGGGCGCGGCGCGGCGGGCCATAGCCAAAGCCGCTGTGATAGGCCGGCCGGCCGTAATAGGAGCGCCCGTAATGGGAGCGCCCGTAATGGGAGCGCCCGTAATGGGAGGACCGGCTCGGCTGGCTGGCCGCCACGCCCACGGCGACGGCCGCCACCGCGGCGCCCGCGGCGAGGAAGCCCGTGGCGACCGGGTCATAGCGGCCATAGGCGTCGGTGCAGGCGGTGAAACCGAGTAGGCCGGTCAGGGCGAGGACAGGGAGGAGCTTGCGCATCGTCTTGGCTCTTTCCAGAGCATCAGCGCGGCGTTTTCGGGCGCCGTGCCGGGAGGAGGGGTCTTGTTCCTCTGATGGGCAATATAGGCCGCGGCTTGAGGCGGCAGTGGGGAGGGATCAAGGCATTCGCGCCACAATGGTGGCGGTGGCGTGGCCCTATCCGCGCGCGCCCGAGAACGCATTGAAGGTCTGCAGCGTGTAGGTGTCCTTCACGCCCTTCACGCTCTGTACCCGCTCCACCACGAAAAGGCCGATATCCTGGTCCGGCTCCAGGTAGAATTTCCCCAGCAGGTCATATTGGCCGGAGACGGAATGCATCTCCGAGAGTTCGGGGATGTTGTCGGCCATCTCGCGCGCCACGCGATAGGCTTGGCCCATCTCGCATTTCACCATGACAAAGATCGCGCGCATCGAGTGGCCTCCGGTTTCGGCCCGGCAGATATGCCGTGATGCAAGGCGTCCGTCCATCATGTTGCACCCGGCGCGGGCAAAGCCTGGCCCGGGCCGCCGACCCGGCCGCAAGGCCGCGCTTGTGCGCCGAGGGCACTGGGCCGCTAATAGGGGGATGGACGCTCTCGACCCCACGCCCGACCGCGGTGGCCCCGCGCAACCCCTCCTCGCCGTGAAGGGGCTGGTCAAGCATTTCCCCCTGAAGGGCGGGCTTCTCGGCCGCACCCAGGCCGTGGTGCGGGCCGTGGATGATGTCGAGTTCGACGTGATCAAGGGCGAGACGCTTGGCATCGTCGGCGAATCCGGCTGCGGCAAATCCACCACGGCGCGCCTCCTGATGCGCCTGCTGGAGCCCAATGCCGGCACCATGATCTTCGATGGCGAGGCGGTGGGCGAGAATGTGCAGGCCGGTGGCCTGACGCTGCGCGAATATCGCCGCCAGGTGCAGATGGTCTTCCAGGACAGCTACGCCTCGCTCAACCCCCGCCTGCCGATCGAGGAGACGATTGCGTTTGCCCCGCGCATCCATGGCCTCTCCGGCGATGAATCGGTGACGCGCGCGCGGGAATTGCTGGCCGCCGTGGGCCTTGCGCCCGAGAGCTTCGCCCGCCGCTATCCGCATGAGCTTTCCGGTGGCCAGCGCCAGCGCATCAACATCGCCCGTGCGCTCGCGCTGCGGCCCAAGCTGGTCATCCTGGACGAGCCGGTCTCGGCGCTCGACAAGTCGGTCGAGGCGCAGGTGCTGAATCTGCTGGTGGACCTCAAGGCCGAGTTCAACCTGACCTATGTCTTCATCAGCCACGACCTCAACGTGGTACAGTACATCAGCGACCGCGTGCTGGTGATGTATCTGGGCGAGGTGGCCGAGATGGGGCCGGTCGGCGCCATCTATGACCGCCCGGCGCATCCCTATACCCGCGCCCTGCTGGATAGCCGCCCCTCCATGGACCCGGCGCTGCGCCGCACCAAGCCGCCCCTGACGGGCGATCCGCCCAACCCGGTGAACCCACCGTCGGGCTGCCGCTTCCGCACGCGCTGCGGCCATGCCGAGGAGGTCTGCGCCGCGCGCAAGCCGCTGATGGCCGATCTCGGCGGCGGGCACATCGTCTCCTGCCACATGGCCACGCCGGAGAGCGGGCACAGCCAGGCCGGGAGCCTCGCGGCATGAGCGCCGTCCTCAAGACCAATGCGCCGCCGCTGGTGAAGCTGCGCGACCTGCACGTGACGTTCAAGACGCGCGACCGCACCGTGCACGCGGTCAACGGCGTGGATCTCGACCTCGCCGCCGGCGAGGTGCTGTGCATCCTCGGCGAATCCGGCTCGGGCAAGTCGGTGACGCTGCGCGCGCTGATGAAGCTCCTGCCCAAATTCGCCCATATCTCGGGCGGCATCGAGGTGGGCGGGCGCGACGTGAACGCCATGAGCAACAGCCAACTCGCCGATTTCCGCGGTGGCGAAGTGGCGATGATCTTCCAGGAACCGATGACGGCGCTGGACCCGGTCTTCACCGTGGGCCGCCAGATCGCCGAGACGGTGCAGCGGCATGAGGGCGTCTCCCGCGCCACGGCCGATGCGCGGGCGCTGGAATTGCTGGAGCTGGTGCAGATCCCCTCGGCCAAGCGGCGCCTTGCCGCCTATCCGCATGAGCTCTCCGGCGGGTTGCGCCAGCGCGCGATGATCGCGGTGGCACTGGCCTGCCGGCCCAAGCTGCTGCTGGCCGATGAGCCGACCACGGCGCTGGATGCCACCGTGCAGATCCAGGTGCTGCTTTTGTTGCGGGAACTTCAGGAAAAGCTCGGCATGGGTGTCATTTTCGTCACTCATGACCTCGGCGTGGCGGGCGAGATCGCGGACCGTGTAGCCGTCATGTATGCCGGCCGCGTGGTGGAGGAGGGGCCCGTGGCGGGCCTGATGGCCGGGCCGCTGCACCCCTATGCCCAGGGACTGCTGGGCGCCACGGTGCATCCGGGGATGCGCGGCAAGCGCCTGACCACCATCCCCGGTGCGCCGCCCATGCTGGATGTGGTGCCCACCACCTGCGCTTTCTCCCCGCGCTGCGAATATGCCGAGGCCGCTTGCGTGGCGGGCGTGCCACCGCTGCGGGAAGCGTCACCAGGGCGCTTCGCCCGCTGCATCCGCGTGCAGGGCGGTTGAACGAAACTGTAACGGCGTGTAATTTTTGGGATGGTTCGGGTTGTCATTCCTTCACGTGATGGTCGATAAGTGATCCTCCGGTAGGTTTGGCATTCCATGCGCGCTTGGGTTCAACTCGGCATCCTCGCCCTGCTCGGGGGTGGGGCCTATGCGTGGCACGATCAGGCGGAGGCCTGGGGCGTGCCCAAGCCCCTGGCGCTGCTGGGGCTGGAAAAAGCGCCCCCGCCGGCGCCGCGCGGTGGCCCGCCTGGCGGGCAGATCCCCGTCGTCGTCGCCCCCGTCCGCACTGGTGCCGTGATTGAGCGCCTCGAGAGCGTGGGCACCGTTCGCGCGCGCGAGGCGGTGACCATCACCACCAAGGTCGCGGGCATCGTCACCGCCGTGCGCTTCACGGAGGGGCAGCGCGTGCGCGAGGGCGATGTGCTCATGGAGCTCGATTCCGCCGCCATCCGCGCCGAGATCGACCAGGCGCGCGCCCAGCTCGACAATGCGCGCACCCAACTGGCCCGCGCCCGCGCGCTGCCGGCGGGCCAGGCGGTCGCCCAGGCCCGGGTGGATGAGCTGGAGACGCTCTCCCGCGGCGCCGAAGGGCGTCTGCGGCAGACCCAGGCGCGGCTGGAAGAACTCCGCCTGACCGCGCCGTTCAGCGGCCGGGTGGGGCTCCGCCAGGTGAGCCCGGGGGCGCTGATCCAGCCGGGCACCCCCGTCACCACGCTGGATGACATCGTCCGGGTGCGGGTGGAATTCTCCATCCCCGAGGTGAACCTCGCGCGGGTGCAGGCGGGCAGCCCGGTGGTGGCGCGTTCCGCCGCCTATGGCGCGCGGCGCTTCGAGGGGCGCGTCGCCATCATGGACACGCGCATTGACCCGGCAACGCGGACCATTCGCCTGATCAGCGATTTCGACAATCCGGATGAGGCGCTGAAGCCTGGGCTGTTCCTCACGGTGGAACTCACCCTGGAGAACCGCCCCAGCGCGCTGCTCATCCCCGAGGAGGCGCTGGACCCGCTGGGCGAGAGCAATTTCGTCTTTGCCATCCGTGATGGCCGCGCGCGCCGCGTGCCCGTGCAACTCGGCCTGCGCCTGGCGGGCGAGGTGGAAATCCGCGCCGGGCTGAACGCCGGCGACCAGGTGGTGGTGCGCGGTCTGCAAAGGCTGCGCAACGACGCCCCCGTCCGCGTGACCGAGACCATGACCCGCCCGACCAGCTGAGGCAGCGCTAATGTCCCTGACCGATCTCTCGATCAAGCGGCCGGTCTTCGCCACGGTCGTCAGCCTGATGATGATCGTGCTGGGCATCGCCTCGCTGATCTCGCTGCCCATCCGCGAATTGCCGCAGATCGACCCGCCGGTGGTGCAGGTGACGACCACCTATACCGGCGCCTCCGCCGCCGTGGTGGACACGCAGATCACTGAGCTGATCGAGGGCGCCGTGGCGGGCATCGAGGGCATCAAGACCATCTCCTCGCAATCGCGTGACGAGCGCAGTCAGGTGGTGATCGAGTTCAAGCTGAACCGCGACGTGGATGCGGCGGCGAATGACGTGCGGGACCGCGTGGCCCGCGCGCTCTCGCGCCTGCCGGATGCGGCGGACCAGCCCGTGGTCGCCAAGGTGGATGGCGATACGCGGCCCATCCTCTGGATCGCGCTGTCCTCCGATGTCTATTCCGGCATGGAGGTGACGGACATGGCGCGCCGGCGCTTCGTGGACCGGCTGGCCATCGTCGAGGGCGTGGCCCAGGTCATCATCCAGGGCGAGCGGCGCTTCTCCATGCGCGTCTGGCTGGACCGGCAATCCATGGCGGCGCGCGGGCTGACCGTGCAGGACATCGAGGAGGCGATCCGCCGCGAGAATATCGAGCTGCCGGGCGGACGCCTGGAATCCGCGCAGCGCGAGCTCACGGTGCGCACCGATACGCGCCTCAGCACGCCCGCGCAGTTCCGCTCCGTCGTCGTCTCCCGCCAGGGCGGGCCGGCCGGCGCCGCGCAGGTGCTGCTGGGCGATGTGGCGACGGTCGAGATCGCGCCCGAGGACACGCGCGGCGAATACCGCATCAATGGAAGGCCGGGCATCGGCCTTGGCATCCTGCGGCAGGGCACGGCCAATACGCTCTCCGTCGCCAATGGCGTGAAGGCGGAGGTGGAGCGCATCCGCACCGGCCTGCCGGAGGGGCTGAACGTCACCTATGGCTTCGACGAGAGCCTGTTCATCAGCCAGTCCATCTATGAGGTGGAGCATGCGCTGGTCACGGCGCTGGTGCTGGTGGTGGGCGTCATCTTCTTTTTCCTGCGCAGCTTCCGCGCCACCATCATCCCCGCCGTCGCCATCCCCGTCTCGCTGGTGGCGAGCTTCGTCGCCATGGCGGCGCTGGGCTTTTCGCTGAACATCCTGACGCTGCTGGGGCTGGTGCTGGCCATCGGCCTGGTCGTGGATGACGCGATCGTGGTGCTGGAAAACGTGCACCGCCGCATCGAGGAAGGGGAGGACCCGCTGCTCGCCTCGCTGCGCGGCTCGCGCGAGATCGCCTTTGCGGTGATCGCGACGACGCTGGTGCTGGTGGCGGTCTTCCTGCCGCTGTCCTTCATGCAGGGCAATGTGGGGCGGCTGTTCACCGAATTCGGCATGGCGCTCGCCGCCTCGGTGCTGTTCTCGGGCGTTGTCGCGCTCACGCTGACGCCGATGATGTGCTCCAAGCTGCTCAAGCCGCATGGCAGCCAGGGCCGCTTCGTGCGGATGACCGAGCCCGTCTTCCACGCCATGAATGCGGGCTTCCGCTGGCTGCTGCGCGGCGCGCTCAAGGCGCCGATCATCACGCTGGGCCTCTCGCTCGTGCTCTCGGGCCTCGCGGTGATCCTCTTCAACATCGTGCCCAAGGAATTCACGCCGACGGAGGATCGCGGCGTGGTCATCATCCCCATGACGGGCCCGGAGGGCGCCAATTTCAACTACATGCGCGAACACGTGCAGCGCATGGAGCGGATCGGAAGCCGTTACCTGGAGAATGGCGAGGCGGCCTCCGTCTTCGCCGTGATGGGCGGCCAGCAGCGCCCGCCCATCGGCAATGTGGCGAATGTCTTCATCCGCCTCGCCCCCTGGCATGAGCGGGAGCGCAAGGCGCAGGCGATCGCGGCGGAAATCTTCCCCCAGGCCGCCGCCATGCCGGGCGTGCGCGCCTTCACCCTGGTGCCGCCCAGCCTGGGCCAGCAGGGCTTCCAGCCGCCCATCCAATTCGTCATCGGCGGCCCTGATTACGAGACGCTGGTGCAATGGCGGGACCGCTTCATGGAGCGCGCCCGCACCAACAACCGCCTGCTCAACCTCGACAACAACTACCGCGAGACCAAGCCCGAGATCCGCGTGGAGATCGACCGCCGCAAGGCCGCCGATCTCGGCGTCTCGGTGCAGGCGGTGGGCCGCACCATCGAGACCATGCTGGGCTCGCGCGAGGTCGGAACCTATGTCGAGGGCGGGCAGGAATACCGCGTGCTGCTCCAGGCGCATGAACGCGACCGCGTGACACCCTATGATCTGCAGAACATCTTCGTCCGCTCCAATGGCGGGCTGATCCCGCTCTCCAATGTGGTGACGCTGACCGAGCGTGCCCGGGCGCAGACGCTGGCCCGTGCCGACCGTGTGCGCGCCATCACCATCACCGCCTCGCTCGCCCCTGGCTATTCCCTGGGCGAGGCGCTGGACTTCATGGATGCCGTGGCGCGCGAGGTGTTGCCGCCCGATGCGCGCATCGCCTATCGCGGGCAATCGCTGGAGTTCCGCGAGAGCTCCTCGGCGCTCTACTTCACCTTCCTGATGGCGCTGCTGGTGGTCTACCTGGTGCTCGCCGCGCAGTTCGAGAGCTTCATCCACCCCTTCATCATCCTGCTCTCCACGCCGCTCGCCATCACGGGCGGGTTACTGGCGTTGCACATGACGGGGCAGACGCTGAACATCTTCAGCCAGATCGGCATGGTGCTGCTGATCGGGCTGATGGCGAAGAACGGCATTCTTGTCGTGGAGTTTGCCAATCAGTTGCGCGATCGCGGGCTCACCGTGTTCGATGCGGCGCTGGAGGCCTCGGTGGTGCGGCTGCGACCCATCCTGATGACCTCCATTGCCACGGTGCTGGGCGCCGTGCCGCTCGCCATGGCGACGGGCGCCGGCGCGGAAAGCCGCATGGCGCTGGGGGTGGTCATCGTGGGCGGCATCACCGTCTCCACCATCGTCACGCTCTTCGCGATCCCCGCGCTCTATCTGCTGCTGGCGCCCTTCACCAAGCCGGCCGGCGCCATTGAGCGCCTGCTGAACGATCTGGAGCACAAGGCACCCATCATCCAGGACGAGGCGGCGAAGCTGGCCGCGAAATCCAGGCCGGCCGCCGCGGAGTGACGAGACCGCGCGCCTGATCTAGCCTCCCTCCCGATTCCAGAGGGGAGCGACAGAGATGGCGAAGGCGCCGAAACCGAAGACCGCCGAGAAGACGGCCGAACGCAGCGGCGGCAAGCTGCTGGCCGATGCCCTGGTGGCCAATGGCGCCACGCATGTCTTCGCCGTGCCGGGCGAAAGCTATCTCGACCTGCTGGACGGGCTCTACGCCGTCCGCAACCGCATCGAGCTGATCACCTGCCGCTTCGAGGCCGGCGCCGTCCATATGGCCGAGGCCCATGGCAAGCTGACGGGCCGCCCCGGCGTCTGCATCGTGACGCGTGGGCCTGGCGCCTGCCACGCCGCAATCGGCGTGCATGTGGCGCAGCAGGACAGCACGCCCATGGTGCTGCTGGTCGGCCAGATCCCGCGCGAGGAGACGGACCGCGAGAGCTTCCAGGAGGTGGATTACCGCCGGATGTTCTCGCCCATCGCCAAGTGGGTGACGCAGATTGATGACGCGCACCGCATCCCCGAGATCATGGCGCATGCCTTCGATGTCGCCGTCAGCGGGCGCCCCGGCCCCGTGGTGGTTGCGATCAGCGAGGAGATGCAGAAGCATCTCTCCGCCGTGCCCGATATCGGCGCCGCCGATGTGGCGCCCGCGCACCCGGCGCCCGATGCCATCCCCAAGTTGATGAAGCTGCTCTCCAAGGCCGAGCGTCCCCTCGCCATCCTGGGCGGCAGCCGCTGGAGCGCCGAGGGCCGCGCCGCCATCCGCGACTTCCTGGTCGCGAACGACATCCCGACCGCCGTCTCCTTCCGCCGGCAATCGCTGTTCGACGGCACGTCGAAGCATTTCGCGGGCGATCTCGGCGTCGGCGCGGATGCGGCGCTGGTGGCGGCGGCCAAGGAATCCGACCTCATCCTCGCCTTCGGTACCCGCATGGGCGAGCCGGTGAGCCAGGGCTACACGCTGCTGGACATGGCGGGTGCCGTGCCATTGGTGCAGGTCTATCCGGAGCAGGCCGAGATCGGCCGCGTCTATCGCCCGGCGCTCGGCATCACCAGCGATGTGAACGCCTTTGCCGCCGCCATCCAGAATGAGCGGGTGAAGAAGCCCAAATGGTCCGCCTGGCGCAAGCAGCTTCGCGCCGCGCGCGAGGCGCAGGCCGTGGCCCCCGAATATGAGGGGCCACTGAACCTGGCCCGCGCCCTGCAAGCGCTGGAAAAAGAATTGCCGAAGGATACGATCTTCACCACCGATGCCGGCAATTTCGCCACCTGGCCCAGCCGCTTCATGCATGTGAAGGAAGCGCAGGAATTCCTCGGCCCGACCAATGGCGCCATGGGCTATGGCGTGCCGGCCGCGATCGGCGCGGCCATCACCTATCCGGGGCGGCAGGTGGTCTGCTTCGTCGGCGATGGCGGCTTCCTGATGACGGGGCAGGAGATCGCGACCGCCTTCCACCACAAGGTCGCGCCCATCATCATGGTGTTCAACAACGGGATGTACGGCACCATCCGCATGTACCAGGAGCGTGTGTACCCCGAGCGCGTCTCCGGCACGGCCCTGACCAACCCGGATTTCGCCCGCTTCATCGAGGCCTTCGGTGGGCATGGCGAAGTGGTGACGGCCACAGAGGAAATGGTGCCGGCCTACAAGCGCGCGGTGGCGAGCGGGAAGCCGGCGCTGATCGAGGTGCGGATGAACCCGGAGCAAGTGACGAACCGGGCCACCATCGCCGATCTTCGGGCGCAGTCTTCGGGGAAGAAGAAGTAAACCCAGGGGCTTTGCCCCTGGACCCCACCAAAGGCCCCGGCATTGAAGGAGGGGGGCCTCTGGAAGCCGTCAGCAGGGGAGCCGGTGAGGGAGCAGGCGCGGGGTTCCGGAGCTACTCGATCCGCGCGCCGGAGAGCCTCACCATCTCCGCCCAGCGGGGGCCGTCGGCGGCGATCAGGGCCGCCGTTTCCGCCGGGCCGGCGCTGGTCGCCAGGACCAGGCCGCTGGCCCGCAGGCGGTCCGCCAGGCCCGGCACGTCCGCGCTGCGCAGCACACCATCCGCAATCGCCCGCTGCACCTCCGGCGGCGTGCCGCGCGGGGCGGCCAGCGCGTTCCAGGACTGCATGTCGAGATCACCCAGGTTCAAATCGGCAAACTCGCCCAAGCCCGGCACCTCCGGCAGCAAGGGGCTGCGCGCATTGCTGCCCACCGCCAAGGGCACCAGCCGCCCCGAAGCCACATGCGGCATCAGCGCCGGCATGAAGTCGAACACCATGTCGATCTGCCCCGCCAGCAGATCCGTCAGCGCCGGCGCCCCGCCCCGATAGGCCACATGCTCGATATGGGCGCCTGACCGCGTCGCAATCGTCGCGATCAACAAATGCGCCGCCGAGCCATTCCCCGCCGAGCCCTTCACCACCCGTGCCCCCGGCCGCTTCGCCGCGTTCACCAGCGCGCGGAAATCCCTCCAGCCGCGCTCCCGCGCGCGCTCGGCCGTGACGCAGCACAGCACGGTGGAGGTGACGAGGCGGATGATGGGCACCAGGTCCCGCGCCGGGTCATAGGGCGGATTGGCCATCATCATCGGCAGGGCGGTGAAGAAGGGAATGCTGAGCACGCCGAGCGTGCTGCCATCCGCCGGCGCCTGCATCACCGCCTGCACGCCAAGCAGCCCGTTCGCGCCCCCGCGGTTATCCACGACGATCGCCTGGCCGGTGCGGGTGGTCACGGCGTCGGCCCAGATGCGGGCGATCGCATCGGCGGCACCACCGGGGGGGAAGGGCACCACCCAGCGCATCGGCCGGTTGATGATCTGGGCCGAGGCGGGGGCCGCCAGCGTGCTCGCCAGCAGCGCGCGGCGCGCGATCATGCGGCGGTCTCCTTCTGACGATGCGCGAAGTTCCGTCGGTTCAACTCCAGCCGATGATCCAGGTAGCGCAGCGGTCCATAACGCGCGGGATTCGCCTCGCTCACGCAGCTTGGCACGCAGCGGATCACCGCGTCATTGCTCGGCCCGTAGAAGAAGGGGATGGCGTAGCGCATGGCCCGGTTGTTGTTCACCACGCGGTGCGGCGTGGGGGCGAAGCGGTCATTGCTGTAGCGGCCCAGCATCTCCGCCGTGTTCACCACGAAGGTGCCGGGGATGGCCGGCGGGCGCAGCCATTCGCCCTCGCGCGTGCGGACCTCCAGCCCCGGCAGGGCCGATTGCGCGAGGTAGGTGGTGAAGTTGGTGTCGATATGCGGCGCGAAGCCGAAGCGGTCCGCCTCCTCCTCCGGCTGCGGCTGGTAGCGGATCAGGCGCAGTGTGCAGGACGGCTCGGCGAAGTCGGGATTGAAGTAATCGGGCGCGAGGTCCAGCGCGCTGGCGAAGACCGGCAGCATGCTATGCGCCAGGGCCTGCATCGCGTTGAAATAGGCCATGGTCGGCGCGCGGAAATCCGGCAGGCCGGGCGGCCATTTATTGGGCTTGGCGAAGGGCTTGCCTGCCAGCACATCGGGGTCATCCGGCGCGCGGTCCTGCACGATGTAGAAGCTCTCGTTGAGGTTGGGCTTCTTCACCTCCGCCACCTGGGAGGTGCGGATCACCTGCGCGCCGGTGGGCAGGAAGCCGATGTTGAGGTCGCCGATCTTCAGCGCCATCTTCTGTTCATCCGGCAAGGCGAAGAAACGCGCGGCGGCGTCGAAGCAGCCATCGATCAGAGCCTGCGCAATGCCGTGGCCCGCGAAGACGAGGAAGCCCGTATCCTCGCAGCTGCGCGCCACATGCCGTGCCAGTTCCTCCCGCGCGCCGGCCTCTCCCCGCAGGAAGGCCGAGATGTCGAGGACGGGGATGCGGCCCTCGGCCAGGGTGATGTCCATGGTGTTCCTCCTCAGGCCGGCAGCATGCCGATGCGGCGCAGCGCCTCGCGCTCCGTCTCGAACTGCACGCGCACGGCGGCGGTGTAGTCCGCGCTGTTCAGATAGAGCGGGCGCTGGTGGAAGCGCTCCAGTGCCGCCAGGTGCGCGGGGTCAAACAGTGCCGCGCGGAAGCCGTCATGCAGCGCCTGCACCACGCCAGGCTCCATCCCGCGCGGACCGGCCAGGCCATATTGCGCCTCGGCCACGATGGGGATTCCGAGCTCGGTCAGCGTCGGCACCTGCGCGAAGCGCGGCGGCCGCGCGGAACCCCAGGTGGCGAGCAGGCGCAGCCGCCCTTCCTCCACCATCGGCGCCCAGGACGAGCTTTCGCCCGCGGCATCAATCTGCCCGGCCAGCAGCGCCGTCAGTGTCTCGGACGTGCCGCGATAGGGCACATGCGTCCAGGTGATGCCCGCCTGCGCCGCGATGCGCTCCATCCCCAGATGCTGCGAGGAAGCGATGCCCAGCGTGCCGTAATTCACGCGGCCCGGATTGGCCCGCGCATAGGCCAGCAGGTCGCCCAGGCTCTGCCAGGGCGAATCCGCCCGCACCACCGTGCCGAAGACCGAGCCGGTGAGCTGGATGATCCAGGTGAAATCCGTCAGCGGGTCGAAGGCCGGGCGCGGCGAGAGCAGCGGCACGCGAAACACGCCCGGCGGCATTTGCGAGAGCACGCCGCCATCCGGCCGCGCCTCCTTCAGCGCCGTGGCGCCCAGCGTGCCTGTGGCGCCGGGCCGGTTCTCCACCACCACGGGCTGGCCGAAGCCGCGCGTCGCGACCTCGGCCAGCACACGGAAATGCGTGTCGGCCGGGCCGCCCGCGGTCCAGGGCACGATGAGGCGGATCGGGCGTTCCGGCCGCCACGGCGCCTGCGCGAGGGCCGGCGCGGCGAGTGCGGTGAAAAGGGCGGCGCGACGGGCGATCATGGTCAGGCCTTCTGGATGCAATGCCAAAACGCTCCCACACTGGCACCGCATCGTCAAAGCGAAGGACAGCCCATGCCGAAAACCGCCATCTCCAGCGACAAGGTCTTCAAGCCCGCGCTGCCCTTCGCCCAGGCCAGCAAGGCGGGCGGCTTCGTCTTCGCCTGCTCGACCGGGCGGGACCGCGAGGGGCGCTTCGCCATCGGCGATGTGAAGGCCCAGACGCAGCAGACCATCGACAACATCCAGGCGCTCATCGAAGCCGCGGGCGGCACGCTGAAGGACATCGTGAAATGCACCGTCTATGTGACGGACCGCGCCAATTGGGCGCCGATGAACGAGGTGTATTTCGCGAATTTCGCGGAGGACCCGCCGCATCGCGTCTCCTGCATCGTGAGCGGCCTGGGCTCGCCCGACTGCCTCGTGGAAATTGACGCGACGGCCTATCTCGGAACCGATTGAGGCAGCAGCGGCGCCAGCTTCAGCATCGCGAAGGCGCCCACCAGCGGCCCGATGCCGAGGATGGCAAAGGCCCCGCCCCAGCCCAGCGCCGGCACAGCCCAGGCCATGAGCTGGATGGCCGGCACGGTGAGAAGAAAGCCCGCGCAGGTCTGCACCGTCAGCATGGTGCCGACCAGCTCGGGCGGCGCGCAGAGCGATGTGCAGGCGCTGAACTGCGCCGAATCCGCCACGACCGAGACGCCCCAGACCGCCGCCAGCACCAGCGTCAGCGGCAGCGCCCAGCCGGCCGTGCTGCCGATCAACAGCGCGCAGCTGCCCGAGACGAACATGGCCAGCGCCGCCATGCGCGCGCGGTTGAAGCGATCCGCCAGCAGCCCCAGCCCGACGCAGCCGATGGCGCCCGAACCCACGACCAGCGCCGTGATCAGCCCCGAATCCCGCGCCACCCCCTGCTGCGCGAGGAACAGCCCGACCCAGGCCCAGACGGCATAGAGCTCCCACATGTGGCCAAGGTATCCGGCATTGGCGAGGCGCAGCCTGGGGTCGCGCCAGGCCAGCAGCACGGCGCGCGGGTTGAAGGGCGGGCGCCTGGCCGTGTTCGGCCCCTCGCGAAAGGGCAGGATCAGCGCGCCGCCGACCAAGGCCAGCACCCCCGCCGCGAGGTAGATGTGCCGCCAATCCACCGAGCCCAGCAGCCCCGGCAGCGCATGCGGCGCGGCCGAGCCGATGGTCAGCGCGCCCACCACGATGCCGATCAGCAGCCCCAGATCATGGCGCGCCCAGCCGGAAGCCAGCTTCATCCCCACGGGATAGACGCCCGCCATGGCAGCGCCTGCCACGAAGCGCAGCGCATAGGCGCCGAAGCCCGCCGGCTCCAGGAAGGCCTGCGCCACGGTCCCCAGCCCGGCCAGCGTGGCGGAGCCGAAGAACAGCGCCCGCGCTGGCCAGCGATCCGCCAGCGACAGCAGCGCCGAAACCAGCGTGCCCAGCACGAAGCCCAGCTGCACCGCGGCCGTCAGCCAGCCCGCCTCGCCGCGCGTGATGACACCCTCGCGCAGCAGCGCCGGCACCGCCGCCGTGCCGGCGAACCAGATCGCCGGTGCGAGGATGATCGCGGCTGTCAGCAGCGCCAGGTTGCGCGTCTTTTCGCCGATCATGCGTTCCCCCCCCCTCGGCATATGGTTTGCATGCCACGCCGCCGCGCGCGGCGCCACCGGGGCGCCGCCACCCGGGAAACCTCGACATGACGACAACGCGTCGCGCCTTCACGGCCCAGCTTCTCACTGGCGTCGCCGCTTCCGGCGGCGCAATCGGGCACATTGCCGCTTCCGGCGGCGCGATGGCGCAAAGCGCGGCACCCGCCTGGCCCACGCGGCCGGTCTCCATCGTGGTGCCCTATGTGCCGGGCGGGCCGTCGGACCTCCTGGCCCGCTCGCTCCAGGGCCCGCTGCAATCCACCATCGCCCAGAGCGTGCTCGTGGAGAACCGCACCGGCGCGAATGGCGTCGTCGCCGTGCAATACGTCACCCGCCAACCCGCTGACGGGCACACGCTCTTCATCGCGGCGAGCGGGCTGATGACCATCACCCCCGTCCTCACAGCCCGCGCGCCCTTCGACCCCGAGACTGACCTGACGGCACTCACGCTCGCCATCAGCGCGCCCAACCTGATGGTGGTGAACCCCACGGTGCCCGCCACCAACCTCACCGAGCTCATCGCCTGGCTGAAGGCGAATCCGACGCGCGCCTCCTATGGCTCCTCGGGCATCGGCTCTTCCGAGCATCTGGGGATGGAGCTCTTCAAGCTGCGCACGGGCACCGAGCAGACGCATATCCCCTATCCCGGGGGCGGCGCCGCGGCGACGGACCTGCTCTCCGGCACCTTGCAGCTTGCGCTGCTCAACATCGCGACCGTGGCGGCGCATGTGCAGGCGGGGCGGCTACGCCCCATCGCGGTGGGCGGCACGCGGCGGCACCCGCTGCTGCCGGAGGTACCTACCTTCGCCGAGGCGGGCCTGGCCGACTACACCACCGGCAGCTGGCACGGGATCGTCGCCCCGCGCGGCCTGCCGGCCCCCTTGCAAGCGCGCGTGGAGGAGACGCTGCGCACGACGCTGCGCAACCCCGAGATCGCAGCACGCCTGGCCGCCACCGGCTTCACCGTGGAAGCGACGGATGGCGCCACCCTCTCGCGCATCATCAGCGCCGACCTGATCCGTTGGCGGGAGGTGGTGCGCAGCGCCGGCATCAGCGTGGCGTGAGGCGCCTCAGCGCCGCCCGCTGGTGACATAGAAGGGCGAAGGCTCCGTCTTCGGCAGGTAATCCGCGTAGAAATCGCGCATGAAGGGCAGGACGCGGCGCGAGACCAGGCGGCGGCGCTCCTCCTCCTCCGTGCGCGGGCGCTTCAGCAGGTCGGCGAGGGCGCCCAGCGCCGCCTCCTTGTCCACGCGGGTGAACTTGCGGTCGCGATAGATCACCTCCCCCGCCACCATCACGGATTCCACGCCGCCGGTCTTGGCGCGCTGCACGACGGCCGAGAGCACATCCGTGTCCTCGTCCAGGAAGGGGAAGGCCACCTGCCGCCAATCCATCAGCACGATGTCGGCGGCGGCACCCGGCACCAGGCGGCCAATCTTTTCGCCAAAGCCGGTGGTGGCGGCGCCATGCTCGGTCGCCATGCGAAACACCTGGGCGGGGGTGGGCACATCGGCCTCGCTCATGCCGGGCACACGGTGCTGGCGCAGCACCATGCGCATCTCGACCAGCATGTCGCGGTCGTCGTTCAGCCCGGCCTCGTCGATGCCGATGGCCACGCGCACGCCGCGCTTCTCCCAATGGTTCAGCGAGGCCACGCCGCTGCGCAGCCTGAGGTTGGAGGAGCAGTTGTGGCAGATGCGCGTGCCCGTCTCCGCCACGCGCTCCACCTCGGCCTCGGTCAGCCAGACGCCGTGGCCCAGCGTGCAATGCGGGCCGAGCAGCCCGGCGCGGTCCAGTTGTTCCAGGGCACCCACGCCCGCGCGCTTATGCGCATATTCCTTCTGGTACTGCGTCTCCAGCAGATGGATGTGATGCGGCACGCCGGTGCGCTCGCAGGCCTCGCGCACGCGCTCCAGCGCGGCATCACTGCACCAGTGCAGGTTGGCGGGGGCCAGCTGGATGGCGATGCGCGGATCATCCGCGAAGCGGGCGCGCAGCTCGTCAAACAGCGCGAAGTGATCATCCAGCGGCGCCAGTTGGCGCGCCAGCATGGGGGCGAGGTCGCGTGCCAGGTCTTCCGGCAGGCGCGCGAGGAATTGCTCATTCGCCTCATAGACCAGCAGGTTCTGGTCGCGGATGCCATGCGCGTAGGAGACGCGCATGCCGAGATCCTGATAGGCGCGCAGCGTGTCCGTCGCCCCAGCCACCATATTGACCAGCGGCACCGGCAGCCGGCCTTGCAGATGCTGCACCGTGGTGATGCCGCTCTCCACCATCTCGAAGGCCGAGTAGAGCGTGTCGAGCCTGAGATCCACGCTGCGCGCGGCCAGCCGCGTGCCGAACCACAGCTCCAGCGGCATGTCCGGCGAGCCCAGTTGCAGCGGCGTGAGGCCAACATGGTGATGCGCGTTCACGAAGCCCGGCAGCACCACATGGTTCTCGGAACCCAGCACCTCATCCACGGCATGCCGCCGCGCCATGTCTTCGTAGTCACCGATCTCCAGGATTACGCCATCCTGTTGCAGGACGGCGCCATGCTCGATGATCTCGGCGCGGTCGCGGTCCAGCGCGCGGCAGATGACGTATCGCCCGCGGATGAGGGTCCGGCTCATCGGGCGGCGCGCTCGATGTTCCACATCACCGGAAAGCCGAAATCAATCACCCCCCGCAGGTCGGAACGCCAGCCGCCCGGCGCCTGGAACTGGCCCGCGATGGGGAAGGTCACGTTCTCATGCGCCAGGCGCTGGATGTCGGTGGCGATGGCCAGCCGCCGCGCCGGGTCGCTCTCCGCCTCAAAGGCCTGGAGCAGCGGCGTCATCGCCTCCACGCAATAACCCCAGGGCTGGTTGCCCGTGCAGTTGAAGCCGGTGCCGAGGTTGGAGAGCGGGTTCGACATGTCGAATCCGGTATAGACCACGGGGACGACCGACCAACCGCCGGAAGCCAGCGGTGCCCGCTGCACCCAGCGCTGCGCGATGGAGGACCAGTCGGAAGCCTGCACATCCACGTTGAAGCCGGCGCGGCGCATGCGGTCGATCAGCACGAGGCCGAAGGGGTTGAGCAGCACGGAATCGGCCGGCAGGGCCACGGCCACGCGCTCATTGTTGTAGCCGGCCTCACGCAGCAGGGCGCGGGCGCGGTCCAGGCTGGGGGCGCGGATGATGGCGCTGCCGCCCTCATTGCCCATGGCTGTGCCGCACATGAAGATGGAGACGCAATCGGGCTGCGCCATGGCGGGCGGCACGCCGGCGCCAGCCAGGATCTCGTTGCGGTCCAGCACCTGCTGCAACGCACGGCGCACCAGCACATTGTCGAAGGGCGGCAGGGCGTGGTTGATGCTGGCGCCATAGACCATCCGCGCCTGGCCGCCCGCGCGGGAGATCACGATGTTGCGGTCCCGCTGCAAGCGCGGCAGCAGATCCACCGGGATGTATTCGAGGTAGTCCACCTCGCCTTGCAGCAGCGCGTTCACGCGCGTGGCGGGGTCCGGCAGGGTGAGCATCACCGCACGCTCGATGCGCACCACCTTGCCGCCGGCCAGGCCATCGGCGGGCTCGGCGCGCGGCTGGTAGCGGGGGTTGCGGCGGAAATTGGCCCGCTCGCCCGGCACCCATTCCTCGCGCGAGAAGAGGAAGGGGCCGGAGCCCATGATCTCGCGCACCTGGGCCGTGGGTTGCGTGGCGCTGGCGATGCGCGCGGGCATGATGAAGGGCACATGCACGCTGGGCTTGCCCAGCGCCTCTATCACGCCGCCGAAGGGCCGCGCGAGGTGAAAGACAAAGGTGTTGCGGTCGGTGATGGTGATCTCGCGCATCGCCCCCATCAGGCGGCGGCCAATGGAATCGCGCGCACCCCAGCGTTGCAGCGAGGCGACCGCATCCTCGGAAGTGACGGGCGTGCCGTCATGGAATTCCAGGCCCGGGCGCAGCTTGAAGGTCCAGGTCAGGCCATCGGGGCTCGTCGTCCAGGATTCCAGCATCTGCGGGCGGAAATTGCCCTGGCTGTCCTGCGCCACCAGCGTGTCCCACACCAGATAGGCGAAGTTGCGCGTGACGAAGGAGGGGCTGGAGATCGGGTCCAAATTCTGCAAGCCGACATTCACCACGAAGCGCAGCGGCCTATCGGCCGGTTGGGCCATCACGGCCGTGGCGGAGAGGGCGAGGGCGGCCACGCCCAGGCGCAGTGCGTTCATCATCGCTCAATTCTCCTCATGCGCAGCGGACCAGGCCTCGGCCACCTCGCTGCATGTTGCGAACCAGACATTGGGGAAGCTGCGCATGAAGGCGATCATCTCGCGCAGCAGGGCGATGCGGCTTGGGCGGCCGGTCACCTGCGGGTGCATCACCAGGTTGTAGAAGCCGCCCCAGCGGTAGATCTCGCGGAACTCATCCTGGAAGACCTCCGCCATATGGCTGTTGGTCATGATGGGGCGCGGATTCTTGATGGAAAACAGCGCGAAGGGCGCGTCATCCAGGCTCCAGTGCCAGGGCAACTCGATCGGCCCGCGGCCGCCTTCGGCGGTGGCGAGGCGATAGGGGTTGATCTGGTCCAGCAGCGATGAGTCATAGAGGAAATTGTGCTTGGTCAGCAGCCGGATGGTGTTGTCGCTGGTCTCGCCGGCGGGGGAGCGATAGCCCTTCGGCACCACGCCCAACACGCGCTTCAGCGCATCCAGGCCCTTTTCCATCTCCTCGGTTTCGAGGTCGGGGAAGGCGGGGTCCGACCAGCGATGCGAATAGCTGTGATGGCCGATCTCATGCCCCTCGCGCAGGATCATCTCCGAGCGTTGGCTGTGATTCTCCACGGTCCAGCCGGGGATGAAGAAGGTGCCCTTCACATCCGCCTCGCGCAGCGTCTGCAAGATCATCGGCACGCCGACCTTGGCGCCATAGGTGCCCTGGCTCAGCGTGCCCGGGCGCTTAGCGTTCTCGGGGTCGCGCGAGAGCCAGAGCGTCTCCGCGTCGAAATCGAAGGTCAGCGTGACCGCGATTCGCGCGCCATGCGGCCATTTCACACTCATGTCGAACATGTCTTTTCCGTTCTCCCTCAACCCGAATGCCGCGCGACGAGCCAGCCGCCATCCACCACCACCACCTCGCCCGTGACGAAGCTGGCATCGGCCGAGGCCAGGAAGGCCACGACGGCGGCTATTTCTTCGGGGCGGCCGGAGCGGCCGAGTGGCGTCGGCTCCACCATGTTGCGCGTGAAACTTGGCCTTTCCCGATTGGCCTCGGTCATCGCCGTGTCGATCAGGCCGGGTGCGACCGCATTCACGCGGATGCCCAGGCGCCCCACTTCGCCCGCCCATTGCCGCGTGAATTGCGCCACGCCCGCCTTGGCCACGGCATAGGCCGTGGTGCCGGGATAGCCCGCGATGCCGAAGATGGAGGCGATGTTCACCACCGCGCCCCCCGGCTGCGCCAGATGCGGCAGCAGGTCCCGGCTGATGCGCAGCACGGCCTTGAGGTTCGTGTCCAGAAACCTCTCGAGCAGCGCGTCATCGGAATCGGCGAGGCGGCGCGAGCCGCCAATGCCCGCATTGTTCACGAGGATATCGAGCCGCCCGAAATGCTGGATCACCGCGTCGCCCAGCACCGCGCCCGCATCCGCGGCCGTCACATCCAGCACCAGCCCCACGCCGCCCAGCCGCGCCGCCGTCTCCATCACCAGCGGCTCGCGATCCGCCAGCAGGACCTGTGCGCCCTCGCTGATCAGCCGCTCGGCCGTGGCCGCGCCGATGCCGCGCGCGGCGCCGGTGACGATGGCAGCCTTTCCGGCGAAGCGTGTCATGTCAGGCAAGCCGCCCTCCATCCACCGGAAGGGCCACGCCGTTGATGTAGCTGGCCGTGTCGCTCAGCAGGAACAGCGCGGTGTCGGCGATTTCCTCCGGCGTGCCGAAGCGGCCCATCGGGTTGCGGGCGCGGAAGATCGCCTCGCGCTCGGCGGCGGCGGCTGCATCGCCGGCGGCGGCGAAGGTGCCGCGCAGCATCGGTGTCTCGATCGGGCCGGGGCAGATGGTGTTGGCGCGGATACCCTGGCCCGCATGGCTTGCGGCCAGGCTGCGCGTCAGCAGCACGATGGCACCCTTGCTCGCCGAATAGGCCGGGAAGGTGGTGTTGCCCGCGAGCCCCGCACCCGAGGAAAAGGTGACGATGGCGCCATGCCCCGCCGCCAGCATCACCGGCAGCACGGCGCGGATGGCGAGCCAGGTGCCCTTCACATTGATGTCGAAGAGCTGGTCCCACTCGGCCTCCTCCACCTCGGCCAGCGGCTTGGTCGGCCCCAGGATGCCGGCGGCGGTGGCGAGGAGCGAGAGGGTGCCGAGCCTCGCCGCCGCCTCGGCCATGCGGGCGTGATCCGCGGCGCTGGTCACATCGCCCCTGACCGTTACCGCGCCCTCGCAGGCGGCGGCTGTGGTGGCGAGGCCTTCAGCGTCGCGGTCGAAGAGCACCAGCCTCGCACCCTCCCGCGCCAGGCCCAGTGCGGTGGCGCGGCCCAGCCCCGAGGCCGCCCCGGTCACCACGCCAACCCTGCCCAGAAAGCGCCCGGAATCTGCCATGCCTTGCAACCCTCTCGCCGTAGCGGTGAAGGCTATCGTGATGCATCGCGCGGCGTCAAAGGCGTGCAGCTTGATGACCGCGCCGAAAAGGCGCCACTCTGCACGCAACAGACGTTGGCGCGGTTTCAACAATCCGATCCGGAAGGTGGATGCACCCATGCTTCATGCTGTTCGCAATGTGATCTTCGGCGCCGTGGCGCTCGCGGCGGGCTGGTCCCCGGCGCAGGCGCAGGAATTTCCGCAGCCGGGCCGGCCGCTCATGCTCGTCACCGGCTTCCCCGCCGGCACCGCGCCCGACATCTATGGCCGCCTCATCCAACCCCGCGTGCAGCAGGAGCTGGGCGTGCCCGTCGTGCTCGACATCCGCGCCGGCGCCTCGGGCAATATCGGCATGGAATTCGCCGCGCGCGCGGCACCCGATGGGCATACGGTGCTGATCGCGACCTCCGCCATGCTCTCCATCAGCCCCTCGGTGTTTCCGCGCATGCCGGTGGACACGCAGGCCGACTTCATCCCGCTGCTGACCACCTTCGAGGCGCCGAATTTCCTCACCGTCAGCACCGAGAAGCGGCCGCAATTCACCGATTGCCAGGCGGTGATCAGCGCGGCCCGCGCGGCCCCCGGCCGAATGAACTACGCCAGCACCGGCATCGGCGCCTCGACGCATCTGGCCGGCGCGCAATTCGCCGTGGCCTTCGGCCTTGATCTCGTGCATGTGCCCTATCGCGGCGGGCCCTTTGCGATGACGGCGCTCTACCAGGGCGATGTGGACATCTTCTTCTACCAGACCGGCCCGGTGATCGAATTCTATCGCCAGGGCCGCGTGCGCCTGCTCGGCGTCACCTCTGCCACGCGCGTGCCCGCCGTTCCGGAAATCCCGACCATCGCGGAAGCCTGCAACCTGCCCGGCTTCGACAGCACCACCTGGTACGCCCTGCTGGTCCCGGCCCGTACGCCGGCACCCATCGTCCGCCGGCTCACCGATGTGTTCACCCGCGTCGCGCGCGAGAAGGAGATCGAGGATCGCGTCATCGCCATGGGCTTCACCCCCGCGGTGGCGGATGGCGAGGCCACGCGCGCCCGCCTCGCGCGGGACCTCGTGACCTGGCGGGCCGTGGTGGAGCGTGTGGGCGCCCGCGTGGAGTAGCCCTCAGGAGGCCAGCGCGAGCGCCTCGCCCTGGCGGAGTTGCGGCAGCACGTCCCGGCCGAAGCGCTCCAGCGCCGCCAGGACGGCGCCGCCCGGCAGGCCGGAGAAGCCCATATAGAGGCTCATATGTGAGGGCCGCAGCACGCGCATGTCATGCGCGAGGATGCGCGCGACCTTCTCGGCCGGGCCGATCGGCGCGCGCTCCAGCAGCCATTCCACGCTGGGCTCGCCCTGATAGGGGATGGAGCGCATCATCACGCCATCACGCGGCGGCGTCTCGTCGCGCAGCGAGAGGGTGGAGCGGGCCAGTTTCAGCAGCCCCTCCGCCGCCAGGCGCTGCTCAGCCGGATCATCGGTGACGAAGATGTAGCGCTGGATGCCCAAGGGGATGTCGCGCCCGGTGAAGCCGCCGGCGCGGTATCCGGCCTCGGCCTTGGCCTTCAGCGGCAGGGCGGCCTCGGCCTCGCGCAGGCCCTGGCTGATCAGGGGCGTGGCGCCGGCGCGGGCGGCGCGGGCCAGCAACTCCGGGCTGCCACCCGCAAGAAACAGCGGCGGCATGGCGCCGGGGATGCAGATCGGCGTCTCGGGAATTTGGTAATGCATGCCGGCATGCGCCACGCTGCCGGTGCGCAGCCCCTGTTCCAGGATGTCCCAGCCCTCGCTCAGGATTTCCGTGCGGGCAGCGAGGTCCACGCCGAAGCTGCGGAACTCGTGCGGCTGGTGGCCCGTGCCGATGCCGAGATTGAGCCGCCCGCTGGAGAGCAGGTTCAGCATCCCCACCTCCTGCACCACGCGCAGCGGGTGGTGCAGCGGCAGCACCACCACGGCGGGGCCGAGGCGGATGCGCTTCGTCACCGCCGCGCAGTGTGCGGCCATGAGCAGCGGCGAAGCGCAGACGGAGGCATTGGTGAAGTGGTGCTCGGCGAACCAGGTGGCGTCGAAGCCCAGCGCTTCCGCCTGCTGCACGGCCTGCACGGTCAGCGCCAGCACCTGCGCCGGGCTTTCCTGCGCGTGATTCAGCGACATCAGGTTGAACAGCGCGAATTCCATGGGAAGCGAGCTCCGGCCCATTGCCGCCCCATTTAAGCGGCGTTTCGCCACGCCCGTCCACACGCAGCGGCGCGAATTGACAGCACGCCGAGCGCGCGCCTAGCGTTTTGTCGTCCGTAAGGCCGCACGAGGCGCAAAGCCTCGGCACAAGAACAACGCGATGCGTGAGCGCCGCGAACAGGAAGGAAGTCCAATCATGTCCAGCAGCACACCCACGGGGATTCGTCGGCGCGGCCTGATGGGCGCGGCCGGCGCCGTCGCCGTCACCGGCTTTCCGAATATCGGCTTCACCCAGCCGCGCCAGCCCATCAAGATCGGCGTGCCCACCATCCTTTCTGGGCGCGTGGCTCAGCTTGGCATTTCCTCGCGCAATGCCATGCAGATCGAGGTGGATGCCTTCAACGCCGCGGGTGGCCTGGATGGCCGGCCGATTGAGCTCATCGTCCGTGACAGCCGCGGCGTGCCGGCGGAAGCCGCGCGCATCGCGCGTGAGATGATCACCAGCGACCAGGTGGATTTCCTGTTTGACGCCGAACCTTCCTCAGGCGGCTTCGCCATCCATGAGGTGGTGCGCGAGACGGGGACCGTCACCTTCCACATCAATTCCGAGACCTCCTCGCTCACGGCCGATCCGCGCCAGCGCTTCTGGAACGCCTTCCGCGTGGCGCGGCAGGGCATCCATGACAGCATCGCCGGCGGCTACTACGCCGCGAATGTGGCCCGCCAGCGGAACCTGCGCCGCTGGATGACCGTCTCGCCCGACTACGCCTATGGCCGCGACACGACGGCCGAGTTCGTGGAATTCGCCCGCAGCTTCAACAGCGACATCCAGATCACGGGCGACACCTGGCCGCGCCTCTTCCAGCCCGACTACACCGAGAACATCACGCGCCTCAGCCAGGGCCGCCCGCAGGCGGTCTATTCCTGCCTCTGGGCGGGTGATCTGGTGACTTTTGTCGAGCAGGCCTCGATCTTCGGCCTCTTCACCCAGGCGCAGTTCTTCGCGGTGAACATGGCCGACTACACGACGCTGCAGCAGGTGCGGAACCTGCCGCGCGGCGTGCATTCGGGCAATCGGTACCTGCGCAACTTCCCGCCCGTGCCGGGCAACCTGACCTTCGCCACCGAATACAACCGCCGCTTCAACACCTTCCCGACCAACTGGTCCTGGCAATCCGCCACCGCCGTGCGCCTGCTGACGACCGCGCTCCGCCAGGTGGGCGGCACCAACCCGCGCGAGGTGGCGGCCAAGCTCAAGGGCATGACCATCGAGAGCCCCTTCGCCGCCGACGGCACCGTCACCATGCGCGCCGAGGACCAGACGCTGGTGGGCTATGCCATCGGCTGGGGCACCACGATCAGCGCGGACCCCTTCGTCGAGAACATGCAGAAGGCGGATTGGGCCACCATCCTGCGGCTTGAGGCCGAGTGGAAGCGCGCCAAGGGCTGGGGCTGACGGCTGCCTTCCGATGGAACTCACCGAACTCGCCGAATGCGTGACCTCCGTCTCCTGCATGGTCACGCAGTTGGCGGCGGGGATGACGATCGGGATGCTGCTGTTCCTGGTGGCCTCCGGGCTCACGCTTATCTTCGGCGTGCTCGGCATCACCAATTTCGCGCATGGCTCCCTCTATATGATGGGCGCGTATTTCGCGTTGGCCGCCTATGAGCCCACGGGCAGCTTCGCGCTGGCCGTGGTGGCGGGGACGCTGGGGGCGGCGCTGCTCGGCCTGTTCTTCGAGCGTTTTCTGCTGAGCCGCATCTATGGCCAGGATGTGCTGATGCAGCTCCTGGTCTGCTACGCCATCATCCTGATCCTGGATGATGCCGTGAAGATCATATGGGGCGCGGATTTCCGGAACATGGGCGTGCCGCCCGCCTTCCTGCATCCGCCCTTCATCATCGGCGGCGGCATCGTGCCCTATTTCTACGCCATCCTCTTCGGCATCACGGCGCTGATCGCCGTGGCACTGTCCTGGGGCATGGGCCGCACGCGCTTCGGCCGCATCGTCCGCGCGGCGGCGGTGAATCCGGGCATGGTGGGCGCGCTCGGCATCAACACCACCGTGATCTATGCGGCGGTCTTCGCCATCGGCGCGGGGCTGGCGGGGGCGGCGGGGGCGCTTTCCGCGCCGATCCGCTCCGTGGTGCCCGGGGCAGGTGTGTCCATCCTGATCGAGAGCTTCATCGTCACCGTCATCGGCGGGATGGGTTCGATCGGGGGCGCGCTGGCGGCCTCGCTCATCCTGGGACTCACGCGCTCCTTCGGCTCGATCGGCTTTCCGCTTTTTGTCGAGGGCGCGATGTTCGTCATCATGGCGCTGGTGCTGATCCTCAGGCCCAGCGGGCTGGGCGGGAGGCGTCACTGATGGGCTTCGGCCGTGACGCCGGCATCGCGCTTGCGGTGCTGCTGCTCTTCCTCGGGCTCGAATTCGCGGGCATGCGCTCGCCGGGCCTGGTGGATTTCGCCATTCGCTTTGCGACCTTCGGGCTGCTGGCGCTCTCGCTGAACCTGCTGATCGGCAGCGCGGGCCTCGTCTCCTTCGGGCATGCGGCCTATTTCGGGATGGGGGCCTACAGCTTCGGGCTGCTGATGCAGACCGGCGCGTGGTCCGTGCCCGCCGCCATCCTGGCCGCCATCGCGCTGACCGCGCTGCTGGCGCTGGTGGTGGGCGCGCTCTGCGTGCGGCTCTCCGAGATCTATTTCGCCTTCCTCACGCTCGCCTTCCAGATGCTGCTGCATTCGCTGATCCTCTCCTGGATCGGGCTGACGGGCGGCGACCAGGGGCTGATGGGCGGCATTCCGAAGCCGCCCTTCTGGGGCATTGACCTCGCCCGGCAGGACCATCTGGCGGGGTTCTCCATCTTCTGCCTGCTGGTTTCGGCGGTGATCCTGCGGCAGGTGCTGCGCTCGCCCTTCGGCGCCGCGCTGCGCATGCTGCGCGACAATCCCGATCGCGCGGCCTTCGTCGGGCTTTCCGTCTTCCGCTACCGCCTGGGCGCCTTCGTCATCGCCGGCAGCTTCGCGGGCCTCGCGGGCGTGCTGATGAGCCTTTATGTCTCCGGCGCCTTTCCCTCCTTCGCCTTCTGGACCACCTCGGGCGAGGCGATCTTCATGATCATGCTGGGCGGCGTCTCCGTCTTCCTGGGCCCGCTGGTCGGCACCGCGATCTTCCTGATGCTGAATGACTGGATCACGGCGGTGACCGAGCATCACGGCCTGTTCTTCGGCATCATCCTGCTCGTCATCGTTCTGGGCCTGCGCAAGGGGCTGCTGGATTTCGTGGTCGAGCACTGGCGCGCACGCAAGGGGACACAGCCATGAGTTTCGCCGGACGCATCGCAGTCATCACCGGCGGCGCCAGCGGCATCGGTGCCGCCTGCGCCCGCATGCTCGCCGAGCGCGGCGCGCAGGTCGTCGTCACCGACCGCGACCTTCCGCGCGCCGAGGCCCTGGCGCGCGAGATCGGTGGCACGGCCATGGCGCTGGATGTCGGCAGCCGCAGCGCGAATGACGAGGCCGCGGCCGAGGTCGAGGCGCGGCTTGGCCCTGTCGAGATCCTCGTCACCTCGGCCGGCGTGCTGCAACGCCCATTGCGCGCGGAAGACCTCAGCGAGGCGGATGTCGAGGAAGTCGTGCGGATCGACCAGATCGGCACCTGGAATTCCGCCGTGGGTTTCGGCGCGCATATGGCGCGGCGGGGCAGGGGCTCCATCATCACCATCGCCTCCATCGCGGGCGAGCGCTCCATGCCGCTGCACGCCTATTCGCCCGCCAAGGCAGCGGTGATCGAGATGACGCGCTGCCTCGCCGCCGAATGGGGGCGTTCGGGCGTGCGGGTGAATGCTGTCTCGCCCGGCTTCACGCTGACGCCGGCGCTGGGGGCGGCCATCGCGGCGGGTGAGCGGGACCCGAGCCTGCTGGAGAACAGCAGCGCGCTGGGCCGCATGGTCACGCCCGATGATATCGCGGAGGCGGTGTGCTTCCTTGCATCGGATGCGGCGCGCTGCATCACCGGCATCAACCTGCCGGTGGATGCTGGCTGGTTGGTCGCGGGCTCCTGGGCCACCTATGGCGGGTTGCCGCCGGCGCGGGGAAATGGCGCGTGAGCGGCCGGCTGGAACTGCAAGGGCTCCGCAAGAGCTTCGGCGGCGTGGTCGCCACCGATGACGTGACGCTCAGCTTCGAGCCCGGCACACTGTCGGCCATCATCGGGCCGAATGGGGCGGGCAAGACCACGCTGTTCCATCTCATCACCGGCAAGCTGCCCGTCACGGCCGGGCGCGTGCTGCTGGATGGCGCCGATATCACCGGGCTGGACCGGCGCGAGATCGTCCGGCGCGGCATCGGCCGTGCCTTCCAGGTGGCCAACCTCTTTCCCAGCTTCTCGGTGGAGGAGGCGCTGGCCGCCGCCCTCATGGCCCATGCCGGCCGCACCGCCGGGCTGTTCAGCACCTTCCCGCCCACAGACATCAAGGACAAGGCCGGGGAGGTGATGGAACTTTGCGGCCTGACCCCCCTGGCCCGCACCGAGTCGCGCCACCTCTCCCATGGCGACCAGAAGCTGCTCGACATCGCCCTCGCCCTGGCGCTGGAGCCCAAGGTGCTGCTGCTGGACGAGCCCACCGCCGGCATGGGCCCCGATGAGCGCTGGCGGATGATTGACCGCGTCTATCGCCTCTGGGAGGCGCGCAAGCTCACGCTCATCTTCATCGAGCATGACATGGATATTGTCTTCAAGATCGCGCAGACGGTGCGCGTGCTGCGCTACGGCGCCGTGCTGGCGCAAGGAACTCCGGAGGAGGTGCGTCGCAACCCCGCCGTGGTTGAAGCCTATCTGGGCGCGGAGCACGCCCTATGAGTGAGCTCCTCGTGGACGGTCTGGACGCCGCCTATGGCGCCAGCCAGGTGCTCTTCGGCGTCAAGCTGGAGGTGGAGCGCGGCGAGACCCTGGCCCTGATGGGCCGCAACGGCGCGGGCAAGAGCACGACCTTCAAGGCCATCGCCGGTTTGCTGCCGCCGCGCGCCGGGCGTGTTGTCATCCGCGGGCAGGATGTGGCGGGCCAGAAGCCCTATCGCATCGCCCGCGCCGGCATCGCCTATGTCCCGGAGGACCGGCAGGTCTTTCCCGAGCACAGCGTCGAGGAAAACCTGGAGATCGCCGAGCGCGAGGGGGTGGGCGGCCGCGAATGGAATCGCGCCCGCGCTTTCGACATGTTCCCCATGCTGCAACCCCTGCGCACCCGCATGGCCGGGCGGCTGTCGGGTGGCGAACAGCAGATGCTCACCATCGCGCGCAGCCTGATGGGCAACCCCGCCGTGCTGTTGCTGGACGAGCCCTCCGAAGGCCTGGCGCCGCTTATCGTGCAGCAGATCGGCGAGCTGATCCGCCGCCTGCGCGAGATTGGCACGACCATCATCCTGGCGGAGCAGAACAGCCGCTTCTGCCTGGCCGTCGCGACGCGCGTGGCCGTGATCGACAAGGGCAGCATCGTCTGGCGCGGCGATGTGGCGCAGTTCCGCGCGGACCCGGAGGTACAGGCGCGGTATCTCCAAGTGTAAAAAGGGCCTCCGGCGGCCGGGGCCTCAGGCCCCGGACCCCATTCCTTGAGCAGATGCAGGGATGACCTGCGCGGCGCGCACTTGACGCCGGCCCGTCCGAGCCAAAAACATGCGGACAAATCACGCGCCCAGGAGCCCATCGCCATGCCCGATACCATGATGCCCGCCGAACATCTGGACGCCGTCATCATCGGCGCCGGCTTCTCCGGCATGTACCAGCTGCATCTGCTGCGCGACCGCCTGGGCCTCAATGTCCGCGTGCTGGAAATGGGCGAGGGCGTGGGCGGCACCTGGTACTGGAACCGCTACCCCGGCGCGCGCTGCGATTCCGAGAGCCATTCCTACTGCTACATGTTCTCGAAGGAGCTCCAGCAGGAATGGGAGTGGTCCGAGCGGTACCCGCAGCAGCCCGAGATCATCCGCTACATGAATTTCGTGGCGGACAAGCTGGACCTCAAGCGCAGCATCCGCTTCGGCACCCGTGTCGCCGGCGCGCGCCATGACGCGGCGGCGAACCTCTGGCGCGTCAGCACCGCTGGTGGCGAGAGCTTCACCGCCACTTATCTCATCACCGCCGTGGGCTGCCTCTCCACCGCCAATGTGCCGAAGATTCCCGGCCTCGAATCCTTCGAAGGGCAGTGGTACCATACCGGCGAATGGCCCCATGAGGGCGTGGATTTCACGGGCAAGCGCGTGGGCCAGATCGGCACTGGCTCCACCGGCATCCAGGCCGTGCCCGTTATCGCGGCGCAGGCGGAGCACCTCACGGTTTTCCAGCGCACCGCCAATTACAGCGTGCCGGCGCATAATGCGCCGCTGACGGCTGAATTCCGCCAATGGGTGCGCGACAACTACGAGCACCTCCGCGCGGTGATGACCAGCAACACCAATGGCCACCCCTTCACCATCGCCGAGCGTTCCGCGCTTTCGGTGAGCGAGGCCGAGCGCGAGGCGCTGTTCGAGCAGGCCTGGGCGAAGGGCGGGCTGCAATTCCGCGCCACCTTCGGCGATATCCTCGCCAACCTGGACGCCAACGCCACGGCCGCCGAATTCATCAAGCGCAAGATCCGCAGCATCGTGAAGGACCCCGCGACGGCGGAACTCCTCGCCGATATCGACCATCCCTATGCCGCCAAGCGCCCGCCGATCGACAGCCAATATTTCGAGACCTTCAACCGCGACAATGTGACGCTGGTGGATGTTCGCAACGCGCCCATCGAGCGCATCACGCCCCACGGCATCGTCACCGGCGGGCGGGAATACGCGGTGGACATCATCGTCTTCGCCACCGGCTTCGATGCCATGACGGGCCCGCTGCTGCGCCTCAACATCGAGGGCCGCGATGGGCTGCCGCTCAGCGAGGCCTGGGCCGCCGGGCCGCGCAGCCATCTGGGGCTGCAGGTGCCGGGCTTCCCCAACATGTTCACCATCACCGGCCCGGGCAGCCCCTCGGTGCTGTGCAACATGCCCGTCGCCATCGAGCAGCACGCCGAATGGATCATGGATTGCATCGCGCATCTGCGCGCCCACGGCATCGCGCGCATGGAAGCCACGGATGAGGCGGCCGATTCCTGGGTCGCGGAGGTGAACCGCGCGGCCGAGGCCACGCTGCTGCCGCAGGCCTCCAGCTCCTGGTATCTCGGCGCCAATGTGCCGGGCAAGCCGCGCGTCTTCATGCCCTATGCGGGCGGCATGGCGCATTACGCGCGGGTTTGCGCGGATGTGGCGGCGAAGGGGTATGAGGGGTTTGCGCTGACGGCGTAAAGTAAAAGGGCCTCCGGCGGCTGGGGCCAATGGCCCCAGCCGCCGGAGGCCCTGTTTTACGCCTCCCGCACCAGCACGTGCTTCTTCTTCCCCGCCGAGAGCTTCGCCGCGCCGTCGCGCAGATCGGCCAAGGTCACGCTCATTGCGGCATCGCTCACCGCCGCGTCGTTCAGCCGCACGCCGTTCTGCGCCACCAAGCGCCGCGCCTCGCCCTTGCTGGACGCGAGGCCCGCGCTGACCAGCAGATCGGCCAGCGAGGCGGGCAGGGCATGGGTGATGCTGGGCAGGCTCTCGGCCGCCGCACCCTGCTCGAAGGCCAGGCGCGCCGTCTCGGCCGCGGCTTCGGCCGCCGCGCGGCCATGCAGCAGCGCGCAGGCCTCGGTGGCGAGGATCTTCTTCGCTTCATTCACCTCGGCGCCAGCCAGTGCGCCCAGGCGCCGCACCTCCTCCATCGGCAATTCGGTGAAGAGTGCCATGAAGCGGCCCACATCCGCGTCCTCGGCATTGCGCCAGAATTGCCAGTAATCGTAGGGCGAAACGCGCTCGGCCGTGAGCCAGACGGCGCCGGCCGCCGTCTTGCCCATCTTGGCGCCGGAGGCCGAGGTGATCAGCGGCGTGGTGATGCCAAACGCCTCCTGCTGGTCCATGCGGCGCACCAGGTCGGCGCCCATGACGATGTTCCCCCACTGGTCGCTGCCGCCCATCTGGAGTGTCACGCCATGGCGGCGGCGCAGCTCCACGAAGTCGTAGCTTTGCAGCAGCATGTAGTTGAATTCGATGAAGGTCAGCGGCTGGTCGCGCTCCAGGCGCAGCTTCACGCTGTCCATGCTCAGCATGCGGTTCACGCTGAAATGGCGGCCGACCTCGCGCAGGAAGGGGATGTAGGCGAGGCGGTCCAGCCACTCGGCATTGTCCAGCATGATCGCGGTGCCGGGCGTGTCGCCGAAGGTCAGGAAGGGCTCGAAGACGCGGCGGATGCCGGCCTTGTTCTGCTCGATCTTCTCCTCGGTGAGGATCTGGCGCGTCTCGTCGCGGCCCGAAGGGTCGCCGATCTTGGTCGTGCCGCCGCCCATCAGCACCGCGGGGCGGTTTCCGGTCTTCGCCATCCAGCGCAGCAGCATGATCTGCACGAGGCTGCCGACATGCAGGCTGTCGGCCGTCGCATCGAAGCCGATATAGCCGGTGACCGGCCCCTTGGCGAAATGCGCGGCCAGTGCCGCTTCCTCCGTCACCTGATGGACGAAGCCGCGCTCGCGGATGACGGAGAGGAAATCTGACGCTGACATGCGATGAGGACCCGGTTGGCGTTTCGCGCAGCGCCGTAGCACAATCCCCCCATGTTGAGAATCATTGGGCTGATGAGCGGCACCTCGCTCGATGGGGTGGATGCCGCCTGGGTGGAGACGGATGGGGAGAGCGTGGGCACGCTCGGCCCGACGCTGACGATTCCCTACGACCCGGCGCTGCGGCGTGATCTGCGGCGCCTGCTGGAACTTGCGCCGACCATCTCGCCCGACGACCCCTTCCTGCTGGATTGCGAGGCGCGGCTGACCGAACGCCATGCCGCGGCCATCCTTCGCATCCAGCAGGAGGCGGCGCGTGCTGGCCTGCCCGAGGCGCAGCTCGCCGGCTTCCATGGCCAGACCATCCTGCACCGGCCCCTGCGCCCCGGCGATTCGCGCAATGCGCGGGGCCACACCTGGCAGATCGGCGATGCGCGCGGCCTGGCCCGCGCCACCGGCCTGTCGATCGCCTATGATTTCCGCAGCGCCGATGTGGCGGCGGGCGGGCAGGGGGCACCGCTGGTGCCCATCGCCCATGCGGCCCTGGCGCATCATCTGCCCAAGCCACTGGCCGTGCTGAACCTGGGCGGCGTCGCGAATGTGACGTATCTGGGCCTGGGTGGGGACATGATGGCCTTCGACACCGGCCCGGCCAATGGCCCGCTGGATGACTGGGCCAAGCGATCATTGGGGCGGGATTACGACAAGGACGGAAACCTGGCCCTGGCCGGTCAGGCGGATGGCGCGGTGCTGGGCCGCCTGATGGCGCACCCTTACCTGGCGCTGAGCCCGCCCAAATCGCTCGACCGGCTGGATTTCGACCGCGCGCTGAAGGATGCGGGGGCGCATCTGCTCTCGCCGCAGGATGGCGCGGCGACGCTGGTGGCCTTCTGCGCCGTCTGCGTGGCGGCTGCCGCGCGGCACTTCCCGGAGCCGCCCATGCAATGGCTGGTGGGCGGCGGCGGCCGGCGGAACCCGGCGATGATGCGCGCCCTGACGGCGACGCTGAGCGAGCCCGTGCGCACGGTGGAGGTGGCCGGCTGGAATGGTGACGCGCTGGAGGCGCAGTGCTTCGCGGTGCTGGCCGCCCGTACCGCGCGCGGCCTGCCGATCAGCTTTCCGGAGACCACCGGCGCGCCCCGCCCGATGACGGGCGGGCTGGTGCTGGGCGGGCTGCTTTAGCCTTTCGCGGCGTCGGACACCCGGCGCTGGGCGGTGAGATTGGTGCGCCGGCCCCGCCGGATGCTGGAGGAGCGGGCCGGCAGGGCCGGTTCAGCACGCGCCGCGCGGTTCATGGCGGCGACCTGGAGGGCGGCGGTGGCAAGGGCAATGCCGCGGCGGGAAAGTTCCATGGTCAGAAATCCTACTTGTTGGGTTGGATATGGTCTTTGGGAGCTGGTTCCGCCAGCCCTAATCGTTCCGCCATCAATTTATCTTTAATCGGCGCGCAGGCCGGTTGCGCGCTGCAACTCCGCCCATTGGGCGCGGTCGCGGGCGATGTAGGCGGCGTAGTCGGCTGTGCTCATCGGCAAGGCCTCCATGCCGCCGCTGGCCAGGCGCTGGCGGAAGGCGGGGCGCGTCAGGATGGTCTGCACCGCCGCGTGGATGGTGGTGACGATGGGTGCCGGCAGGCCGGCCGGGCCGGAGATGCCGTACCAGTTCAACACCTCATACCCCGGCAGGGTTTCAGAAACGCTCGGAACATCCGGCAGAACGGCCAGCCGCGCCGTGGTGGAGACGGCAATCGCCCGCACCCGCCCATCGCGGATGAAGGGCAGGGCGCTGCTGATCGTGTCCGTCATGGCGGCGAGGCGCCCGCTGATGAGATCAGGCATGGCGAGCGCCGAGCCGCGATAGGGCACATGCGTGAGGTCCAGCCCCGCCTTATGCGCCAGCAGCGCCAGCGTCATATGCGTGGAGGAACCAATGCCGGCCGAGCCATAGGCGAGTTGCCCCGGCCTTGCGCGCACCAGCGCCAGGAACTCCGGCAGGGTGCGGGCTGGCAGGTCATTGTTCACGATGAGCACAGCCGGCACGCCCGCGAAATTCGCGATGGGCGTGGTGTCCGTGCCCGGGTCGAAATTCAGCCGGGTGAGGACGGGGGTGATGCCATGCGTCGCCTGGCTGGCGGTGAGCAGGGTGAGGCCATCGGGCCGCGCGCGGGCCACGAATTCCGTGCCGATGGCGCCACCCGCGCCGGTGCGGTTCTCCACCACCACCTGCTGGCCCAGGATGGGTGAGAGCTCCTCGGCGGCGATGCGGGAGATGATGTCGGCGGCACCGCCGGCGGCGAAGGGGGCGACGAGGCGGATCGAGCGATCAGGCGTCCAACCCTGCGCGCGGGCGGCCATGGGCAGGGTCGGGGGCAGGGCAGTTGCCGCGAAAAGCGGCAAGAGCGAACGACGAAACATGCGGAAATCCCGGCTGGTGATGGTTGAGCCGGGAGGTCAGCAATTACCGTGCCGTCATCTATGGCCTCTGCCCGCAAGGCCGCCTGAGACTTCTCCACGCTCGCGCCGCCCAAGCAGCGCGTGGTCCCCTGCGGCGGGATCGCCGAAGTGATGAATCATCGTCCCAAAAAAGGCAGGATTCGGCTGCAGCTTGAGCCAGCGAAGAACCAGGGTGACACATGCGGTATCTCGGCCTTGTTGTGCCACTCCTTCTTGCCGCCTGCGCCGAGCGGTGGGAGCACCCCCGCGCCACCGAGGCCCAGGCCGACGCCATGAATGCCCAATGCCGGGCCGTGGCCGCGGCCAGCATCCCGCCTTACATCGTCACCCGCCTCGCCGCGCCCGCGCGCGTGGAACGCGAGCGGTATTGCCGCCGCGACGGCGGCCGGGAGCGGTGCAGCTTCCGGGAACGCTATATCCCCGAGCGCTGGGAGCAGGTGGACCTGAACAACAACCGCCGCGAGGCGGTGCGTACCGGCTGCATGGCGGAAAAAGGCTTCACCTTCACAGGCTACCGCCCCTTGCGCCTGCAATAGGGCGCGCCGCTCACAGCCCCGAATTCGGCGCGTCGCACATGTACCGGCTGAGGTGATAAGGGCGCGCGGCGAGGCCCGAGCAGAAGCTCGCCACCACCGGCTCCAGCGCCTCGAACAATGTCTTCGCGCCAGCCGCCGCCGCTTCCAGCCGCTCGCGCGCGGCCTCCGCCTCATCGGCCAGCTTGGCCATGTCCAGCATGGTGTGCCTGCCATCGCGGTAGACGAAGCGCCCGCCGATCATCACATGGCGCACGCCGGTCGCGTCCTCGGCGTGGATCATCTGGTTGATGGTGGCGTTGTGCGGCATCCACTGCGTCTTGTGCAGGTCGAGGAAGACGATGTCCGCCTTCATGCCCGGCGCGATCTCGCCGATGCCCTCGATGCCCAGCGCCTTGGCCGAGCCGATGGTGCCGGCGCGATAGACCTGCTCCGCCGTCGCCCATTCGTAGGGGTCGGGCTTCTGGACGTGCGAGGTGAAGGCGGCCAGGCGCATCGCCTCATACATGTTGCCATTGTCGCCGCTGGAGACGCCATCGGTGCCGATGCCGATATTCACGCCCAGTTCCAGCGCGCGCTTCAGCCGGAACATGCCGTTGCCGAGCTTCATGTTGGAGGCCGGGTTATGCGCGATGGAGGCCCCGCGATCGGCCAGCAGGCGGAAGTCGTCATCATCCAGCCAGACGCCGTGGGCCACGGTAAAGTCGGGCCCGATCAGGCCCAGGCTGTCCATGTAGTGGACCAGCGTCATGCCGTATTTCTGCATGCCGACCACGGCCTGCACCTTGCTTTCGCCCACATGGCTGTGCAGCCCCACGCCGTGCTTGCGCGCGAGATCCCGGCAGCCGCAGAGGAATTCCTGGCTGCAATGATGCGGGATGGTGGGACCGACGGCGAAGCGGATATCCTCCGCCGCCCAGCGCCAGCCGCGGAAAGCCGCGTCCATGGCGGAGATGGTTTCCTGCCAGGGGCGGAACTTCACCTTCTCGGCCTCGGCGCGGAGCTTGTCCGGCAGGGCGTCCATCAGCCCGGGGATGGCCTCATAGAGCGAGCGATCGGCCACCATCGGCGCGATCATCGCCCGCATGCCGACCGTGGCATAAGCGTCCGCGATGGCGTCCAGCCCTTCCACGCTGGGCAGGGGCACTTCCATCGTCAGGTCATAGGCGGCGGTGCAGCCCTTCGCGACCATCTCCGCCGCGCAGAGCAGGGTGGAGAGGCGCTTGTCCTGCAAATTGCGCCCGCCGCCGATCCAGGGGGCGGCGGCCAGCAGCGTCTCCAGGCTCATCCGGTCGCCCTGGCCGCGGGCCAGGCCGCCATGGCCATGGGTGTGGGCGTTGATCAGCCCGGGATGCAGCAGGCTGGCGCTGGCATCCACGATGCGGGTGCCCTCGGGCGCGGCAAGGTTCTGGCCGACTTCGCGGATCACGCCGTCCTGGATCAGGAT
>NZ_JAIEQY010000397.1 GCF_019747315.1 Roseococcus sp. | reverse complement strand
GGCGGGACAGCTGGCGGGCAACCACTTCCTGACCATCACGGATGGGCTCGACCGGCTGGCGAAGGTCTGCCGCTCGGTGCTGTGGGATGGGGCGAAGGACATTACGTTCAGCGCGAGCTGAGGCAAGGAAAAGAAGCCTCCGGCGGCTGGGGCCGAAAGGCCCCAGACCCCAGAAATTCAGGCCAGCGCTGCTTCTGCTTCGCGCACCACCTCCGCCAGCGCGCCTGCCGCGAAGGGCGAGACCAGCCCCGCGCCGCGCGCCAGGTCCTGGAAGGGCGCCGAGCCGCCGCGCGCGCAGAGCGCCACATATTCGTCCAGCGCCGCCTTGGGGTCGTGACGGGACTTCACCCAGAACTGCATCGCGCAGCACAGCGCCAGCGTGTAGTCGATGTAGTAGAAGGGGCTGTTGTAGATGTGCTGCTTCGCCTGCCAGCGCCCGCCCTTCGCGGGGTAGGCGAGGTCCCCGTAGTCGGTCCAGGGCATGTAGCGCCGCTCCAGCTTCTGCCAGATGGCATGCCGCTCCTCCGGCGTCGCGTTCGGGTTCGCATAGACCTCGTGCTGGAAGTGATCCACGCAGACGCCATAGGGCAGGAAGGCGAGCGAGGTGATCAGGTGCATCCGCCGGAACCGGTCGGCCGCATCCTCGCCCACCAGCAGCCCCATCTGCGGATGCGTCAGGAATTCCAGGCCCATGGAGTGGATCTCCGCCGCCTCCATGGTCGGCCAGAGCTGGTCAATGCCCGGCTGGTGCCGGCTTTCCCAGCACTGGAAGGCGTGGCCCATCTCATGGGTGAAGACGCCGATATCGTGATGCGTGCCGTTGAAATTGGCGAAGATGAAGGGCACGCCCGCGGTGGGGAAGGAGGTGCAGAAGCCGCCCCCCGCCTTGCCCGGACGGTTCTTCAAATCGAGGAAGCCGCCCGCCTGCATCAGCCGGTAGAATTCGCCCAGCCGCGGGTCCATCCGGTCGAACATTTCCTGTGCCGCGGTCACCAGCGTGTCGTGGTCGCCGATCGGCGCGGGATTGCCCTCCGGGTCGATTAGCGCCTCATCCCAATAGCGCAGCTTGTCCCAGCCGAATTCGGCGCGGCGCGCTTCCAGCAACTTGCCCACCAGCGGCACCACATGCTCGGCCACCTGGTCGCGATAGCGCGCGACATCGGCGGCGTCGTAATCCACGCGCCGCATGCGGCGATAGGCGAGCGGGATGAAATTCGCATCGCCCAGCTTCAGCGCCATGCCGTGGCGCAGCTTGACCAGCGCGTCATAGATCTCGTCCAGCTCGGCGCCATTCTTCTCGAAGAAAGCCCAGCGCGCCGCCTCGGCCGCCTGGCGCATGGCGCGGTCCGCATGCTCGGCATAGGGCGCGAGGCCCGAGAGGTTCACGACCTTCCCGTCAATCTCGATCTTCGCCGAGGCCAGCAGCGCGGTGTAGCGGGCGGAGAGCCTTGATTCCTCCTCCAGATCCTCGGTGATCTCCGGGTTGAAGGTCGTGATGTCCGTCTTCCAGAGGCGCAGCACATGGGCGCCCACCAGCGCCTCGATGCCCGCGCGGTCGGGGTCTTTCAGCAGCCGGCGCTTGATCGCCACCTCATGCCCGGTGGCGACGGGGGCCAGCTTGTCCGCGTATTCCCGTGCCTCCTTGGCGGCCTCGCTCGTCGTGTCCTGCGAGAAGCGCAGATGCACCAGCGCGGACCAGGTGTCGTAAGCCCGGCGTGCCGCATCCCATTGCGCCACCGCCTTGGCGCGCTCCCCCGCATCCAGCAGCGCCGCGATGGCGTCGAATTCGGCGGCGAGGCTCTGCTCGGTCGGCGTCGGCGCCGTGATGTCCTGGAAAAGCATGGTCTAGAACTCCGCCATCAGCCGGCCGAAGCCGTCCATCTTCTCGGTGATGCCATTGGCCCGGAGCGCATGCCACCAGGTGGCCGTGTTGATCGCAATCACGGGCTTGCCGAGCCACATCTCGGCCGCGGCCGCCAGGCGCACCATGGAGAGGTTGGTCCCCACCTGCACGATGGCATCCACATCATCGCCATCCAGCTCCCGCAGCACGGGTGCCAGCTCGGCCGGCGTGACCTCGGCGATGGCCGTCCAGCGGCGGCATTGCAGGGCGCGGTCCCGCACCGTGGAATAGCCCATGTCGCCGAAATAGCGGATCACCTCGGCATTCATGCTGGGCCAATAGGGCGAGAGGATCGCCAGCCGCTTCACCCCGCCATAGGCCTGGAAGGCCGCGTGGCAGGAATGCGAGCCGATGGAGATGTTCAGCCCGCTCACCTCCTCCACGCTTTGCACGAAGCGGTCGGCCCCCGCGGCGCCGTCGAAGAAGGTCACGGCGCTCATGCCCATCACCAGGTAGTCGGGCTTGCAGGTCATCACGCTGCGCACTGCGTCCAGCGTATTGGCGCCGATCAGCTCGGCCCCCGCACGGAAGGTCTCGTTGCTCACGGCGTCGGAATCGGGGGTGAAGATGCGGCTGTAATGCGCGGTGACGCCAGCCGGGCGCATCATGTCGAAATCCGGCTGCACCACCGTGTTGGTGGAGGGGCCCATCACGCCGAATTTCTTCCGCCAGCCCAGAACATCGCGCATCCGCATCACCCCATTCATGCAGGGCGCGAGTCTCGCGCCGCGCGGCCCTCGGCACAAGACGCGCTTGCGAGGGGGTGGGGCGCCGCCTATTCCGGGGCGGAACCCGGAGTGCCGCCATGCCCCTCTCCCGCCGCCTGATCCTGGCCGCTCTCCTGCTGCCGCTGGCGGCCCAAGCCCAGGTGGCTTCGCAGGAGGCCTGGCCCGCGCGGGGCCCCATCCGCTTCATCGTCCCCGGCCCGGCCGGCGGCGCCGGCGATGTGACGGCGCGGCTGGTGATGGAGCGCGTGGCGGCGCGGATCGGCCAGCAGATTGTCATCGAGAACCGGCCGGGTGCGGGCACCAATATCGGGATGACCGTGGTCGCCCGCGCCGCCCCGGATGGCTACACGCTGGGCCTGGCCAGCATCGCCAGCAATGCGGTGAACCGCACCCTGTACCGCAGCCTGCCCTTCGAACCCGTGGCGGATTTCGCGCCGATCACTCTCATGGCGCTGGTGCCCAACCTCATGGTCATCCCGCCTGCGCTGCCCGTGACCAACCTCAGCGAATTCGTGGCCTATGCCCGGGCGCGGCCGGGGCAGATCAATTTCGGCTCGGTCGGCGCCGGTTCCTCGCAGCATCTGGCCGGCGCGCAATTTGCCCAGGCCACAGGGGTCGAGATGACGCACATCCCGTATAACGCCGGCGGGCAGATGAACACGGACCTGATGGAGAACCGCATCCAGGTGCTGTTCCAATCCGTCAGCGCCGTGGCCGAGCTGGCGCGGTCCGGCCGCGTGCGCGCCATCGCCGCCACGGGCACCGAGCGCATCCCTGCCTTCCCCGATGTCCCCACCCTGCGCGAGGGCGGCGTGGACATCGTCTCCACCGGCTGGTTCGGCGTGGTGGCGCCGGCGCAAACGCCCGAACCCATCCTGGAACGCCTGCACCGCGAAACCCTCGCCGCCCTGGGCGAGCCCGCACTGCAAGCGCGGCTTTCGGCGGGCGGCAGCCTGCCGCGCCCCTCGGCCAGCCGGGCGGATTTCGCCCGCTTCATGGCGGAGGAGACGGCACGCTGGGCGCCGGTGGTGCGGGCCTCGGGGGCGAGCGTGGACTGAGGGAAGCGTTTCGAGGAACTCTGCCCCTCGAAGCAGGCAAGGTGAAAACCTGCGTGGTTTCCAAGAGGCTCTTGCATCTCCATGCATCAGCCCGTCTTCGCGATGTTCCAGTAGACCGGGATGGCGGCTTCCAGAATTCCGTTCAGCCGCGCGCTATGGCCGCGCACCAGGCTCATCATGCCGAGCGGCAGATAGGGCACGCTCTCCACCGCGCGGCGCTGCGTCTGCACGGCGATGGCCTTGCGCTCCTCCTCCGTCGCGGCAAAGGCGAAGGCATCGCGCAGCCGCTCCAGCTCCGGATCGTCCGGCCAGCCGGGCAGCGCCGTCCTGGCGCCGGCCGAGCGCAGCGCGATGTGGCTCACCGGATCCATCAGATCCACGGCGGCGGGCGCTGAGCAGAACAGGCTCCAGCCCCCCTGGTTCACCGGGTTCTTGGACAGGCGCCGCGTCACCAGCGTCGCCCAATCCATCGCCTGGAGGTCCACATTCATCCCCACGCGCCGCATGCGGTCGGCCGAGACGCGGGCGAAGGTGCTGCTGATCGTGCTGTCCTGCGCGTCCAGCACCACCACGGGCGTGCCGTCATAGCCCGATTGCTGCACGGCGGTCCGCGCGAGATCCAGATTGGGCGTCACCCAGCCCTCATTCGTGTGGAAGGGCGAGGCGCAGGGGAAGAAGCTGCGGCAGTCGCGCCAGCGCTCGCGATCGGTCATGTAGGCCGGCATCATCTCCGACGGGTCCACCAGCAGGCGCATCGCCTGGCGCAGCCTGACATTGTCGAAGGGGGCCACAGCCTGGTTCATGCGGAAGATCGGCTGCACCCCCGCCGCATCCTGCGCCGCCAGCCGCAGGTTGCGGTTGCGCGACACGATGGGAAAGAGGTCGGGCGGGAGTTCCTCGAAGATGTCCAGCTCGCCCGTCTGCAAGGCGTTCAATGCGTTGCTGGAATCCGGCAGCACCACCCATTCCACGCGCTCCATGCGGGCGAGCTTGGCGCCGGCCAGCCCGTCCGGCGCCTCGCTGCGCGGGCGGTAATCGGGATTGCGGCGATAGGTGGTGCGGTCGCCCAGCCGCCAATCCTCGCGCCGCAGCATGTAGGGGCCGCTGCCCGTGGGGTCGGTGATGGGCGTCGTGATCGGCGTCGCCGCCACGCGCGCCGGCATGATGAAGGCCGGCAGTCCCGAGGGCTTGGCCAGCGCATCCAGCACCAGCGCCCAGGGGCGTTGCAGCGTGAGGCGGAAGCGCCGCGCATCCACGGCGACCAGCCTATTCCCCTCGGCCAGCATCTGCGCGCCATGCCCGTCCCGGATGGCCCAGCGCCGCAGCGAGGCGACCACATCCTCGCTCGTCACCGGCGCGCCATCATGGAAGCGCAGGCCCTCGCGGAGCGTGAAATCCCAGGTCAGGCGGTCGGCGCTGACGCTGTGGCTTTCCACCATCTGCGGCTGCGGGCGCAGCTTGGAATCGAGGGCGAAGAGCGTGTCATAGACCATGTAGCCATGGTTGCGGGCCATGTATTCGGGCGAGATGAAGGGGTCCAGCGCGCGCAGATCGCCGAACAGCTTCACCCGCAACACGTTGGGATCGCCCCGGTTCTGCGCGAAGGCGGGCGCCGCCAGTCCAACGAGGGGGATTGCGAGCGTGGTGCGGCGGGTGATCGTCATGGATGCTTCCTCGCGGCGACTTTCGCGCCGTCCCGCGCATCCTGGCCCTGGCGCGCATCGGATGTCACCCTGAATTCGTCCCCGCCCCGCGCTGTGGCGCTTGAATTTCAGGTGAAATTTTCGTCGGGTGGCGGTAACGCTGCCTGAATCAATTCTGGAGCCTCCCTCATCATGACCACCCGCCTCACCCGCCGCACCGCCCTGGCCGCCGGCGCCCTGCTCCCCGCTTTGGCTCAGCCCGCCTTGGCCCAGGCCGCCTGGCCCGCCCGCCCGGTGCGGATCATCGTGCCCTTCGCGCCCGGCGGCTCGGTGGACACCATGGCCCGCACCGTCGCCACCCGCATGGCGGAGCGCACGGGCCAGACGGTCACGGTCGAGAACCGGGCCGGCGCCAATGGCACGGTGGGCGGCATCGCCGTCTCCCAGGCGGCGCCGGATGGCTACACGCTGATGGTCTCGGCCAGCGTGCAGACCATCGCCCGGCTGGTGATGCGCGCCCCGGGCTATGACCCGCTGACCGACCTCAAGCCCATCGCGCGCGTCGGCGAAGGGCCCTGCCTCATGGCCGTCAGCGCCCAGCGCCCGCAGACCAGCCTGGCCGAGGTCGCCACCGCCATGCGCGCCAATCCGCGCGACTGGTCCATCGGCGTCTCCGCGCTGGGTTCGGCCGGGCATCTCTCCTCGATCGAGTTCGTCCGCAATGTCGGCGCCGATGTGACCTTCGTGCCTTATCGCGGCACGGCGCCGCTGCTGGTGGATCTGCTGGGCGGGCGCCTGGGCATCAATGCCGACCCCATGCTGGCCATGCTGCCGCCGGTGCGCGCGGGCAATCTGCGCGGCCTCGCCATCACCGCGCCGCAGCGCAGCGCCGCGGCGCCCGAGTTGCCGACCACGGCCGAGGCGGGCTTCCCCAGCGTGGATTCGCATTCCTGGTGGGCGGTCTGGTCGCCGCCGCGCATGGCCGACGCCCTGGCCAGCCGCATTGCCGCCGAAATCGAGGCCATCATGGGCGAGGAAGCGGTGCGCACGCGCCTCACGGGCCTTGGCATCGTCCCGCTCTTCCAGGCGGGTGCGGCGCTGGACAGCTACATCGCGCGCGATTTCGACAAGGCGCAGACGCTGCTGCGCTTGGCGCGGGTGGAGCCGGAGTGAGGCAAAAAAGGGCCTCCGGCGGCTGGGGCCCCACCCTTAAAGCAGGGGCCCCAGCCGCCGCAGGTCCCTTTTTTTCCCTTACCCCGCCAGCGCCAGCGCCTGCGCCACGCGCCGCGCGAAATCCGCGGGATCGCGCGGTGCATCGCCATCCTGCAGCCGCGCCAGGTCGAAGATCAGCCCGGCCTGGTCGGCCAACGCCGCATCATCCAGATCGCCCACGGCGAGCTTCTGGATCAGCACGTGGCGCGGATTCACCTCCAGCACCGGCAGCCCGCCCGGGAGGCCGCGGCCCGCGCGCCGCAGCAGGCGCTGCATGGCCAGGTCCGGCCCGTATTCGCCGGCCGCCAGCACGGCGGCGCTCTCCACCAGGCGGTCCGTCGCCCGCACCTCCGAGACATGTTCGGAGAGCGCCGTCTTCAGCCGCTCCAGCAGGGCCGAGACATCGGGCGCGGCCTCGCCCTCGGGCTCCAGCTTGCTGGCACCCTGGGTGATGCTGCGGATCGGCTTCCCTTCGAACTCGCCAAGCCGTTCCGGCCAGAAGGCGTCGATCTGTTCGGAGAGCAGCAGCACCTCGATGCCCCGCGCGCGATAGCCCTCCAGCTGCGGTGACTTCGCCAGCGCGGCAGCGTCATCGCCCACCAGGATATGGATCGCCTCCTGCCCCTCCTTCATGCGGGAGACGTAGTCGGCGAGCGAGGTCCAGCCCTCCAGCGAAGAGGAGCGGAAGCGCAGCAGCGCCGCCACATCCTTCTGGTGCTCACCCGGCTCCCAGACGCCTTCCTTTAGGACGGAACCGAAGTTTTCCCAGAAGCCGGTGTAGGCTTCGGCGTCCTTGGCGCGGGTTTTCAGCTCGGAGAGCACGCGGTTGGTCACGGCGCGGCGGATGCGCGAGAGCACGGGCGTGGCCTGCAGCATCTCGCGCGAGACATTGAGCGGCAGGTCCTCCGTGTCCACCACGCCATGCACGAAGCGCAGGAAGGGCGGCAGCAGCTCCGCCTCGTCGGTGATGAACATGCGGCGGACATGCAGGCGGACCTTGCTCGTCCGTTCATCCTCGACCGCCTGGAAGGGCTTCATGCCCGGGATGAAGAGCAGCGCCGAGAAATCCAGCGCCCCCTCCGCCCGCCAATGCAGCGTGCCCCAGGGGCTGTCGAACATATGGCCGAGATGGCGGTAGAATTCGGTGTAGCTCTCCTCGCTCACCTCGGCCTTGGGCTTTTGCCAGAGCGCGGTGCCCTCATTGGCCGCTTCCTCCTTGCCCTCGTTCAGGACGAGGATGGGGATGGCGATGTGATCGGCCCATTTGCGGATGATGGTCTTGAGGCGCGAAGGCTCCAGGAACTCCCCGGCATCGGACTTCATGTGCAGCACGATGTCGGTGCCCGCATCGGCGCGCTCGGCCGGCGCCAGGGTGTAGTCGCCCTTGCCTTCCGAGGCCCAGAGCCAGGCTTCCTCCGCGCCGGCGCGGCGCGAGGTGACCTCCACACGCTCCGCCACCATGAAGGCCGAGTAGAAGCCCACGCCGAACTGGCCGATCAGGCTCGGCTTCTCGGCCGCCGGCGCATCCGCGAGACTCTGCGCGAAGGCCCGCGTGCCCGAGCGCGCGATGGTACCCAGGTGCTGCGCCAGCTCCGTCTTGCCCATGCCGATGCCGGCATCGCTGATGGTCAGCGTACGGGCTGCCTTGTCGGGCGTGATGCGCAGCTTCGCCTCGGCCGGCAGGCCGAGGGCCTCGTTGGTCAGGGCCTCGAAGCGGCGGCGATCCAACGCATCGGCGGCGTTCGCCACCAGTTCGCGGAGAAAAATCTCGCGCTCGGAGTAGAGCGCATGCACCACCAGCTCGAGCAGGCGCCCCACCTCCGCGCCGAATTCGTGCCGTTCCACCGTCTCGCTCATTCTTGCCTCCATTCCTGACATCGGGCCGCGCGCGATATGCGTGGGGCTCGCGCGGCTTTCAAGCACCCAAGCTTGCGCCGGCGCGGGGCCGGGGCAAAGCTGCGCGCAACCATACGGGCAGCCTGGCATGCGCATCGCCGCACTCGACTTCCTGGGTGTGAATGTCACGCCCAAGACCAATTGGTGCTTCCTGCTGGTCCGCACCGAATCCGGCCTGACCGGGACGGGCGAATGCACCCTCGCCGACCATGAGTCGCTGCTGGCGGCCGAGGTGGTGCGGATCAGCGCGCGCCTGGTGGGGGAGGATGCCCGCGAACGCAACCGCCTCGCCCGGCTGATCCCGCATGCGCCGGGCGGGCTGGTCACCCATGCCGTGCTTTCCGCGCTGGAGCAGGGCTTGTGGGACATCGCCGGCCAGGCGGCGGGGCAGCCCATCCATGCGCTGCTGGGCGGCGCGCTGCGCCCTGCCGTGCCGCTCTACGCCAATATCAACCGCGGTGCCGATCCCCGCACGCCCGCGGGCTTCGCCGCCGCCGCCAGCCGGGCCGTCGCGGCCGGCTTCCGCGCCGTGAAGCTCGCCCCCTTCGAGCCCATGGTCTGGGAGGATGCGGCCAACCCGGATCAGCGCGCCGCCTATGCCGAGGGGCTGGCCCGCATCGCCGCCGTGCGGGAGGCCGTGGGCCGCGATGTGGATGTGATGGTGGATGCGCATTGGCGCTTCTCGCCCGGCGGGGCCGCCGGGCTGATCCGCGACGTCGCGCCCTTTGCCCTCTTCTGGCTGGAATGCCCGGTTTCCGAGGCCAATCACGCCGAAATCCGCCGCCTGCGCGGCCTGGCCAATGCGCAGGGCATGCGCCTGGCCGGCGCCGAGACGCTGGCGGGCCTCGGCGCCTATCGCACGGTCATCGAGGCCGGCTGCTATGACGTGCTGATGCCCGACATCAAATATGCCGGCGGCCATGGCGAGATCATGCGCATCGCCGCCCTCGCGCAGAGCGCCGGCGTGGAAATCGCGCCGCACAACCCGACCGGGCCGATCTGCCACGGCCATTCCGTGCAGCTTTGCGCCACCCTGCCCAACCTGCTGCCGCTGGAAGTGCAGTTCGGCGAGACGGAGCGCTTCTTCACCATGACGCAGGGAGCGGACCAGCGCTTCGTGGCGGGCAGCGCGCCGCTTCCGGCCGCACCCGGCCTTGCCCTTGCGCTGGAGGAGGCCGCTGCGCGCGCCACGCCCTGGCAACCCATGGCAAAGCCCTGGCTCGATTCGCGACTTGGTTGACGGCGCTCCCCGCCGGGCGCCAGACTTGTCCGCATAAATGAATCAGGGTGGAGCAAAAATGAGTGCCGCCAGTGACCGCGTGATCTTCACGCCAATGGCTGAAGACCCCATCACCCGCGCCCGCGCCGTGGCGCCCCTGATCGAGGCCGCCGCCCCGCGCATCGAGGCCGACCGCGCCCTCCCGCCCGACCTGCTTGAAGCGCTGCACAGCGCGCGCCTCTTCCGCACGCTGCTGCCGCGCCAGATCGGCGGCGATGAAACCACCCCCGAGACCTTTGCCCGCATGATGGAGATCATCGCCCGCGCCGATGCCTCCACCGCCTGGTGCATCGGCCAGGCCTCCGGCTGTTCCATGGCGGCGGCCTATGTGGCGCCCGAGGTGGCCCGCGTCATCTGGGGCGGGCGCGATGCGGCGCTGGCCTGGGGCTCGGTGGGCCCGGACCAGATCGCGCAGGCCGTGGAGGGCGGCTATCGCGTCACCGGCAGTTGGACCTTCGCCAGCGGCGGCCGCCACGCCACCTGGTTCGGCGGCCATTGCCGCATCCGCGAGCCCGACGGCACGCTGCGGATGACGCCCGAGGGCACGCCCATGGAACGCACCATGTTCTTCCCGCGGGAGGCGATCGCCACCGCGCCCAATTGGCGCGTCATGGGCCTGCGCGGCACCGGCAGCGACACCTATGCCGTCGAGGATCTGTTCGTCCCCGAGGCCTTCTCCACGCGGCGCGACCGCGATGATGAGCGCCACCCCCAGGGGCATGGCGCGCTCTATCGCTTCACCACCACGCATCTCTACGCCTCGGGCTTCGCCTCGGTGGCGCTCGGCGCCGCGCGCGGGATGCTGGACGCCTTCATCCACCTTGCCAGCGAGAAGACGCCGCTCAACACCACCCGCATGCTGCGGGACAGCCCCGTGCTGCAGAACGGCCTGGCCTGGGCCGAGGGGCAATGGCGCGCCGCCCGCGCGCAACTGCACCTGGCGCTGCGCGAGGCGCAGGATCATGTCGCGACCGGCGCCGCGCTGACCACGGAGCACAAGGTCTCGATCCGCCTGGCCACCACCTTCGCCATCCACCAGTCCAAGCAGGTGGCCGACTTTGCCTGGACCGAGGCGGGGGCGACGGCGATCTTCGAAGACCAGCCCTTCGAGCGTCGCTTCCGTGACATCCACGCCGTCACCCAGCAGGTGCAGGGCCGCCGCACGCATTTCGAAACCGTGGGCCAGCATCTGATGGGGCTGAACCCCAATCCGCGCTTCCTGTGAGGAGACCGCCATGCCGCTTGAAGGCCTGAACCACTACACGATCCGCCCAGTGGATCTGGAGCGCACCCGCGCCTTTTATGCGGATGTGCTGGGGCTGGAGGAAGGCTATCGCCCGCCGCTCGGCTTCGACGGGCATTGGCTCTATTGCGGCGGCATTCCCACCGTCCACCTGATCGGCCCCCGCCCGCAGCGCGAGGCCGGCTGGCCCGAGCGCGTGGTGGGACCGACCGGGCTGCTGGACCACATCGCCTTTTCCTGCACCGGCCTGGCCGAGATGAAGGAACGGCTCACCAAGGCCGGGCTCACCTTCGAGGAGCGGGTGATCCCGCGCGACCGGCAGACGCAACTGTTTCTGTTGGACCCGGATGGGATCGCGGTGGAGCTGAATTATCCGCCGGAAGAAACGGTATAAGAAAAGAGGCCTCCGGCGGCTGGGGCCGGGGGCCCCAGACCCCTTTCCTTAAGTATTGGGGTCTGGGGCCTCTCGGCCCCAGCCGCCGGAGGCCCTGTTACTTCCTTTTATACTTCGTCTGCCCCCAGCCCGGCTCTTCCACCGCAAGGTGGCTCAGTCCTGAACGCCGTAGCATCTGCGCCGTCTCCGCCTCCGCCGCGGCCACGATCTCCGCCTCGTCCAGATGTGAAAGGCGCCGGCCCTCCATCAGCACTTCGCCGCCGATCACCACGTCCCGCACATCGGCGCCGGTGGCGAAGCAGACCACGCGCCAGACCGGCATGTTCGCCGGCACCATGTGCGGCGCCGTCAGGTCCACGGTGATGAGGTCGGCACGCTTGCCCTCCTCCAGGCTGCCAATCTCGCGCTCCATCCCGAGGGCGGCGGCGGCATCCACCGTGATCATCTCCAGCGCGCGGCCGGGCGGGATCAGGCTGTCGTCGCGCGTGGCGCGCTGGGCGTAGCGCATCGCCTCGAAGGCGTGGCGGAACAGGTCCCCGCTGCGGTCGGGCGCCGTGCCGTCACTGGCGATGGCGACGTTCACGCCGGCGTCCAGCAGTCGCACCACCGGGCAGAAGCCGCGCACGGCGGCGATGGCCGTCGGGTTGTGGATCACATGCGCGCCGGTCTTCACAAGCGTGGCGATGTCGGCGTCCGTGAGGTCCGTGCAGTGGGAGAGGAAGGCGTCCGGCCCCAGCAGTCCGAACATCGCATCGGCCATGGCGATGCTGTTGTTGCGGTGGCCATCCTGGTGGAAGCGCGCCTTGAACTTCGTGCCCAGCTCGCGCACGGCGCGGCCCTGGGCCTTGATCTCGGCGACCTTGGCCGCGTCATGCGTGGCTTCGCGATAGACGGGCATGAAGGTGGAGAGCCGCATCCGGCCGCGATCATGCAGCCGCTCGAAGAGCAGGCCCATGGTTTCCAGCATCGCCTCGAAACTGATGGCGCGGGTGGTGCCATCCTCCAGCACATAGTCATGCGGGAAGGGCGGGCGGCGCGGGCCCACCGCCATGATGTCGCGGATGCCGATCTCGGCGATGGCCCGCGCCCGGGCCTCGCCGGCGGCGGGGCTGTCCAGGCGCATGATGCAATCGCCGCCGCCGAGGACGGAGACGCCCGTGGTGACGCCCGCCTTGAGGCGCTCCAGCCCCACGAGGCGCGCCTCGGCGAACCAGAATTCGGCGGGCGAGGCGGTGCTGTAGATGATGCGGCAGGCCTCGCTCCAGGCCGCGCTGTCGCCATTGCCCAGCGTCTTCACCAGGCCGTGGCCGGCATGGGCGTGGGTGTCGATCAGCCCGGGCAGCACGGCCTTGCCGCGCGCATCCAGCACCCGTTCGGGCGAGGGGAATTGCGCCGCGATCTCGGCCGCGGGGCCCACGGCGAGGATGCGGCCGCCGCGCATCGCGACGGCGCCGTTCTCGATGACGCGGCGCTGGGCATCCAGCGTGATGACCACGCCGCCCGTGACGATGAGTTCGCTCAAGAGAGGTCCACCTGCAATCCTTCCCGGGTGATGACGTTGCGCCACTTCTCGATCTCGCTGGTCACGAAGGCGGCGAATTCCTCGGGCGTGCCGGCCAGCGGCGTGCCGCCCATCTGGGCGAAGCGCGCCTGCATCTCGGGCGCGGCGATCATGCCGCGCGTCTCGGCATTCAGGCGCTGGATGACGGGGGCGGGCGTATTGGCCGGCGCGAAAAGGCCGAACCAGGTGTTCACGTCGTAGCTCGCCAGTTCCGGCATGGTCTCGCGCAGGGCGGGGATGTCGGGCAGCTGCGGGTTGCGGTCGGCGCTGGTGACGGCGAGCGCCCGGACGCGGCCGGCGCGCACCTGCTGGATGCCGCTGGTGAGGTTGTCGAACATGAACTGGATGTTTCCGGCCACCAGCTCGATCGCCGCCGGGCCGGCGCCGCGGAAGGGCACATGGATGGCATCCGTGCCGGTGAGCTGCGCGAACCACACGCCCGAAAGATGCGGCGATTGCCCGATGCCGGGCGAGCCGTAGGACATCTTCCCCGGATTGGCCTTCAGCCAGGCGACGAATTCGGGGACGGTGTTGGCCGGTACGGAGGGGTGGACCACCAGCACATTCGGCCCGCGGATCATGCCGCAGACGGGGATCAGGCTGGTCGGCGTGTATTGCAGGTTGCGGAACAGCGAATAGGCGATGGCCTGCGGCCCGATATTGCCCGAGAGCAGGGTGTGCCCATCCGCCGCCGAGCGGATCACCTCCATGGTGCCCATATTGCCGCCGGCGCCGGAGCGGTTTTCCGCCACCACATTGCTGCCGAAGCGCGTCTGCAGATGGGCGGCCAGCAGGCGCGCCATGATGTCGGCCGTGCCGCCCGGCGCGGCGGGCACGATGATGCGGACGGGCTGGGTCGGCCGCCATTCGGCCTGTGCAAGAGCCGGCGCCGCAAGGGCGGCTGCGGGAAGGGCAAGGGCGGTGCGGCGGGTGATCTGGGTCATGGCGAGCCTCCGGTTGATTTTGCCGGAAGCTTCGCGGCAATTCGCGCCGCGTGGAAGGGGCTCCTTCAGTGCTTCCAGATCACCTGTTCCGGGTGCCGGTCCGTGGGGTTGGACTCCAGCATCACGCCATTCATCACCGACTGGCCGGTGAAGGCCAGGATGAAGCCCCAATGCGAGACGACCAGCGTATGCGCCCAGTCATCCAGCGCGGCCATTTCGGCACGGAAGAGGCGGGCGCGGGCTTCCACCTGTTCGGCCGGTTCCTCGATGGCGGGCCACCACACCTCGTCGATCGCGTGGAAGCCGACCTCGGGCCAGGCGGCGCGCAGCTGGCTGATGGGCGAGCCGACATCGCAGGTGAAGGCATAGCGCTCCCGCACCGTGGGGGTGACGGTGAGCGGCAGGCCGAGGCGCCGCGCGACGGGGGCGGCCGTCTCCAGCGCGCGTGTGTAGGGCGAGACGATGATGCGGCGGATGTCGCGGCTGGCCAGCGCCTCCGCCGCCTGCGCCGCCTGCTCATGACCGAGGGGCGTGAGCTTGGGGTCAATGATGCCCGGATCACGGCGGGTGGCCGTGAAATGGAGGTTGAATTCGCTCTGTCCGTGGCGCAGGAAGATCATGGCATGCTGGGTAGCGGCAGGCCTTGCGGGCCGCAAGGAGGGTTTGTGCCAAGCGCCTTCCGGGTAGGGCTGGTGATGTCGCAATCCGGGATTCCGTGCCGCGCCCGTTGCGACTTGTCCATCCCGTGCCTAAGTATGTCGACTGATGGAGGTCCCAATGCAGGGCGGTTTCCCGATTGATCTGATTCTGTTCGCCATGGTCGCGGCCTTTCTGGTCCTGCGGCTGCGCAGCGTGCTCGGCAAGCGGCAGGGCTTTGAGCGCCCGCCCCAGACCCCCGGCATGCCCGAGGCCCGCGCCGCCCGCGTGGAAGGCGTCGCCGAGGATGTGATGCCCGCCCGCACCACCGGGGCCCGCCGCAACCTGCCCATGCCGCAAAGCCCGACTGGCCAGGCGCTGACGCGCATCGCCGGGCTGGATCGCAGCTTCGAGCCCAATGCCTTCCTGGACGGCGCCGAGGGCGCCTTCCGCATGATTGTCGCCGCCTTCGCCCAGGGCGACCGGCAGACCCTGCGCGCCCTGCTCTCGGACGATACCTATTCCGGCTTCGAGCAGGCCGTGGCGGGCCGGGAATCCGCGGGCGAGAGCCAGCGAACCGAAATCCGCTCCATGCACGAACTGGCCCTGGAAGCGGCCGAGCTGAACGGGACCGTCGCCGATGTGACGGTCCGCTTCGTCTCCGACCAGGTGAACATGACCACCGGCCGCGGCGGCGAAATCGTGGCGGGTTCGGATGCCATCACCGAGGTGATTGATATCTGGACCTTCCAGCGTGACCTGACGGCCAAGGACCCGACCTGGAAGCTGACGGCGACCCGCAGCGGCTGAAAAACCCCGCATGGCTGTGCCGCGCGCGGGATATTTCCCGCGCGGGCGAAACGCAGGTAGCTTTCCGGTATGTCCAAACCCCGCGTCGCCCTTTTCGTCACCTGCCTGGTGGACCTGTATCGCCCGGCCGTCGGCTTCTCCGCGATCAAGCTGCTGGAGGATGCCGGCTGCGAGGTGGTGGTCCCACTCAGCCAGACCTGCTGCGGCCAGCCCGCCTTCAATTCCGGCGACCGCGCGAGCACGCAGGAAATCGCACGCCAGGTGATCGCGGCCTTCCTGCCCTATGATTATGTGATCGCTCCCTCCGGCTCCTGCGCGGGGATGATCTCGCATCATTACCCCAGCCTCTTCGCCGAGACCGACCCCGAGGCGCGCGCCCAGGCCGAGGCGCTGGCCGCCAAGACGCATGAGCTCGTCTCCTTCCTGACCGATGTGCTGAAGGTGACGCGCGTCGAAGCCAGCTATGACGGCACCATCACCTATCACGACAGCTGCTCGGGCCTGAGGGAGCTCGGCATCAAGGCGCAGCCGCGCCGGCTGCTGGAGACGGTGCAGGGCCTGGGGCTGAAGGAAATGGCCGAGCCCGAGATCTGCTGCGGCTTCGGCGGCACCTTCTGCGTGAAATACCCCGAGATCTCGACCCGCATGGTCAGCGACAAGACGCGCGACATCGCGGCCACCGGCGCGGATACGCTGCTGGCGGGTGACCTCGGCTGCCTGCTGAACATGGCCGGACGGCTGAAGCGCGAGGGCAGCGCGATCCGCGTGCGCCATGTGGCCGAGGTGCTGGCCGGCATCACGGAGGCCCCGCCGATCGGCGACCTGTCATGACCACGCTGGCCCAGGTTCAGGCCCAGGGCTTCGCCCGGCTGCGCCCCGCCGAGACGGCGGCGCTGCTGGCGGCGCCCGAGGCGGCGCTGCGCGACTTCGCGGAGAGCTGGCAGCGGCTGGAGACGGATGGCTTCATGGCCGATGGTGGGCGCTACCGCCGCCGGCGCCTGGCCAATTTCCTGGCGCTGCCTGGGCGGCCCGGCCATGCGCGGGGGCTGCACCGGCCGCATTTCCAGGCCTCGGTTCATAACAAGCTGAATGGCGGCGTGGATCGCTGGTTCGCACCCGTCGAGGATGCCGTGGTGCTGAACCCGGTCTGCACCGGGCTGCTGGAACTGGGCCACGGCGTGGCCGATGGGCTGCGCCCCGGAACGCCCTGGTTCGTCGAGATGCACCAGTTCCGCGTCGAGGCCGCCCCCGGCACCCCCGGCCTGCCGACGCCCGAGGGCGTGCATCATGACGGCGTGGATGTCGTGCTCATCGCCATGCTGGCCCGCACCAATCTCCAGGGCGGCGAGACACTGGTGACGGATGATGCGGGGGCCGAAATGGCCCGCTTCACGCTAGAGGGAATGCTGGACCTCGCCATCCTCGACGACCACCGGGTCATGCATGGGGTAACGCCGGTGGAGCCGGCCGATCCGGCCCTGCCCTCGAGTCGGGATGTCCTGGTGCTGACCTGGAAGCGCCTCGGCGCCGCCGCTCGCTAAAATTATTTTTCGCTCCGCCCGGAAGCGCATCCCCGCCCGGCGGCGGAGGCGCCCCGGCCGGTTGCCCCGCCCCCCGATTTCCGTCTGAGGCTGGCCCTGGGATAGCGCCGGATCATTGCGCGGATGGCATGCGAGAACTGTCAGTCTTGATGGACAAATCGAGTGTCCACATGTCCGACTTCTTGACTCGCGATTGCTTCGAGTTCATGATTCTCCCATGCCCCGGCAGGCCAGCGGGGCGCAACCTTCCTCTTGTCGTCATGCTGCCCGCGAGGGTCTCTGCTGACGGCATCCGGCGGTGGCTATTTCCCGGCAAGCCCCCGCCAGACTGGCCCTTGCGGGCCCCGGGCCGGTTGGGGAAACCCGACCGGCCCGTTTCTTTTTCCCGAATGGCGCCGGTCCGCAACACCCACCGCCCGTTTCCTTTTCCCGACAAGACGCCCATCCTCGCACCTGAAACCGCCAATTCGAGCGGATCGGGGAGACACGCATGCCCGCCTTCGGCATCACGCCATGACCATGGAGGATCTCGCCCGCGCGCTCGCCTCCCCGGGGCAGCCGCAGGTCGGCCTCGCTGCCCTCGACGCGGCGCTGGCCAGCATGATCGGCCATCGCCTCTTCACCGTGCTGGTGCTGGACGAACCGCGCGGGATGAATCGGCGCTTCCATTCCAGCCGGCCCGTGGAATACCCGGTGGGCGGCTACAAGCCGGTGCAGCGCGATAGCGGCTATCACCGCCGCCTGGTCCAGGCGGGCGAGCCGCGCTTCTGCCGGGACCGCGCCGAGATCATCCAGGCCTTCCCGGACCATGAGCTGATCCTCTCGCTCGGCTGCGAATCCTGCGTGAACATGCCCATCCGCTGGAACGGGCACACGCTGGGCGCGCTGAACCTGCTGCACGCCGCGGGGCATTATTCCGAGGCGCAGCTGCCGCTGCTGCGGGTCTTTGCGGCGCTCGCCGTGGCGCCGGTGCAGTGGATTCTCGACGACGCACAATAAGAAAAAAGGCCTCCGGCGGCTGGGGCCGGGGCCCCAGACCCCGTCAATTGGGGCGGAGAATTTGCCGGAGCACGGTGCCGTCGGAGAGGCGGTCGAAGCCCGTATTGATCTCTTCCAGGCTCACATAGCCGCTCTTCAGGCGGTCTACCGGCAGCTTGCCGCTGCGATACAATCCCAGCAGCAAGGGGATGTCCCGCCTGGGCACACAGCTTCCCATGTAGCTGCCGCGGATGCTGCGCTCCTCGCTCACCAGCGCCGCATGGGAATAGGCGAATTTGGCGTTCACATTGGGCAGGCCCGCGCTGATCGTGCTGCCGCCGCGCGCGGTGATGGCATAGGCCAGCTCCAGCGCGGGAATGCTGCCCGCCGTCTCCACCACCGTATCCAGCCCGCCCGCCGTCGCCTCGCGCACCGCCGCCGCGCAATCGGCATTGCCGGCCAGAAAGGTGTCCGTCGCGCCCCATTCGCGCGCCAGGTCGAGCTTCGCCTGGCTGGTATCCACCGCCACGATTCGCGTGGCGCCGGTGGCAACGGCCGCCATCAGCGCGCTCATCCCCACGCCGCCCAGCCCCACCACCGCCACCTCCTCGCCCGGGCGCAGGCGGGCGGTGTTGAGGATGGCGCCCGCGCCGGTCATCACCGCGCAGCCGAACAGCGCCGCATCCTCCAGGGGGATGTCGCGGTCGACCTTCACCAGGCTGTCGCGCATCACCACCGCGAATTGCGCGAAGAGCGAGAGGCCGGAATTGTGGTTCACCACCGCGCCATCCAGCCGGCTGAGCCGCCGCGCGCCGGACATCAGCGTGCCCTTGGCCCGCGCATCGAAGGAGACGCCGCAGATATTCGGCCGCCCGCGCGCGCAATGCCGGCACTCCCCGCAGCTCGTGACGAAAAGCGCCACCACATGGTCGCCCTCCTTCAACCCCGTGACGCCTTCGCCCAGCGCGCGGACGATGCCGGCGCCCTCATGGCCGATGATAATGGGGAGCGGCCGCGGGCGCTGGTTCTCGATGGTCGAGAGGTCGGAATGGCAAAGCCCGGCGGCGGCAATCTCGATCAGCACCTCGCCCGGGCCGGGGGGTGCGAGTTCCACCTCCTCGATGCGCATGGGCTGCGTCTCGGCATAGGGGCGCGGCAGGCCCTGGGCGTGCAGCACTGCGGCTTTCATGCGCATGGTCTTTTCCTCCCTGATGGGCCGCAGGCTGGACGCGCTGCGCCAGCCTGTCCAGCATGGCCGAAACGAGGACAACGCCATGACCTATGAGCTCTACGCCATCCGCTACGCCACCAATCCGCGCCGCCTGGCGCGGGACCAGTTCATGACCGCGCCGGGCGATGCGCATGACGGGCCGATGCCCATGGATTTCTTCGTCTGGGCCGCGGTGCGCGATGGCCGGGCCATCCTGATCGACAGCGGCGCCGATGCGGCCACATGCGCCGCGCGCGGCCATGATTTCCTGCGCTGCCCGACCGAGGGTCTCGCCACCCTCGGCGTGAAGGCCGAGAACGTGACGAGCGTAATCAGCACCCATCTGCACTGGGACCACGCCGGCAATTTCGAGAAATTCCCCCGCGCCCGCTTCCACGCCCAGGCCTGCGAGATCGAGCACGCGGTCGGCCCCTGCATGTGCAAGCCCTTCCTGCGCCGCGCCTATGATGTGGAGCAGGTGGTGAGCTTCGTCCGCCTGGTGCATGGCGACCGCGTGACCTTTCACGCCGGCGAGAGCGAGGTGGCACCCGGCATCACCGTGCGCCATGTGGGCGGCCATGCGCCGGGCCTGCAGGTGGTGCGGGTGCATACGAAGCGCGGCTGGGTGGTGCTGGCGTCCGACGCCATGCATTTCTTTGCCAATGCGGAGACGGGCATCCCCTTCCCCGTGGTGGTGAATGTCGCGGATTACCTCGCCGCGCAGGCCCTGCTGCCGAGCCTGGGCGAGAGCCCGCAGCATGTGATCCCGGGCCACGACCCCAAGGTGATGGCGATGTATCCGGCGGTGGCGCCCGACATTATCCGCCTGGATGTGGCGCCCGCCTGAGATCGCGGATTGACGCGGGGCGAAGCCCGCCCCGATCATGCGCGGGACCAGGAGATCCCCGCATGATCCGCCGCCGCACCGCGCTTGCCCTGCCCTTGGCCCTGCCCGCGCTCCAGGCGCGCGCCCAAGGGGTGAGCTTCGCGGACCGCCCCATCCGCATGGTCATCCCGCGCGCGCCAGGCGGCGGCACGGATATCCTGATCCGCACGCTGGTGCCCAGCGTCTCCGCCCTGTTGCGCCAGACCATCGTGGTGGAGAACCGCCCGGATGCGACCGCGATCGTCGGCGCCGAATTCGTCTCGCGCTCGGCGCCGGATGGCTACACCATCCTCGCCTGCGACAATGCCTTCTACTTCAACCCCGCCATCATCCCGCGCCTGCCCTTCGACACGCTGGGGGATTTCTCCGCCATCAGCATGCTGGCGCAGGCGCCGGTCGTCCTCATCCTCGGCCCGCAGGTTCCGGCGACGAACCTCGCCGAGTTGATCGCATTGGCGAAGGCGCAGCCGGGGCGGCTCAGCTTCGCCTCGGGCGGCATCGGCTCCTCGACGCATTTCACCGGCGTGATGCTGCAATTGCAGGCGGGGATCGAGCTGATCCATGTGCCCTACCGCTCCTCCGGCCCCGCCCTCACGGCGCTGATGTCGGGCGAAGTCAGCATGAATATCGGCGGCTTCGCGGCCTCGGGGCAGTTGATCCGCGCCGGCACGGTGCGCGCCATCGCCAAGACCACGGACGGCGTGGACCCGACCATCCCGACCTTCACGGCCGCTGGCTTGCCCGGCGTGGATGTGGCGAGCCTTTGGGGCCTGCATGCGCGGGTGGGCACGCCGCTTCCGATCCGCACGGCCATCGCCGATGCCTTCCGCACCGCCATGGCCGAGCCCGCGCTGCGCGAGCGGCTGCAAACCATGGGCTACCAGCCCATCAACAACACGCCTGAGGAGCATGACGCGCAGACCCGCGCCGTTGTGGCGCAATGGGTGGATATCGGCCGGCGGGTGAACCTGAACCAATAGGGGCCGTTCCGATCGGGCCCATTCTGCTCTACACCGCCCGCATGGCCAAACCGCCGAGCAAGCAGGGACCCGGTCCCCGCAGCACCCATGTCAATGTGAAGACCGCCCGCAGCCGCAGCAATGCGAGCCAGCGCTGGCTGTTGCGGCAATTGAACGATCCCTATGTGAAGCAGGCCCAGGCGGCCGGCTATCGCTCCCGCGCCGCCTTCAAGCTGACCGAGCTGAATGAGCGCTTCAAGCTGCTCAAGCCGGGCCAGCGCGTGGTGGACCTCGGCGCCGCCCCGGGCGGCTGGACGCAGGTGGCGCTGCGGCAATTGGGCGAGCGCGGCCAGGTCGTGGCGCTGGATCTGCTGCCGATGGACAACCTGCCCGGCGCCATCATCCTCCAAGGCGATTTCCAGGATGACGCGACCGAGGCCGCGGTGCTGGAGGCGCTGGGCGGCTATGCCGACCTCGTGCTCTCCGACATGGCGCCCAACACCACGGGCCATGGCCCGACGGACCATCTGCGGATCATGGACCTGGCGGCCCTGGCGCTGGATTTCGCGGTGAAGGTGCTGGCCCCGGGTGGCGCCTTCGTCGCCAAGGTGTTTCAGGGCGGCAGCGAGAAGGCGATGCTGGAGCGGCTGCGCCAGAGTTTCACCAAGGTGCAGCACGCGAAGCCGCCAGCCAGCCGCAAGGAAAGCAGCGAGCTCTATGTGGTGGCGATGGGGTTCAAGCGCTGAGCGCGGCAGAAGGACAAAGAGCCTCCGGCGGCTGGGGCCGGGGCCCCAGACCCCATTTTTAATCATTCAAATCAATGATGTGCTGGTGCCGCCCTGAAGTTTTGGGGTCTGGGGCCTCTCGGCCCCAGCCGCCGGAGGCCTTTTCTTTTTCCCCTTCCACGGGTCGTTTCATACCTCCCCCGCGAATTCCAGCGCTGGACGCGGCCCGCCCGCGCGGTTAAGCGAACACGCCAAGGTCGTGTGACCGCCCCCGAAAGGCCCCGCCATGGCAGCTCTCGATTTCGCCGAACCCATCCGCATCGCAGAGGCTTACGCTTTTGACGATGTCCTCATGCTGCCCGCCTATTCGACGGTGCTGCCGGGCCAGACCGACACACGCACGCGGCTGACGCGCGAGATCTCGCTGCACATCCCGCTCATCGCCGCCGCGATGGACACGGTGACCGAGGCGCCGATGGCGATCGCGATGGCCCAGCGCGGCGGCATCGGCGTCATCCACAAGAACATGACCCCGGCCGAGCAGGCCGAGCAGATCCGCCAGGTGAAGCGCTTCGAGAGCGGCATGGTGGTGAACCCCGTCATGGTGAACCCCGAGCAGACGCTGGCCGAATTGCTTGAGCTGAAGGCGCGCCACCGCATCTCGGGCTTCCCGGTGGTCGAGCCCGGCTCGGGCCGCCTCGTCGGCATCATCACCAACCGCGACATGCGCTTCGCGACCGACCCCAAGCAGCGCGTCTATGAGCTGATGACGCGGGAGAACCTGGTCACCGCGCCGCAGAATGTGACGGCCGAGCAGGCGCGCACCCTGCTGCACAAGCGCCGGCTGGAAAAGCTGCTGGTGGTGGATGATGCCGGCCGCTGCGTCGGCCTCATCACCGTGAAGGACATGGACAAGTCCGAGGCGCATCCCCACGCCGTGAAGGATGGCATGGGCCGGTTGCGCACCGCCGGCGCCACCGGCGTGGGCGATGACGGCCTGCGCCGCGCCGAAGCCCTGGTCGAGGCCGAGGCCGATGTCATCGTGGTGGACACCGCCCATGGCCATTCCGGCGGCGTGCTCGCCGCCATCGAGCGCATCAAGCGCCTCTCCAACACCGTCCAGATCATCGCCGGCAATGTGGCGACGCCCGAGGGCGCGCTGGCGCTGATCGAGGCCGGCGCCGATGCGGTGAAGATCGGCATCGGCCCGGGCTCCATCTGCACCACGCGCATCGTGGCGGGCGTGGGCGTGCCGCAGCTGACGGCCGTGATGGAATGCTCGGCCGCGGCGCGGGAGCGCGGCGTGCCCAGCATCGCCGATGGCGGCATCCGCAATTCCGGTGACATCGCCAAGGCGCTGGCGGGCGGCGCCGAATGTGTGATGATGGGCAGCCTCTTCGCCGGCACCGATGAAGCACCGGGCGAGGTGTTTCTCTACCAGGGCCGCTCCTACAAATCCTATCGCGGCATGGGCAGCCTCGGCGCCATGGCGCAAGGCAGCGCCGACCGCTACTTCCAGGCCGATGTGAGCGACCAGTTGAAGCTGGTGCCCGAGGGCGTGGAAGGCCGCGTTGGCTACAAGGGCCCGGTGGGTGCCGTGATCCACCAGCTCGTCGGCGGCTTGCGCGCGGCCATGGGCTATACCGGCAGCGCCACCATCGCCGACCTCCAGCGCAATGCCCGCTTCCGCCGCATCACCAATGCCGGCCTGCGCGAGAGCCATGTGCATGACGTGGCGGTGACGCGCGAGGCGCCGAATTACCGCAACGATGGGTGAGAGCTGGGGGCCGCCCGCACGCCCGGACCGCGCGATCGAGGCCGTGGTCTTCGACGCCTATGGCACGCTGCTCGACGTCCATTCGGCCGTGATGCGCCACGCTTCGCGGGTCGGGCCGCAGGCGCTCACCTTCAGCCAGGAATGGCGGGTGAAGCAGCTGGAATATTCCTGGGTGCGCAGCCTGACCGGCCCTGCGCATCACGCGGATTTCTGGACCTGCACGCAGGAGGCGCTGCGCTTCGTCTGCGCCCGCTTCGGCCTGCGCGATGCCGCTTTGGTGCAGGACCTGTTGGATGCCTATCTCAAGCTCGACGCCTATCCCGAGGTGCCCGCCATGCTGCGCGCGCTGCGCGCCAAGGGCATGCGCACGGCCATCCTCTCCAACGGCGCGCCGCTCATGCTGGTGGATGCCACCACGGCCGCGGGCATCGCGACGCTGCTGGACGCGCTGCTCTCGGTGGAGGCGGTGGGCGTGTTCAAGCCGGACCGCCGCGTGTATGCCCTGGCAGAGGAGCGGCTGGGCCTGCCCGCCAGCCGCATGATGTTCGTCTCGGCCAACCCGTGGGACACCCAGGCGGCGCTGGCGGCGGGGTTCCAGGCCATCCGCATCAACCGCAACAACGCGCCCGATGAATACGGGCTGGAAGCCGCCGGCGTGCCAAGCCTCCCTGACCTTTCGACCCTGCCTGGCCTTGTTTCGTGACGCCCGAGGGACGGCTTTCCGCCGCGATTGACCTGCTGCACCAGGTCTTCGACCAGCCACGCCGGCCGGCCGATGCCATCAGCGCCGATTTCTTCCGCGCGCGCCGCTATATCGGCGGCAGTGACCGGCGCGCGGTCTCCGACCTCGCCTGGGGCGTGCTGCGCCAGCGGCTGCGGCTGGAATGGTGGATCGCGCAGAGCGGCGCCCGCCTTACGCCGCGCCTTCTCGTCCTCGCGCATCTCCTGCTGACCGAGAAGCGCAAGCTGGTGGAGGCGGCGCGGCTGTTTGACGGCGGCCGCTTTGCCGCGGGCCCGCTGGATGTGGGCGAACTCGGCGTGGGCGAGCACCTCATCGGCAAGCCGCTGATGGGCAAGGAAATGCCGGACGGCCCGCGCCTCAACCTGCCGGAATGGGCGCTGCCGGGCCTCAGCGCCCGCTTCGGCGCGGCGCTGGAGGCCGAGGCGCTGGCCATGGAGGGCACCGCGCCGCTCGACCTCCGCGTGAACCTGCTGAAATCCACGCGCGAGGCCGCCCAGGCGGCGCTCCGCGCCGAGGGCCTGGTGTCGGAGACGACGCCCTTCTCGCCCTGGGGGCTGCGCCTGCCGCACCGCACGCCCATCACCGGCACCGCCGCCTACAAGGCGGGCGTGATCGAGGTGCAGGATGAGGGCAGCCAGCTCATCGCGGCGCTCGCCAATGCGCGGCCCGGCATGCGCGTCGCCGATTACTGCGCGGGGGCGGCGGGCAAGACGCTCGCCATGGCCGCCACCATGGCCAATCAGGGCCGCATCACCGCCTGCGATGTCTCGGTGCCGCGCCTGGAAGGGGCGAACAAGCGCCTGCGCCGCGCCGGCGTCCACAATGCCGAGACCCATCTGCTGGAAGCTGGCGACCGCTGGGTGAAGCGCCGCGCCGGCACCTTCGACCGCGTGCTGGTGGATGCGCCTTGCACCGGCACCGGCACCTGGCGCCGCAACCCCGATGCGCGCAGCCGCACCGGCCCCGAGGACCTGAGGGAATTGCTCGGAAAGCAGCATGAAATTCTTGTAACTTCGGCGCATTTGGTGAAGGGTGGGGGTAGGCTCGTCTACGCGACGTGCTCAATGCTACCGGAGGAGAATGAATTGCAGGTTGAGGCCTTCCTGGCGAGCCACCCGGCCTTCCGCGCCGTGCCCCTGAGCACGGCCTGGGCCGATTCCGGCATGCCCGGGGCGCCGCCCACCGCCACGCCGCACCTCCTGCTTTCGCCCGGCGCGCACGGCACGGATGGCTTTTTCTGCGCCGTTCTGGAAAAGGCCGGCTAGGCCCGCCTTGCCATGGTCACCATCCGCCGCGCCCGCCCTGGAGATGCCGATGCCATGGCCCGGGTCCACCTGGCCGCCTGGCGCAGCACCTATGCCGGCGTGCTGCCCGAAACCTACCTGACCACCCTCTCCGTCAGCCGCGAAAGCATGGGCTATGAGCGCGCCATCCTGGAGCGGCGCGGCGGCCATGCGGGCTTTGTCGCCATCGCCGATGGGCGGGAAATCCCGGGCGGCGGGATGGTCGGCTTCATCACCGGTGGTCTCTCCCGCCGGCCCACCATCGCCGAAGGCGAGATCGAAACCATCTACCTGCTGGACGATTTCCGCGACCGCGGCATCGGCCGGCGGCTGATGCGCGCCATGGCCTCGCACCTCGCCTCCCTCGGCGCGGAATCGGCCTTCGCCTGGGTGCTGGAGGACAACCCCTCCCGCTGGTTCTACGCCCGGCTCGGCGCCAAGCTCGCCGCGCGGGAGGAGATGGTCTTCGCGGGGCAGAAGACAGCACAGCTGGCCTATGCCTGGACGCCGATCCATACGCTGCTCAGTGCGACGGCGGGCACGAACCTGCCGCGGTAGAAGAAAAAAGGGCCTCCGGCGGCCGGGGCCTCAGGCCCCGGACCCCTCTCGTTAGAAGGGCCCACATTCCGCCTGCAGCCAGGCCAAAACCGGGGGTTCCAGCAGGGGGCCGATCTCCGAGAGCACGCGGGCTTGATATGCGTTCACCCAGGCCAGTTCCGCTTGCGTCAACTGCGCCGCATCCAGCAAGGCCCGGCAATACGGGGCCAGCGTCAGCGTCTCGAACTCCAGGAAGGGCTTGGCCTGGTCCGGCTGCGCCGCAGCCTCGCGCGCCAGCAGCAAATTCTCGATGCGGATGCCGTAAGCCCCAGGCAGGTAATAGCCGGGCTCGTTGGAGAGGATCATGCCCGCCTGGATCGGCACCACCTTCGCCGCGCGGCTGAAGGAGACCGGCCCCTCATGCACCGAGAGGAAGCTGCCCACCCCATGCCCGGTGCCATGGTCGTAATCCAGCCCCGCATCCCAGAGCGGCCGCCGCGCGATGGCATCCAGGTGCGGCCCCGCCACCCCCGCCGGAAAGCGCAGCGTGCCCAGCGCGATATGCCCGCGCAGCACCGCCGTATAACGCGCGCGCAGGCAGGCCGGCGCGGGGCCAGGGCCGGTCCAGAGGGTGCGGGTGATGTCGGTCGTGCCGTCCGGATACTGGCCGCCACTGTCGATCAGGTAGCACTCATTGGCATGGATCGGGCGGTTGGTCGCCTCGGTCACGCGGTAATGCACGATGGCGCCATTCTCGCCCGCGCCGGAAATGGCGGGGAAGCTCTCGGCCACGAAGCCGGCCACGCGGCGCCGCTCATCCAGCAGATGCGCGGCGGCGGAGATTTCCGTGAGGCCGCCGCCCGGCGCCTCGGCCGCAAACCAGGCGAGGAAATTCGCGACGGCCACCGCATCGCGCCGATGCGCGTTGCGCGCGCCCTGCTGCTCGGTCGCGTTCTTCGCCGCGCGGGGCAGGCGCGTCGGATCCTCGCCGGCGATGACGCGCGCGCCGGCCTCGCGCAGCGTGGCGGAGAACCAGGCGGGCGTGGCCTCGGCATCCAGGCGCACTGTCTTGCCGGACCATTCGGCCAGGGCGCGTGGCAGGTTGCCGCGCGGCTCGATGGAGACGCGGTTCCCCAGATGCGCGCGCGTCGCCTCCGGCACACGCTCCGGCGCATGCAGGAACATTCGCACCGAGGCATCGGCGCCGAGCAGCGCGAAGGCGAGCGGCATGGGCGTATGTGCGAGGTCGGCGCCGCGCAGGTTCAACAGCCAGGCGACGGAGTGGGAATCGGCCAGCAGGGCCGCATCCTCGCCCGCCTCGCGAAGCTGGGTCGCGGCGGCCTCGCGCTTCGCCTCGGCGCTTTCACCGGCGAGGTCGAGGCCATGTGGCAGCACCGCGGCGGCGGGGGCAGCAGGCCGGTCCTCCCAGATCGCGTCCAGCGGATTGGGGGAGAGCGGTTGCAGCGTCACGCCCGTCAGGCGCTTCAGGAAGGCCTCGCTGTGCAGCCAGGGATCATAGCCGATGGTGCGGCCGGAAGCGTGCTCGCGCAGCCAGGCCTCGGGCGGCTGCTCGGTCAAATGGCGGCGCTCCCAGAGGGCGGCATCCGTCTCGGCCACCACCTGGGTGGTGTAGCGGCCATCGGTGAAGACCGCGGCGCGGTCCGCCAGCACGATGGCGAGGCCGGCGCTGCCGGTGAAGCCGGTGAGCCAGGCCAGGCGCTCGCCCGAGGGCGGCACATATTCGCCCAGATGCTCGTCCGAGCGGGGAATGAGGAACCCGTCCACGCCGAGCCCGGCCAGGGCGCGGCGAAGGGCGGCGAGGCGTTCAGCGCGGGTTAACATCTTATCAGTCCCGTCATAAAAACATGTGTCGTTAATATGGCATGCGCTAAACGCATGTCGGAAGCATGAGCTTCGCACAACCTGTTCCGGTCGCAATCCCCTAGATCATCGCTACCGGGGCGGAGAAGCCGCTCCCTCACAACAGGACCAAAACCCATGAACCGCATCACCCCAGCCGAAGCCGCGCTGCTGATGCCCCGCTCGCCGCGCAACGCCGAGGCGGAGCGCATCCAGGCCATCATCGCCGAAGCCCGCGAGGCGCGCGACCGCGCCATTGCCGCGCGCATCACCGGCTTGTTCCATGGCCTGCGCGCCGCGCTGACCGCCCTCCGCACCCGCCGTGAGACCATCGAGCAGCTGCGCGCCCTGAGCGACCGTGAGCTGGCCGATATCGGCCTGACCCGCAGCAGCATCACGGCCAGCGCCACCGCCGCCACGCCGCTCGCGGCCAATGACCAGGTGGACACGCGCCACGCGGCGTAAGGATCGGGGTTTGCCGCCCGCGCCCTGATCGGCGCAGGTGGCCCCCGAGCCGTCCCCTGGGGGGTGGGCTCCCGACGGGCCCACCCACCTTTTCCCTGCATGCGCCCTGAACATGCCGGACCCGGCGTAAGCTTCGCTTGTGCGTCGCAGAGCGGCTTGGTCTGCTTTGAACATGCCAATTGTCGCACCCTCCGCCCGCAGCGTCCTCTGGATCGCCATCATCGCGGCGGCGGCGACCTCCAGCCTGGCCATGGGCATTCGCCAGACCTTCGGGTTGCTCCTGCTGCCGCTCTCGGCCGAGCATGGCATTGCGCCCTGGGCCTTCGGCCTGGCCGTGGCACTCCACAACCTGACCTGGGGGCTGGCACAGCCGGTCTCGGGCTCGATGGCCGACAAATACGGCTCGGGCCGGGTCATGGCCTTTGGCGGCGTCTTCTACCTGATCGGCTGCGGCCTGCCGGCGCTGATGCCCTCCAACCTCATGGTGCTGATCGGCATCGGCTTCTTCTCGGGCCTGGGCGTGGCCTGCGCGGGCACGGGGCTGGCGCTGGCCGCCATCGGCCGCCTGGCCCCACCCGAGAAGCGGGGCGAATACATCGGCATCGCCAGCGCCGGCGGCAGCCTGGGCCAGGCGGCGATGGTGCCCATCACCTTCTCGGCCATCGGCGGCTTCGGTGCTGCGGGCGCGCTGGCCATGCTGGCGATTTCCGCCGTGCTGATCATCCCTATCGCGCGCAACATCGAGTGGCGCCCCGCCCCGCGCAGCGGGCCGCCCGCGGCCGGGCTGATGGGGCTGCCCGGCCTGGCCCGCCGCTCGCTGGCCGACCGCGATTTCGCGCTGCTGACCGGCGGCTTTTTCGCCTGCGGCTTCCAGCTGGCCTTCCTGACCACGCACCTGCCCTCTCACATCGCGCTGTGCGGCCAGCCGGCGGCGCTGGGCATGATGGTCATGATGATGATCGGGCTGTTCAACATCCCCGGCTCCTGGTTCTGCGGCTGGCTTTCCACACGCATCAAGCCGGAGACCGGGCTGGGCTGGATCTACCTGGTCCGCACGCTGGCCATCGCCGCCTTCGCCATCGCACCGCCCAGCGAATGGGGAACCATCTTCTTCGCGGCGGTGATGGGCTTTGTCTGGCTCGGCACCGTGCCGCTGACCTCGGCCGCCATCGCGCGCCGCTTCGGCGTGGGGGATCTCGGCGCGCTTTATGGCGTCTGCTTCTTCAGCCATCAGATCGGTGGGTTCCTGGGTGCCGGCTCGGGCGCCGTGCTGATGGCCTGGACCGGCAGCTACGCCGCCTTCTGGCCGGTCATGATCGTGGTCGGCATCACCGCCAGCGTGCTGAACTGGATGGCCAAGGCCCCTGGTGCGCGCCCGACCCTTGCAACAGCGGGTTGATCCGCCCCAAATGGGGTGAAATCACACCTCTCCGGGACCCCTCGCCGCCATGATCGACCCTTTCGGGCGTCATATCAGCTACCTCCGCGTTTCCGTGACGGATCGCTGCGACCTCCGCTGCGTCTATTGCATGGCGGAGGACATGACCTTCCTCCCCAAATCCGAGGTTCTGACGCTGGAGGAGCTGGAGCGTCTCTGCGGCACCTTCATTGACCTGGGCGTCCGCAAGCTGCGGCTGACGGGCGGCGAGCCGCTGGTGCGCAAGAACGTGATGTCGCTGGTGCGCGGCCTGGGCTCCCGCATCGGTTCCGGCCTGGACGAGCTGACGCTCACCACCAACGGCACGCAGCTCACGAAATACGCGGATGAGCTGGCCGCGGCCGGCGTCCGCCGCATCAATGTCTCGATGGACACGCTGGACGCCGCCGCCTTCAAGGCCGCGACCCGCTGGGGCGAGCTGGACAAGGTCCTGGACGGCATCTTCGCCGCCAAGGCCGCGGGCCTGCACGTGAAGATCAACGCCGTGGCCCTCAAGGGCGTGAACGAGCATGAGTTCGACCGCATGCTCGGCTGGTGCGGCGAGCATGGCTTCGACCTCTGCCTGATCGAGACGATGCCCCTCGGCGAGATCAGCGAGGACCGGACGGATCAGTTCCTGCCCCTCAGCCTGGTCCGCGCCCGCCTCAAGCAGAACTGGACGCTGAAGGACAGCAGCCACAGCACGGGCGGCCCCGCGCGCTATTACGACGTGGCGGAGACCGGCACGCGTCTCGGCTTCATCACGCCGATGACCCACAACTTTTGCGAGAGCTGCAACCGCGTGCGGCTGACCTGCACCGGCACGCTCTACATGTGCCTGGGCCAGGAGGATGCGGCCGATCTCCGCGCCCCGCTGCGCGACCCGGGGCTGGGCGAGGAAGGCCTGCGCGCCGCCATCGCCGAGGCCATCACCCGCAAGCCCAAGGGGCATGATTTCATCATCGACCGCCGGCGCGCGGCCCCGGCCGTGGCGCGCCACATGAGCGTGACCGGCGGCTGATGCTGAACGACCTCGCCACCCGCCTGACGCTGCCGGGGCTGCCGGAATGGACCGGGCTGGTGGCCCTGCTGGTGCTGGCTTTGCTCGCGCTTTGCCTGCTGGTGATGCCCTTCTCGGTCTTCGGGGTGAAGGGGCGCCTGGAATCGATCGAGGCGCAGCTGGATGACCTCCGCGGCGATCTGCGCGTGTTGGCCGCGCGCCAGCCCGAGGCGCGGCGCGAGGTGTGGGAGGTGGCGCCCACTTTGCCCGAACCGCCGCCGCCTTCCCCTGGCCCGAGCGGCCGCGCGGAGCCGCGCATCTCCTGGCCGCGCCAGCCTTGAGCCTGGCCAGGCGCGCCCTGGCCTTTGTGGTGTTGCCCCTTGTTGCCGCGGCGCAGCCCGCGGTGGACCACAAGCAGGGCGCCCTTGGTCATCTCTCGGCGCAGATCGGCACCACCAACACCCCCGTCGTGCTGAATGACCCGGCGGTGCGGCGCAACCTCTCGCTCCTGCTGGGCGATCCCGGGGTTCGGCTGCTGATGAGCAACATGCAGCAGGTGGCGCCCATCGCCTTTGACGGCACGGCGCTGGTGCTGCGCGGCACCCGGGTCGGTGGCGTGGGTGAGCAGGAGGTCTTCCTCACGCTCCGTCCGCGTGATGGAGTGATGGAGGTCGCGATGCTCACCGCCGGCCGCGTGCGTTTCGTCTCGCAGCGCCCCTCGGGCGAGCGGAGCGAAATGCTTGACCCGCAACTGGCGCGCTGGGGGGTCTCCCGCGGCGTGCCGCTGGATGAGCGGCGCGTGCCGCCCACCACTCGATAGGTTCCACCATGCGCATCTCCGCCATCCAGATGAACCAGACGAGCGACAAGGCGGCCAATCTCGACCAGGCGCGCCGCCTGATCGAGGGCGCATTGCAGGCCGACCGTCCCGAGATGATCACCCTGCCCGAGACCTGGACCAATCTGGGCGGCGGGCGCGAGGCACGGGCGGCGGCGGCGGAAACCCTGCCCGAGCCCGGGGGTACGGGTGGCGCCGCCTATGAATTCCTGCGCGACGTGGCCAAGGGCGCCGGCATCCATGTCCATGGCGGCTCGATCATTGAAGCAGGGGGCATCGAGCAGGGACCGGAGAAGTTCTTCAACACGACGCTGGTCTTCGACCCGAGCGGCGTGGAAATCGCCCGCTACCGCAAGATCCACCTGTTTGACATCACCGGCCCGGATGGCACGGGCTATCGCGAAAGCGCGCTCTATGGCGCAGGGGGCGAGCTGGTGACCTTCGAGGCCAAGGGCATCACCTTCGGCTGCACCATCTGCTACGACATGCGCTTCCCCGAGCAATATCTGGCGCTGCGCCGCAAGGGCGCGGAGGTCATCTTCGTGCCCTCCAATTTCACCCTGATGACCGGCAAGGATCATTGGGAGGTGCTGCTGCGGGCGCGGGCCATCGAGACGCAATGCTGGATCGCGGCCGCCGCCTCCTGGGGCACCTATGAGGAGCGCGGGGCGACACGCCAGGTCTATGGCCATTCCCTGATCGCCGATCCCTGGGGCCATGTGGTGGCCAAGGCCAGCGACGGCATCGGCTGGACCACGGCGCGGATTGACCCGGCGGTCACGGCCAAGGTACGGCGCGACATGCCGGTGCTCGAACATCGGCGGCTGGCGTGAGCCTTCCCCTCAAGATCGCCTTCCTCGCCTCCGCCGCCCCGCCCGCCCAGGAGGCGCTGGCCCGGCTGGTGGCGCTCTACGGCGATGCCCCGCCGCAGGAGGCGGATTTCATCGTGGCCCTCGGCGGCGATGGGCTGATGCTGGAGACGCAGCACCGATTCCTCGGCCGCAACGCGCCGATCTATGGGATGAATCGCGGCAGCGTCGGCTTCCTGATGAATTCCTACCGCGAGGACGACCTCCCCGCCCGGCTCCAGGCCGCCCAGGCCGCGCATCTGCACCCGCTGCGCATGCGCGCCCATTCCGCCACCGGCACCCATGCCTCGCTCGCCATCAACGAGGTCTCCTTGCTGCGCGAGCAGCGCCAGGCGGCCAAGCTGCGCATCCTGGTGGATGGCAAGGAACGCCTGCCGGAGCTGATCTGCGATGGCATCCTGATCTCCACCCCGGCGGGCAGCACCGCCTATAACCTCTCCGCGCATGGGCCGATCGTGCCACTGGATGCGCGGCTGCTGCCGCTGACGCCCATCTCCGCCTTTCGCCCGCGGCGCTGGCGGGGCGCGCTGCTGCCCTCGGCCGCCAAGGTGGTGTTCGAGGTGCTGGAGCCCGACAAGCGCCCCGTCTCCGCCACGGCCGACTACACCGAGGTGCGCGATGTGCGCCGCGTCGAGGTGCGGGAGGATCGCAGCATCACCATGACCATGCTCTTCGACCCCGACCGCAGCCTGTCCGAGCGGATCATCGCCGAGCAGTTCACCGTGTGAGCGCCACGGGCTTCCTGCCGCTCGCCCTCTCCGGCGCGGCGGCGACCTGCGTGGGGATCGGCCTGGCGCGCTTCGCCTTCGTGCCTCTGTTTCCGGCGCTGGTCGAAGCCGGCTGGGTGAGCGGGGCCGAGGCCGGGTTGCTCGGGGCTGCGGCCCTGGCCGGCTATGTCGGTGGGGCGATGGGGGCGCAGGCGCTGGGGCGGCGAATCGGCACCCGGCCGGCGCTGGCGCTGGGCATGGCGGGCGCCCTGGTCTCGCTGCTGGCCTCGGCCTGGCCCGGCGGGCTATTCTGGCTCTTGCCCTGGCGGCTGCTGGCGGGGCTGGCCGGCGGCGTGCTGATGTCCCTCGCGGGGCCGGCCATCCAGCGCGCCGTGCCGCCCGAGCGGCGGGGCCTGGCCTCGGGCGTGGTGGTGAGCGGGGTGGGTGGCGGGATTTTCCTGGGCGCTGCGCTGCTGCCGCCGCTTCTTCTCTCCGGCCCCAGTGCCGGCTGGCTGGGGCTCGCGGGGCTGACGGCGCTGCTCTGGGCCTTCGCCCAGCCACGTTTTCCAAGCGATCCGGCCGGGCGCGCGGCCGCCCTGCCGCCGCCGGCCGTGCCGGGGCTGCTGCTGGCCTATGCGCTCTCGGGCGCGGGGATGGTGCCGCATATGGTCTATCTGGCGGATCTGGCCGCGCGTGGCTTTGGCCTCGGCATCCTTGCCGGCAGCGGGCTCTGGATGATCTTCGGGCTGGGCGGGCTCTTGGGCACGCTGCTGGGCGGGCGGGTGGCGGACCGGCTGGGGGGTGCGAGGGCGGTGCGGCTTTGGCTGGGCGTGCAGGTCGCGGCCCTGGTCTTCGCGCTGCTGCCCTGGTGGCCGGCCTTGCCGCTGGCGGCGCTGGCGGGCGGCTTTGCCGGCGTGGGCGTCTCGGCCGTGACCCTCGCCTGGGCGCGGGAGGTGGCGGGGCCGGCGGCGGGTGCCCTCTGGGTGCGGGCCACCATTGCGTATTCCGTGGCGCAGGCGGTGGCGGCCTTCGCGCTGGCAGGGATCTTCGGCGCCTCGGGCGAGAGCCATGCGCTGGTCTTCGCGGTGGGGCTGCTGCTCTCGGCGGGGGCCTGGTTCGCCGCGCGCCCGGCTTGACGGATCAGGCCGGCTGTGGTGCCGAACGACATGAGCAACACCCCCGCCCAGCACGACCGCATCCTCATCCTCGATTTTGGCAGCCAGGTGACGCAGCTCATCGCGCGCCGCCTGCGCGAGTCGGGCGTCTATTGCGAGATCTGGCCCTTCAACGCCGCCCCCGAGGCGCGTATCCGCGCCTTCGCGCCCAAGGGGATCATCTTCTCGGGCGGGCCGGCCAGCGTGACCGAGGGCGAGAGCCCGCGCGCGCCGGACTACGCCTTCGAATCCGGCCTGCCCATCCTCGGCATCTGCTACGGCCAGCAGACGCTGGCGCATCAGTTGGGCGGCACGGTCGAGGGCGGGCATGCGCGCGAATTCGGCCGCGCCGTCGTCACCGTCACCGGCGATTGCCCGATCACCCAGGGCGTCTGGGCCCGCGGCGCGCTGGAGACGGTCTGGATGTCCCATGGCGACCGCATCACCGTCCTGCCGCCCGGCTTCCGCGTGGTCGCCGAGAGCGAGGGCGCGCCCTTCGCCCTCATCGCCCATGACGAGCGCCGCTACTACGGCACCATGTTCCACCCCGAGGTGGTGCACACGCCGCATGGCGCGGCCCTGCTGCGCAACTTCACCCATGGCGTCTGCGGCTGCACCGGCGACTGGACCATGGCCGGCTACCGCGCCGAGACCATCGCCAAGATCCGCGCCCAGGTGGGAAGCGGCCGCGTGATCTGCGGGCTTTCGGGCGGCGTGGATTCCTCGGTGGCGGCCGTGCTGCTGCATGAGGCGATCGGCGACCAGCTGACCTGCATCTATGTGGATCACGGCCTGATGCGCGCCAACGAAAGCGAGCAGGTGGTGAAGACCTTCCGCGAGCGCTTCAACATCAAGCTCGTCCATCGCGACGCGAGCGACCTGTTTCTCGGCCAGCTCTCCGGCGTCACCGATCCCGAGCAGAAGCGCAAGATCATCGGCCGCCTCTTCATCGAGGTCTTCGAGGAGGAGCAGAACAAGATCGGCGGCGCCGATTTCCTGGCCCAGGGCACGCTCTACCCCGACGTGATCGAGAGCGTCTCCGCGACCGGCGGGCCTTCGGTCACCATCAAGTCCCACCACAATGTGGGCGGCCTGCCCGAGGGCATGCGGATGCAGTTGGTGGAACCCCTGCGCGAGCTGTTCAAGGATGAGGTGCGCGTGCTGGGCCGTGAGCTCGGCATCCCCGAGGAGATCGTGGGCCGCCACCCCTTCCCCGGGCCGGGCCTGGCCATCCGCATCCCGGGCGAGGTGACGCGCGAGAAGGCGGACCTGCTGCGAAAGGTGGACACGATCTACCTGGAGGAGATCCGCTCGGCCGGCCTCTACGACACCATCTGGCAGGCCTTCGCCGTGCTGCTGCCGGTGCGCACCGTGGGCGTGATGGGCGATGGCCGCACCTATGACATGGCCTGCGCGCTGCGCGCCGTGACCAGCACGGACGGCATGACGGCGGAGTTTTATCCGTTCGACATGGGGTTTTTGGGGCGGGTGGCGAACCGGATTGTGAATGAGGTGCGGGGCGTGAACCGCGTGACCTATGACATCACGAGCAAGCCGCCGGGGACGATTGAGTGGGA
>NZ_JAIEQY010000020.1 GCF_019747315.1 Roseococcus sp. | reverse complement strand
TGGTTGGGGTGCTAGGATTCGAACCTAGGAATGGCGGTACCAAAAACCGCTGCCTTACCACTTGGCTACACCCCAGCCGTGCAGCCCTTTAGCGAGGCACGGCCGGGTCCGTAAAGCCCCCCTCAGATCCGGATATTCGCCTCCCGCACCAGCTGCTGCCAGCGGGCCAGGTCGGTCCGGAGGATGTCCGCCAGCCGCTCGGGCCCGCCCGGCGGCGCGGCTTCGACGTTCTGCTGCGCCAGGCGCCGCACGAAGGCGGCGTCGGCCAGCAGCTCGTTGAAGATGCGGTTCCAGTAGAGCGTGACCGCCGCCGGCGTGCCCGCGGGCGCGAAGAGGCCCGCCCAGGCGAGGCTCTGGAAGTCCACCACCTCCGGCACGCCCGATTCGCGCATGCTCGGCACATTGGGCAGGATGGGCGAGCGCGCCTGCGCCAGCACCGCCAGCGCCTTCACGCGGCCGCCATTCACCTGCGGCGTCGCACTCGTCATCGCATCAATCATGAAGTGAACGCGGCCGACCGAGAGGTCGAGCAGCGCCTGGGCCGACCCGCGATAGGGCACCTGCTCCATCGGCACGCGGGCGAGGCGCGAGAACATCTCCGTCGTCAGGTGCCCCGCCGTCCCCATCCCGGGATTGGCCGCGATGTACCGGCCGGGATTTGCCCGCATCAGCGCCACCAGCTCGGCCAGGTTGTTCGCCGGCAGGTCGGGCGGCACCACGATCAGGAAGCCCGTCCAGCCGATCAACGACATGGGCACCAGGTCGCGCAGCACGTCGAAGGGCAGGTTGGGCGTGACCGCCGGATTCACCGCGACGGGCGAATTGCTGGTCAGCAGCAGCGTATGCCCATCCGGCGGCGCGCTGGTGACCGCCTGCACGCCGATTGCGCCCGTGGCCCCCGCGCGGTTGTCCACCACGATCTGCACATTGTGCCGGGTCTGCATTTCCTCGGTCAGGACACGCGCAATCAGGTCGCTCATGTTGCCCGGCGGGAAGGGCACGATGATGCGCACCGGGCGCGTCGGGTAGCCCTGCGCAAAGGCGGGCGTGGCCAGCGCCAGAGCGGGCGCGGCGAGGAGGTGACGGCGATGGATCATGCGGCGGGGTTCCTTTGCCAATCGAACGGCGCTGCCCGCGGCAGGCCGAGATTCTCTCGCAGCGTGGTGCCGCTGAACTCACGCCGGAACACGCCGCGACGCTGCAATTCCGGCACGACCAGGCGCACGAAATCCTCGTAGGCGCCCGGCATGTGCGTGGCGGCGAGGACGAAGCCGTCACAGGCCTCGCTCTCGAACCATTCCTGCATCTCGTCGGCCACGCTCTGCGCCGTGCCGGTGAAGCAGGGGAACTCACGGATGGTGCCTCGCCCGCTGATCTCGACGAAGTCGCGCAGCGTCGGGTTCTGCTTGCCGGAGGTGCTCACCACGCGATCACGAATGGCCTGGAGGCCCTTGATGCCGGCCAGCTCGTCATCGGTGAAGGCCTCATCCATGCCCTTGCTGGCGAAGTCGTAGTTCAGCACCTCCGAGAGCAGCGCGAGCCCATCCACCGGCTTGGCCAGGCTCTCGATCAAGGCGCGCTTCTCGGCCGCCTCGTCCTTGCTGTTGCCAATGATGGCATAGACGGCGGGGCAGACGCGCACCTTGGCCGGATCCCGGCCGGAGGCCGCGACCTGCGCCTTGAACTCGGCATAGACCTTCTGGCCCGCCTTGAGGTTCGGGTAGATCACGAAGATGAGGTCGCCCCAGGAGGCGGCAAAGGCCTTGCCGCGCCCGCTCTGCCCGGCCTGGATCAGCACCGGCCGGCCCTGCGGCGTGCGCGGCACGGTGAAGGTGCCCTGGCTCTGGTACCACCGGCCCTGGTGGTTCAGGCGCTTCACCTTGGTCGGGTCCGCGAAGATGCCGGAAGCGCGGTCATTGATGATCGCGTCATCGCCCCAGGCATCCCAGTGGCTGAGCACGATTTCCATGAACTCATCCGCGCGGTCATAGCGCAGGTCATGCGCCGGATGCTCGGCGCGGCCCATATTGTGCGCCTCGCTGTCGTTCAGCGAGGTGACGACGTTCCAGGCGACGCGCCCTCCCAGCATGTGGTCCAGCGTCGCGAAGACGCGGGCCACGTGATAGGGCTCGTAATAGGTGGTGGAATAGGTGGCGCCGAGGCCGAGCTTTTCCGTCGCCAGCCCCATCGCCGTCAGGATGGAAATCAGGTCCAGCTTGACCACGCGGATGCCGTTGGTCACCGCCTGCGCGTGGTCATGGCCCAGGATGTCCGGCAGGGCCAGCCGGTCATCGAAGAAGGCCATGTGGAAACGGCCATCCTCCAGGTTGCGGGCGATGCGCTGGTAATATTTCGGCGAAAGGAAATCCTGCATCGTCTCCGGGTGCCGCCAGGACCCCGGATAATTCGAGCAGTTCTGCGCCTGGAGAAAGGCGACCATGGCCATTTCGCCGCGTCGTGACATCACTTCGTTTCCTCAACCATTCAGCGCCTCGGTCAGCGCCATCACATCGGACGCCGCATCGAGGTTCATGACAAGATCAAGGACGCGCCGCGCCTGCGTGGCCGAGACCTGGCGGCCCGCATTCTCCATGAACTTCCGCTCGACATCGGCCATGGTCAGCGGATTGCCGTCGGAGCCGCGGTTCATCTCCTCGCGGTGGCGCAGCACGCGGCCATCCGTGGTCTCGATCACCAGCTCGCCGCCGTAATAGCGCGGGAAATTCAGCGTGGCGTCCGTCTCGTAGCTGGTGCGCGCGCAGAGTTCGAGCGCGCGGGGATCGCGGATCATCTCCTCCTCCAGCTCATCCAGCGAGAGGCGGCCGCGCAGCAGGCAGGAGGCGACGGCGTAATGCGCGCTGAACTGCGCGTCATAGGAATTGGCCGGCACCTTCTTCGCCGCCTCGGGCTCGCAGACCACCTTCACCTGGCCCGGATGGATGCGGATGGTGATCTGCCTGATCTCCTCCGGCCGCAGCCCGTGCGCCGCGCGCAAGGCGAGCGCCGCATCGGCGAAGACGTGGTTGAAGTGGCAGCAAGGATAAGGCTTCAGCGCGTTGTTGCGCATCTCCCACAGCTCACCCAGGCGCTCGGTGCAGCGCGAGAGATCCGTCGGCGCCTTCTCCTGCAAATGGCTTCGGAACAGGCCGAAGCGCCCTTCATAGGCGGCGGGCGGCGCCTTGAAGTCGTTGCGCGCAAGGGCCGTTGCGGTGATGGCCGCAAAGCCCGCCCAGCCCGGATGGATGCGCTTGGTCCAGGAGCCATCCTCCAGGAATTCCAGGGAGCCAGCCGCCATGGACAGCAGGATGCCCTGCGCCCCACTGATCTGCGCCGCAGTGGCACCGGCGAGGCGCCCGGCCGTCAGCGCGCAGCCGAATGCGCCGACCATGCCGGTCGGGTGGAAGCCCACCTGGTGGAAGCCGCCTTGCGCGGCGGCTCCAATGCGCGAGGCGGCCTCGACGCCGATGATATAGGCCAGCAGTGCCTCGGCGCCGCTCGCGCCATGCTCGCGCGCCATGTGCAGCGCGGTGGGCACCGTGCTGGAGGAGGCATGGACAATGGCGTCCGAATGCGTGTCGTCATAATCCAGGCCATGGATCAGCGCGCCGTTCATCATCACGGCATCGCGCAGCGGCAAGCGGTAGGGCATGCCAATCACCGGATGGCTGCCGACGCCGGCCAGGCCATGGATCGCGCCGATGGTGCGCCGTGCGTAATCGAAGCCCGAGGCGGCGATGGCGATGCCCAAGGCATCCAGCATGTGGCGCTTGGCCTGGTCCATCACATCGGCGGGAATCTCCTCCACGCGGAGCGCGGTGGCGAATTCGCCAAGCTGCAAGGAAATGGGCGTGCGGGTGGCGAGCTCGGTCGGCAGGCTGTCCATGGCGTTTGTCTCCCTTTCCGCGAAGGATGGGCCGGCCAGGGCGGTCCTGTCAAACATACGGACAAATCTATCTGGACGCCGCTCCGCACCCCGCCTATCAGCGACGCAACACCGCAGGAGACGCCGCATGACCGCCCCCAACCGCACCTTCCTCTTCGCCCCCGGCGACCATGCCCGCCGCGCCGAGAAGGTGCTGACCTCCGGCGCCGATGCCTGCATCCTCGACCTTGAGGACGCGGTGGCGATCTCGGCCAAGGTCGCCGCCCGCGCCTTGGTCAATGCGGCGCTGGAACGCCCGCGCACCTGCCGCGGCTTCGTCCGCGTGAACGCCTTCGACACGGAATTCTGCCCCGGCGACATCCAGGCGGTGGTCGGGCCACGCCTGGATGGCCTGGTGCTGCCCAAGCTGGAGGACCCCGCGCAACTGGTGGCGGTGGATTGGCTGATCAGCAGCCTGGAGCGCGAGCGTGGCCTGCCCCATCGCGGGGTCGAGATCATGCCGATCATCGAGACAGCGCGCGGGATGGCCGGCCTTGCGGCGCTGACCGCCTGCGCCGCTACGATGGGCGGCCGCGTCAAGCGCTTCAGCTTCGGCGCGGGCGACTACACGCTCGACCTCGGCATCACCTGGGACCTGGCCGAGACGGTGCTGGAAGGGGCGCGCGAAAAGATGGTGCTGCACAGCCGGGCCGCCGGGCTGGAAGCACCCATCGACACGGTCTGGATCGAGCTGCGCGAGATGGAGGCCTTCACCGCCTCCTGCGCGCGGGGCGTGGCCATGGGCTTCCAGGGGAAGCTCTGCATTCATCCGGACCAAATCGCCATCGCCAATACCGCCTTCTCGCCGGCGGAGGCGGAGGTGGCGCGCGCCCGCCGCATCATTGCGGCCTTCGCTGAGGCCGAAGCGCAGGGACTGGCCTCCATCCAGGTGGAGGGGCGCTTTGTGGACTACCCGATCGTGGATCGCGCCCAGCGCATCGTGGCGCTGGCCGAGCGGATCGGGCTCACAGCTCGCGCTTGAGCGTCGCCCGGTAGGTGAAGCGGGGTGCGGGGTGGCAGCCATCCGACACCTCGAAGACGCGTCCGTTCTGGTCGAGGTAGCGGCGGCGGATCATCAGCGCGGGCGCGCCCGGCTCCACCTCGAGCAGGGCGGCCTGCGCTTCCGGCACGCCACCGGCGCTGAGATCCACCTCGACGGCGGAGAGCTGCAAGCCGAAGCGCCGCTCGATCAGGGTATAGACCGAGACTGGCTGCTGGCCGATCTCCTCAATCACGGCGGCATATTCCGCGGGGATGTGGATGATGGTGAAGGCGATGGGCGCCGTGGTCAGCCGGACCCGGCGAATGCCCTCCACCCGCAGCCAGGCCTCGCCGACCGGAACACCCGGTACTTCGCTCGCCGGCACCTCGCGCGCACGCAGGACGGTGAGGCGGGTTTCCTCGGGATATTGCAGCAACCCGCCCATGCTGGTGAGTTCCTGCACGAAGCGGCCGCGATTTTCATGCGCGATGACGGTGGTGCCGCTGCCCTGCCGGCGGGCGACCAGCCCGGCCTCCTCCACCAGCCGCAGCGCCTCGCGAATCGTGTGGCGCGAGGCGGCGTAGAGGGCGCAAAGCTCGGTCTCGGTGGGCAGCATGCTGCCAATGGCATGCTGCCCGCCGCGGATCTGCGCCAGCAGATCATCGGCGATCTGCCGGTAGCGCGGGCGCGGGTCAGCGCCGGAATTCGCGATGTCGCGCCTGCTGGTCACGGGGCCTCCGGGGGTTGAGGGGCTCCTGTTAGCCGGGCTCCTTCACCAATGCCAGCAGGGAACGCCAGCTTGGGTCCGTTGCGTCCCCGGCCCATTCGAAGCCCGCCATCTCGGTGGTGATGATTTCGGCGCCGGCCCGGGCCAGCCGCGCCAGCGCCGCCTCCCGGCTCGCCAGGCGGCGGGAGCCCATGGCATCCCGCACCGCCCAGACGCGGCGGCCAAGGCCCAGCAGGCCAAGCGCCGTCTGCATCACGCAGATATGCGCCTCATAGCCGCAGATCACGATGTCGGTTCGGTCAGCCGGCAAGGCATCGAGGAAGGCGGGGGTGCGGCAGGCGTCGAAGCTGGTCTTGTGAACCGTATTCTCGCTGAGCGCCGCCAGCTCGGGCAGCAGCGGGCCGATGCGGTCCGGGCAGTGCTCGGTCGCCCAGACGGGGATGTCGAAAAGCTTGGCGAGCTGCGCGAGGCGCAGCGCCTCCCGCGCCACGGCCGCGCCATCCTCGATGGCTGGGTGCAGCTTGCCCTGCAGGTCCACGAGCAGCAGCAGCGAGGTCCGGCGGTCCAGCATGGTCATGGCTTCTCCTCCAGCATGCGCGCCATCAATCCACGCGCGGCCAATCCGAACAAGCGCAAACGGCGGGTCTCCGACAGGACCAGCAACCCCACCGCCTGGGCGAAGATTTCCGCGACCAGCGCATCCGGCTCGGTGGAGCGCGCGGCGGCGGCGGCGCGGATGGGTGCCAGCGCCTCCAGCAGCAGAGCATTCAGTTCCGGGTCAACGCCCTGCCCCAGCCCGCGCGGCGCCGGCCCACCCGGGCCGAGATAGAGACCAAGGGCCAGTTCCTGCGGGCGGTCCGCGTAGAAATCGAACAGCGCCATCGCGCCCGCGCGGAAGGCGTCCGGCCCGGTGGTCGCCGTGCGGATGGCGGCGGCGAGTTCCGCCAGGGAGACGCGCAACAGCTCGGCATAGATCGCCTCGCGGCTGTCGAAATGGAAGTAGAGCGCCGCCGGCGTATAGCCCGCACGCGCGGCGATGGCGCGCAGGCTGGCACCCTCCAGCCCCTGCTCGGCGAAGACCTCGCGCGCGGCATCCAGGATGCGCTGCCGGCCCAGTTCCTTCTTGGTGGATGTACTCATTGACGCGCATAATCGAACAGCGTTAGATTTTGTGCAAGTACACAGGAAACGCCGCCATGCTGATCTCCGCCGAAGCCTATCGGGACTCGCTCCGCGCGCTTTCGCCGCGCGTTTTCGTCAATGGCCAGCAGGTGAGGAGCGTGGCCGATGAGCCGCTGCTCGCCCCCGGCATCAATGCGCTGGGCGTCACCTATGACTTCGCGCTGCGGCCGGAATACCAGGGCCTGATGGTGGCGACACAGAAGGCCTCGGGCCGCGTCACCAACCGCATGCTGCATGTGAATGACAGCACGGATGATCTGCTGACCAAACTGGAGGCCGTGCGCCTGCTCTGCCGCGAATCCGGCTGCGCCCAGCGCTATTTGGCACATGACGCGCTGAATTCGCTCCATCAGGCGACGAAGCGCGCCGATGACGTGCATGGGGGTGAGCGCCATGCCCGCTTCCTGGCCTATCTGGACGATGTGCAGGCGCGCGATCTCTCGCTCGGCATCGCCATGACGGATGCGAAGGGCGACCGCTCCAAGCGCCCCGGCCAGCAGGTGAACCGCGACGTGCATGTCCACATCAAGGAGCGCCGGGCGGACGGCATCGTGATCCGCGGCACCAAGGCCATCGTCACCGGCGCGCCCTATATGCACGAATTCCTCGTCATGCCCTGCCGCACCATGACGGCCGAGGATGCGGATTTCGCCGTCTGCTGCGCCGTGCCGGTGGATGCCGAGGGCATCACCATCGTCGCCCGCCCCGCCGGCCGCCCGGGCGAGGCCGCGGCCCGCTTCAGCGGCAAATACGGCCAGTCCACCGGCGTGGTGATGTTCGAGGATGTCTTCGTCCCCTGGGAGCGCGTCTTCTTCGCCGGCGAGCACGAAGAAGCCGGCTTCATGACCACCAGCTACGCCACGCATCACCGCCATTCCTGCATCGCGGCGCGCGCCGGCTTCGGCGACCTGCTGATCGGCGCCGGCGCCCTGATGATCGAGGCCAATGGCCTGGACACCGACCGCCACGCCCATGTGCGCGACGCGATGGTGGACCTCATCAAGATCGTCGAAGGCTTCTTCGCCTGTGGCGTCGCGGCCAGCGTCTATGGCACGCGCGATCCGTCCGGCGCCGTGATGCCCGAGACGGTGTTCAGCAATATCGGCAAGCTGCTGCTGGCGACGCAGATCTACGACATGCATCGCCTGGCACACTACGTCTCGGGCGGGTTGATCGTGGCCCTGCCCGGCCCCGACGAGGATCACAACCCCGAGACCGCCGCCTCACTGGCCGCCGTGCTGGCAGGCCGCGCCGATATCCCCGCCGAGAAGCGCCTGGATGTGGCGCGCTTCATGGAGGACCTCACCGCGTCAAATCAGGGCGGCTGGTATTCGGTGATCTCGCTGCATGGCGGCGGCAGCCCGGAAGCCATGAAGCGCGAGATCTGGCGCAACTACCCGACGGAGGAGCGCAGCGCTCTGGTGGAGCGCCTGCTGGATCGCGGCATCCTTGATGAAGGCAAACGCACCTCCAGCCAGCCGGGCCGCTGCTGCGACACCGGCTGCGCGCCGCCCGCCCTGCCGGTGCGCAACGCGGCGGAGTAGGGCTACGCCGCCCGGATGGCGCCCAGGAAGCCATCCACCTTGCCGCGCAGCGCGGTCGCCTGCTCCGAAAGGCCGGCCGAGGCCTCGCGCAGGCCGGAGGTGGCGGCAGCCGTGACCTCCGCCCCTTCGCGAACCTGCGCGGTCTGGCGGGACACCTCCTCGGTGCCGCTGGCCGCGCGGGAGACGGCGCGGCCGATCTCCTTGGTGGCCGCCGCCTGTTCCTCCGCCGCCGCCGCCACCTGCTCGGCGATGGCGCTCACCTCCGCGATGGTCCGCCCGATGCCGCGGATGGCATCCGCGGCGCGCCCCGTCTCGCCCTGCATGGCGCCGATCTGCTCGCGGATCTGATCCGTCGCCTTGGCGGTCTGCGCCGCCAGCGCCTTCACCTCGCCCGCCACCACGGCGAAGCCCTTGCCGGCATCGCCCGCCCGCGCCGCCTCGATCGTGGCGTTCAAGGCCAGAAGGTTGGTCTGCGCGGCGATGGAGTTGATCAGCACCACCACATCACCGATGCGCTGCGCCCCCTCCACCAGGACACCCACGGCGGCATCCGTCGCCCGCGTGTCCTCGGCCGCCTTGGCGGCGATTCGAGCGCTCTCCGCAACCTGGCGTGCGACATCGGCGATGCTGCCGGCCAACTCCTCCGTGGAATTGGCGACCAGGCCAACCTCCTCGAAGGCGCTGCCGGCGGCGCGGGCCATGTCTTCCGCCCGGCCGCGGGCCTCCTCGGCGGCGCGGCCCAGCTGATCGGCCGTGCCGTCGAGCGGGGCGGCGGCGGCGGCGAAGGCGCCCAGCGTCTCGGCCACCTCAGCCTCGAAGGCACGGATCAGGCCCTGGGTCCGCTCGCCCTCGGCCAGCTTGGCGGCCTGGGCGGCAGCGGCGGCGGCCTCGGCGGCGCGCGCGGCTTCGGCATTGTGGCGCAGCACTTCCAGCGCGCCAGCCATCTGGCCGATCTCGTCCCGGCGTCCCTCATGCGGGATTTTCCGCGCAAGGTTGCCATCTGCCAGATGCTGCACGCCCAAGGTCAGGTCCAGCACCGGCGTCACCACCCGCCGGCGCAGCAGGACGGCCAGCCCCGCCAGCATGAGCCCGGCAATGAGCGCGCCGGTGAGCACCATGGCCAGCTTCCACCAGGCAGCGGATTCCGCCGCCCGTGCCTCGGCCACCGCAGCCTCCAGCGCCGCGTCGCGCAGCAGCAGGAGCAGCTGCAAGCTCGGCGTCGCCCAGGCCGTGAAGGCGTCCCCCGTCAGGGGATAGGCGGATCCCGCACGCCCCGCGGCGACCAGCGCCTCGGTCATGCGGGCGGGCTCGCCAAAGTAGCGCGTCTGGACTTCGCTGACGGCCTGCGCCAGGCGGGGCGGCTCGCCCAGCATGCGCACCACCATGCGCGCACGGTTCCAGCCGCTTTCCACCACCATGCCCGCCCCTGCGATCGTCTCCAGCTCGGCCGGCGTCAGGGCGCGGCCGCTGTTCAGCGCGGTGCCGATCGGGACAATCCGGCGGCTCGCGGCATCGCGGATATCCCAGGTGATGCGCGCGACGAGCAGCAGCCCCTCAAGCCCGCCGCCGGCCTGGGCCACGGCCCGGTGGCTGCCGTCGAGCAATTGGCTGACGCTGGCAAGCAACTCGCCATAGGCGGCCTGCGGCCGACCACGAAGCGCCGCCTCCCGCGCTGCAAGCGGCTGCTGCGCGGCGGGGCGCAGCGCGCCGCGCAGGGCCGTGAGCTCGGCGGGCATGGCGTCCAGCCGGCGCAGCCCGGCCTCGAGCCCCGCGGCGCGCAGCGCGTCCAGCGTCCGCTGGAGCGCGGCATCCGTCTCGACCTCCAGCGCCCGCAGCCGGTCCATGACGCCGGAATCCGCGGCGCCGGCGGCGTTCATGCGGATGACGTAGTTGCCGCGCTCGATGACGAGCCGTTCAGTCAGGCGCAGGAGGTCGGCCGAGACGGCCACATGCCCGGCAGCCTCACGCGCTGCCACGGCCTTGCGGAACTCGGCCCAGGCCAAGCCGCCCGCAACGAGGGTGGCGACGCAGCCAATGGACAGCATCGCCAGATTGAACAGGGTCCTTACGCGCATCGACTTGCATTCCTTCCGGCCACATGGCGCGATGGATAGGGGGGAAGCCTTGCTGATGCGTGAAGATCGGCCGTTAACCGCGACTTCACGCCTCCACCCCTATCTCCGCATGGTTTTCCGATGCACGAGGTGCCCGAACATGCCGAACGAGACCACGCCTGCCTTGCAGGACACGCTGACCGCCGCCGTCGGCGCCGCCGTCCGCGCGGAGTTCCACCCGCTTTTCCAGGAGATGAACCGCTTCGTGGATCGCCGCATCGCGGAGCTGAGCGCGGAGCTGCATGCCAGCGTCCAGCTCGCCGACATGACGGAGGAGAAGCTCTCCCGCGAATTGGCCCAGGTGCATGAGCGTATCGCCAACCTGGTGGCCATGCCGGCCGAGGCCAGCCGCAACAGCGGCGTGGAGCTGGAGGCCGTGGTGATGGCCACCGAATCCGCCGCGAACATCATCCTTGAAGCCGCCGAGGCGATCCAGGACTGGATCATGAGCGGCCAGCGCGACGCTGCGGGGCTGGAGGATTTGGCGGTCAAGGTGAATGCCATCTTCGAGGCCTGCAGCTTCCAGGACGTGACGGGCCAGCGCATCCGCCGTGCCATCCAGCACCTGCAGCAGGTGGAGACGATGCTGGAGCGCGTGCTGCCCGGCCAGGCGCGGCCCACCGAGACCAAGGTGGTGGTGCGCACCCAGATGCAGACCGTGGCCGCCGCGCCCAGCGCCGCCGACCTGGCTCAGGCCGAGATCGACGCGCTGCTCAACGGCTGAGCCCGGGCCTGATCGCCCAGGCCAGGAGCCCGAAGCCGCCGGCCAGGGCCAGCATTACAACTGCCAACGCATTGGCCTCCGGCGTCATCCCCAGGCGCAGCTGGGAGAACAGGTAGACCGGCAAGGTGGTCGCACCCGGGCCGGAGACGAAACTCGCCAGCACCACGTCATCGAGCGAAAGGGTGAAGGCAAGCAGCCAGCCCGCCACCAGGCTCGGTGCGATCAGCGGCAGGGTGATGGTACCGAACACCACGGCGGGGCTGGCGCCGAGATCGGCCGCCGCCTCCTCCAGCGCGGGGTCGAGACCCGCCAGCCGTGCCTGCACCAGCACCGCCACATAGGCCATGCCGAGCCCCGCATGGGCCAGCCACACCGTCCCGGCGCCGCGCTGCGCGGGCCAGCCCGTCAGCGCCTGGAGCCCCACGAAGAGCAGCAGCAGCGCGAGGCCCATCACCACTTCGGGCAGTACCAGCGGTGCGCCCGCCAGCACGCCGAAGATCGGCCGCCCGGTGAAGCGTCCATGCCGCGCCAGGACCCAGCCCAGGGCCAGGCCCAGCAGCGTGGCCAGGCTCGCCGCCGCCGTGCCGATGCGCAGCGAGAGCCAGGCTGCGTCCAGCAGCCGCTCATTGGCCGCCAATGCCGCGAACCAGCGCAGCGAAAAGCCACCCCATTCGAAGGGCACACGGCTGTCGGAAAAGGCATAGGCGGCCATCAGCGCGATGGGCGCCCAGAGAAAACCCAGGCCGATGGCCAGAAGCCCGCGTTTCATCGTGCCACCGAGAGACGCTGGTAAAGCGCGATCGGCAGCAGCAGCAGCGCCAGCAATGCGGTGGAGAGCGCCGCAGCCGCCGGCCAGTCGCGCGTCTGGAAGAACTCGCCCCAGATGGCGCGGCCAAAGAGCACGGAATCCGGCGCGCCCAGCACCTCAGGGATCACCACCTCACCCGCCGCGGGGATGAAGACGAGCAGGAAGGCAGCGGCTGCGGCGGGTGCCGCCAGCGGCAGGGTGACGGTGAGGAAGACGATTGCGCGCCCGGCGCCCAGATCCGCCGCCGCTTCCTCCAGCCGCAGGTCCCGCCGCGCGAGGGTGGCGGTCAGCGGCAGCACCGCGAAAGGCAGATAGCCATGCACCATGCCGAGCAGCATCGCGCCCTCGCTGTAGAGCAGCGGGAGCGGCTCGGCGATCAGGCCCAGTTGCATCAGCGTCGCATTGATCCAGCCGCCATCGCGCAGCAGCCCGACCCAGGCGGCCAGGCGCAACACGAAGCCGGACCAGAAGGGCAGCAGCACGAGCGCCAGAAGCGGCCCCTGCCAGCGGGGCGCGGCCGAGGCGATGCCCAGCGCCATGCCGAAGCCCAGCACCAGGCACAGCGCAGCCGTGATGGCGGCGAGCCGCAGCGATCGCAACGCGGCATCGAGGTAGTAGGTATCGCCGAAGAGCAGCGCCCAGGCCTCGAAGCTGCCCTGCCAGCCGGCCGCGCCGATGGGCGGGATCACTGGCGGCACGCCGGGCGCCGAAGTGCCGAAGCCCATGCCCAGCACGACCAGCAGCGGCGCCGCCACCAGCAGCAGCAGTGCGACCCAGGCGCCCCCGCGGATCATGCGGCCAGCGGCGCCAGGGCGGCGGCATCCCAGGCGAGGTAGATCTCCGCCCCCACCTCCGGCATCGCCTCGCCGCCGGGCAGCACCAGGCGCAACGCCTCGCCCGCCGCCTCGACGAGCACCAGCGCATCGCCACCGCGGAAGGCGATGTCGGTGATGCGGGCCGCAGTGCCGTTCATGGCAGGCAAAGCCGGCACGATGCGGATGCGCTCAGGCCGCAGGGCATAGGCGGGCGCGGAGGTCTCGGCGTGCAGGGCGAAGCGCCCCGCCTCCAGCACATTGGCCGCGCCCAGGAAGCGCGCGATGGAGCGCGTCGCCGGCCGGTCGTAAAGCTGGCGCGGCGAGGCGACCTGGGCGATGCGCCCCTGCTCCAGAACCGCCACGCGATCAGCCAGCGAGAGCGCCTCCGCCTGGTCATGCGTGACCATCACGAAGCTGGCCCCCAGGCGGCTTTGCAGCGCGCGCAGCTCGAGGCCCGTGCGCTCGCGCAGGCCGGAATCCAGCGCCGCCAGCGGTTCGTCCAGCAGCACCAGGGGCGGGCGGCGGGCGAGCGCACGGGCCAGCGCCACACGCTGCTGCTGCCCGCCCGAGAGCTGGTGCGGCCGCCGTGCCTCCAGCCCTTCCAGCCCGAGCAGCGCCACCAGTTCGGCCACGCGTGGGGCGGGATTGCGTTCGCCGGCGCGGCGCAGGCCATAGGCGATGTTGTCGCGCACGTTCATGTGCGGGAAGAGCGCGTAGGATTGGAACATCATGGCCACGTCACGCGCGGGCGGCGGCAGGGGGGTGATGTCCTGGCCCTGCAACAGCACCCGCCCCGCATCCGGCCGCTCGAAGCCCGCGATCACGCGCAGCAGCGTGGACTTGCCCGAGCCCGAGCCCCCCAGCAGCGCAAAGAACTCCCCCGCGCCGACGGTGAGCGAAAGAGCGTCGAGCGCCAGCGCCGCACCGAAGCGCTTGGTCACGCCCTCCAAGGCGAGCAGGCTCACCGGCCCGCCTTGAACCGCGCCCAGAGCCGCGCCCTTGCGCGCTCACCCGCCTGGGCCGGGGTGCCGGCCACGAAGCTCAGCGCGAGCGCCTCGGCAGGCGGAAAGACGCTCGGGTCATTCGCCACCTCGGGCGGCAGCAGAGCGCGCGAGGCGGGCACAGCGTTGGGGTAGCGCACCTGGCGGGTGATGCCGGCCATGACGTCAGGCTGCAGGATGAAGTTGATGAAGGCATGCGCCGCGTCCGGGTTCGGCGCATCGGCGGGGATGGCCATCATGTCGAACCAGAGCTGCGCGCCCTCGCGCGGCATCACATAGCTCACCTCATGCGCGCGGCGCGCCTCGCGGGCGCGGGCGGTGGCCTGGATCACATCGCCGGAATAGCTGAAGGCCAGGCAGATTTCGCCCGCCGCCAGCGCATCAATGATGGCGGGCGGCGAGGGGATGGAGCGCAGGAAGGGCCGGATCGCCAGCAGCGCGCGTTGCGCCGCGTCAAGGTCCGCCTGCGCCACGGAATCCGGATGGCGGCCGAGATGCCGCAGCACGGAGGGCAGCACATCCACCGCGCTGTCCATCACCGCGATGCCGCAGCGCGCGATGCGCCGCGCGTGCTCGGGGTTGAGCAGCAGGTCGAGGCTGTCCAGGGGCGCATCCGGCGCCAATTCGCGGATGCGGGCCGCATTCATCCCGAGCCCGACCGTGCCCCAAAGGTAGATCACGCCATGCCGGTTCTCGGGGTCCACCGCGGCGATGCGCGCCATCAGCGCGGGGTCGAGGTTTGCGGCGTTGGGCAGGCGGGCGCGGTTCAGCGGCCGCAGCGCGCCGGCGCGGACCAGGCGGTTGAAAGAGGGCTCGCTGGTCGGAACCACGATATCATAGCCGGAGCGACCCGCGGATAATTTTCCTTCCAGCGTTTCCAGCGTGTCATAGACATCGTAGCGCACCCGGATCCCCGTCTCGCGCTGGAAGCGCTCGATGGCGTAGGGGTCCATGTAGTCGGCCCAGTTGTAGATGTTGAGCGTGGCTTGCTGTGCCTGGGCCAGAGGGCTGAGGAGCAGCAGGACCAGGGTCAGCAGCAATCGGCGCATGGGGCGATCTCCGGGGCGGAACCTCCAGCCTATGACGCAGCAGGGGCGGTTTCACAATATCCGCTTTTTTTCCTTGACGTTCCTTATTTGTTCTCCTAAACAGAGCGGGCCAAGGGGTGAATTGCGTCCAGTGTCGCGCCCCCGCCCGCATCCCTCCCTTCCCTGACGAACCCCGCGCGGTCCGCGCGGCTTGCAGCCCCCATGGCTTAGGAGACGCACGCCCATGCCCTTCACCGCAAGCGACCTCGTGCCGCTGATCCAGACCGCGCGCTTCAACCTCTGGCACTATCGCAGCGCCGACCTCCAGGCGGCGATCACCACCGCCGGCTATTTCGCCCCGGCCGCCAGCAGGCTCCGCGCGGGCGACCTCATGATCGTGCAATCGGCCGATGCCATGGCCATGCTGCCGGTGCGCAGCAATGCCGTGACCGGGCCGGGCGTCGTGCTCGATGGCGCGGTGACGCCGATCGCGCTGACGCGCAGCATCGCGCAGACCTTCCGCATGGTGCAGGCGGCGGGCGCCGTCGTCTCGACCATCATCCTGGCGCCGCTGATGGCGGGCATCATCGTCGGCACCTCGATCCCGGTGCAGGCGCAGATCGTGGGGCCGATCCAGCAGGTGGTGATCACCGTGCGCAACGCGCAGAACCAGATCATCCCGCCTGCCCTGACGGTCAATGTGGACCAGGGCTATGCGACGGCCAACCTGCCCACACCCCCGGTCGGCACCGGCTATCGCATCCGTATCGAGGATGCGCTGGACACCGGCGTCGTCGCCACCTCGCGCAGCTTCAACATCCTGCCCGACCTTCGCCTGATCCTCATCGAGGACGGCACGAAGCTGCTGCAGGAGGATGGCTCGGCGATTTCGCAGGGCTGATCCGGGCCCGCCCCAGCCCTTCCCTTCCCCCCATTCCGGACGGAGCCCCATGCCCGACCTCAAGATCAGTGAATTGCCAGCGGCGAGCAGCGTCGCCGATGCCGATCTCACGCCCTTCGTGCAGACCGCGCCCACGCCCGCCACGCGCCGCGCCACGCTCTCCCAGTTGCGGCGCGCCGTGCTGGCCGATCGCGGCGTGGATGTGCGGGATTTCGGCGCTGTCGGAAACGGCACGACCAATGACGCGCCGGCGATCCAGGCGGCCATCAACGCGCTCGGCAGCGGCGGCGGCGTGGTGCAGTTCGGCCCGCGCACCTATCGCATCGCCTCGGCCATCACCATCAGCACCAACTCCGTCCGGCTGCAGGGTGCGGGCTTCGCCGAGGGCGGCCAGCCCGGCGAAGGCACCTGGCTCACCGTGGACCAGACGGGCTTCACGCCCTTCACCTTCTCGGGCGTCGCCGCGCGCGGATCGGTGGTGCGGGACATGGCCTTCCGCCAGAGCCACACCGCCCCGCAGGATGCCGCATGGGCGCCCACCAACTACGACTATCTGTTTCGCGTGACCGACTGCCTGGGCGGCGTCGATTTCGAGAATGTGATGCTCTCCGGCATCAACCGCGGCATCTTCGTGCGCAATTCCGGCCGCACGGATTTCCGCCGCATCCGCGGCCAGGTCTTCACCACGGGCATCGAGATCGACGAGGGTTATGACACCTCGCGCATCTCCAGCCTGCATTTCTGGCCCTTCTTCTCCGCCAACAACAATGTGGTGCGCTGGCAGCAGGGCAATGGCGACGCGCTGATCTTTCGGCGCTGCGACGGCATCTTCGTGGACCAGGCCTTTGCGCTCGGCTACCGCTCGATGTTCCGCTTCAGCTCCTCGACCGCCGGCTACACGCAGAAATTCAGCATCGGCCAGGCTTATGCGGATTTCGTGCGGCACGGCGTCTGGGTCGAAGCCGCCGGCACCGATGGCCAGATCGATGCGATGACCGTGCAGTGCGAGATCTACAATGCCGGCGGCGCGCCCCTGCCAGGCTCCATCGGCATCTACGTCAACACCAATTCCAGCCGCGTGCAGATCGGCTCCCTGCGCATCGACGATGCCGAGGACAATCCGATCCGCATCCAGGGGCATTCAAATCGCGTAGATATCGCTGCGCTGCGCTGTGTGAACTTCAACCTGCGCAACAATGGCGCGGCGGCCATCCACCTGGCGAATGCCGGGACGGGCGCGCCTAACCGGGTGAACCTGGCCAGCCCGCCCCTGCTGGAGGCGGCCAATATCGGCCCCGTCTTCAACGCCGCCAGCAATGGCTCGGTCGGTGTGCAGACACCGGCGGGTGAGGCGGCACGGCCGGGTCTTTCGGTCGGGCAGAATGACACGGGGCTGTTCCGCCCGGCCGCGGGGATCCTTTCCGCCTCGGCGGCCGGCGGGGAGGTGCTGCGCATGGCCGGCGGCACAGTCATGATCGGCGGTGCGACCGGCGCGCACGGCCTCGAAGTGACGACGCCGGCCAGCGCCGTGAACCGCGCGGAAATCCTGGGCAGCGTGACCGGCTCTCCGGCACGCACCGGCTGGCGCGCGATCGGCGCCGACGCAAATGTTTCGGCGGTCATGCAGCCGAAGGGCACCGGCGCGCTGCTCGGGCAGTTCCCTGATAACGCTGCGCCCGGCGGCAACGCGCGGGGCGCCAATGCCGTGGATTGGCAGACCGTTCGCTCGCAGGCGACCCATATCGCCAGCGGGGCTACGGCCACGATCGGAGGCGGGCAATCCAACGCGGCAAGCGGCACCTCCGCGACCGTCGCGGGGGGCTTTGGCAACACGGCGTCCTCGACTGCCTCCACTGTGGGAGGAGGGAACGTCAACGCAGCATCTGCCAGCTTTGCCACGGTGGCCGGCGGCACAAACAACACCGCATCGGCGTCCAGCAGCACCGTGGGCGGGGGAGCCACCAACGCCGCCACCGCCATCAACGGGACCGTCTCGGGCGGGAACAACAACCGCGCAAACGGGCCGAATACCTGGGTTCCGGGCGGGGGCGGCGCCACCACACGCGCAATGGTTGGGCGAGGAGCCTGGGCCAGCACCTCCCTCGTCTCGCAAGGCGATGCTCAATGCGGGGAACACCCCCTGGTGCGCCAGACGACCGACGCCACCGCGACCCGCCTGACAGCGGACAACGCGGTGGCTTCCTCGGGGAACACGATCAACCTCCCCAACTTCTCGGTTTACGCCGGCATCCTCTTCGTCGTGGCGCGGGCCACGGGCAGCTCGGCTGTTGCCGTATGGCGCGTCAACCTCTCGGCCACGCGCGGCAACGGAGCGGCGACGGCCAGTATTCTGGAGGGCGGCGGAACCGCCATCGTCCCCACCGCCAGCAGCGGCACCGGCAGCGCATGGCGCCTGGACATCGCGGCCGACACCACCAATGGCGGCATCGCCGTGACTGCCACGGGCGCCGCCGCCACCACCATCAACTGGTCCGCGCGCTTCGCCAATGTTGAAGCCGTGACCGCGAGCTGACCCGCAGGAGAATCCGCATGGCCTTCCTCATTCCCATCGAGATCAACGACACGGGCGCCTTCGCTGAATACTGGCGCCTGACGCATGTGCAGGTGGACCGCGTCGCCGGCATCGTCGAGGCGCAGCTGCATGGCTACCGGGACGAGGCCGCGCGCCGCGCCGGCAAGTCCCCCCTGCAGCGCCTGAACTTCCGCTTCGACCAGGCGACGATGGAAGACCCCTACACCCTCGCGGTGGAAGACCTCTACCGCGCCATCCGCCTGCAGCCCGGCGTCGAGGGCGAGCCCTCGCGCTTCGCCGCCGCCGCCGACATCTGACCCCAGCGAAAAGGATTTCCGAGATGAGCTCCCTCACCGATCACGCGAAGAACCTGCTCACCCGCGCGCTCTGCGGCCGCGCGCCCGTGCTGCCCAGCGCCGTCTTCCTGGGCCTCGGCACCGGCGGCAGCGACCCGACGGGCATCAGCGGCGAGGCGGTGGGCAATGGCTATGCCCGCCAGCGCGTCACCTTCACCGGCACCGGCGTGCAGCAGAACGCGGAGGCGGTGCGCTTCACCTTCACCGCCGCCGCCGGCAGCTTCTCGCATGTCGGGCTGTTCGACGCGGCCAGCGGCGGCAATCCGCTGACCTGGTCGCCGCTCACCACGGCGGTGGCCGTGGCGGGGCCGGGCACGGTCACCATCAACCCGGGCGCCTTCACTATGACGGGCGACTGACAACCCGGATTGACACGGGTGGTGTTCGCCAAGCTTGCAAGTCGGACAATGTCAGGGTTATTCTCTGCTTGGTTGAGGAGAGGAAAAGCCGTGAACCCGCTCGACGCCACCCATCACCTGGCCCGGGATATCCAGACCGCTGAACCCTGCGCCACCTGTGGCAGCCGGGTGGCGGGGCTCTGCCACAAGCTGGATGCCTCCACGCTGGACGACATCGCGGCGGAGTCGCAGCGCTTCCACCTCGCGCCCAAGAGCCTCCTCTTCCGCGAGGGGGATCCGGCCGGCCGGGCCTTCTCCATCATTGAGGGCGTAGTGAAGCTCTCCCGCCTGCTGCCGGACGGCAAGCAGCAGGTGGTGGGCTTCCGCTTCGCCGGAGATGTGCTCGGCTATGGCGCCGGCAAGGCCTATCCCTTCGATGCCGAGACCCTGACCATTGGCCACTTCTGCCGCATCGAGCGCGGCCGGCTCGATGCCCTTCTGCGCCTCTATCCGCAGATGGAGCGCCGCATGCTGGACCTCTGCCTGCGCGAATTGTCCAACACGCAAGACCAGCTGGTGACGGTGGGCCGCCGCTCGGCCGAGGCGCGGGTGGCGAGCTTCCTGCTCGGCCTGGTCGAGGCCTATCGCGCGCGCGGCCCCCTGCCGGCGGAACTGCCCCTGCCGATGACGCGCAGCGATATCGGCGATTTCCTGGGCCTCACGCTCGAAACCGTGAGCCGCAGCTTCGCCGCCTTCAAGCGGCGGAAGCTGATTTCCGAGCCCGGCCAGCACCGGCTGCGCGTCCTGGACATGGATGCGTTGCTCTGCCTCACCGAGGGCGAACCCTCGGCGCTTTGATGCCGCGGCCCGCGGCTTGCATGCCTCCTTCGTCATCGCGAAGGAGTTCCCCATGAATCGCCGCCAATTGCTTGCTGCCGCCCCCTTTCTGGCCACCCCGGCCCTGGTGCAGGCCCAACCTGCCTGGCCCAACCGGACGGTCCGGATCATCATCCCCTTCACGCCGGGTGGCGCCTCAGACCTCATGATGCGGCCCGTGGCGGAGCGGCTGGAGCGGATGCTCGGTCATTCCTTCGTGATCGATAACCGGCCCGGCGGCGGCGGCGCGGTGGGCGTTGGGGCCGCGGCAAATGAGCGGCCGGATGGCTATACCCTGCTGATGTCCACGGCCGGCCCGCTGGTGCTGCTGCCCGCGATGATGGCAAACCTGCCTTACAACCCGGCACGCAGCTTCACCTACATCTCGCTGATGGGCGGCGCGCCCATCGTCTGCGCCGTGAAGGGCGACAGCCCTATCCGCAACCTGGCGGATTACGCGGCGGCGGCCAAGCGCAGCCCGGATGCGGTGAGCTTCGGCTCTTCCGGCATCGGCTCGATGGGGCATCTGACCGGCGTGCTGTTTGGCATGGAAACCCAGTCGCAGCTGCTGCATGCGCCCTTCCGTGGCGCGCCGGAGGCGCAGACGGCGGTGCTGAGCGGCACCACAACCTCCCTCTGGGACACGGCGGCGGCCAATGTGCAGGCGATTCGCGCCGGCACCATGCGCGGGCTTTGCGTCTCCTCGGCGGAGCGGGCCTCCATCCTGCCGGATGTGCCGACGGCGCGGGAGGCTGGCTTCGCCAATGTGGTGAGCCTCAACTGGTTCATGCTGGCCGCCCCGGCCGGGCTGCCGCCCGCGGTCACCGAACGCCTCTCCAGCGCCATACGCGAAATCCTGGCCGAGCCAGCGATCCGCGAACGAATGGAATCCATCGCGTTCGTACAGGCCGAAAGCATTCCCCAGCCCGGACTGGCCGCCTGGGTCCAGGCTGAAGCGACCCGCTGGGCACCGGTGGTCCGCGCTTCCGGCGCAAGCATGTGAAGGGCGGCGGGCCCGGAGGGTCCGCCCTTTGCAAGCAGAAAGGGCCGGGCTTTGCCCCGGCCCTGCCCGGCCAACAATCCCGCGCGCCACGGGCAAGCAATGGCGTTAACCAGTCTTCATGGAAACACCATGCCCTTCCCTCAGGGCTGGGCGCGCGCAGCCCATTCGATCAATCGTTTCGCTGGTATTACCCATATGATCCCGCAGAATACATAGTACACCAACTGTATCGCCCAGTGGCGTTGGACAACAAAATCGCCAAGAGCCACCACAACAGCGATATAAACGATAAATCCGACCACGCCGATCAGGAACGCAAGCTTGCCTCGTGACATAGTGGCGACATGGCCTCCTTTGTTGCTTGCACCCAGGGTCGGGTGAATAGCTTGCTAAATATTGCCGCTTCGGGCTAGGCTTCAAGCGCAAGAGGGCGGGTCGAAGGGCCAACCTTCCGCCCCAACCCACCAGCGCCCACTGGCCTGCCGCAGCGAAGAGACCCGTGACGGACAACGAACTCAAGAGCCACATTCGTGGCATTCCCGATTTTCCGAAACCGGGGATCCTGTTCTACGACATCTCGACGCTGCTTCGCCACGGGCCGGCCTGGAAGGCCGCCATGGCGGCGATGGCAGCGCGGATCACACCCTATCAGCCGCAGCTTCTCGCCGGCATTGAAAGCCGCGGCTTCCTGCTCGCGGCGCCGCTCGCGCTCGAACTCGGCCTCGGCTTCATCATGCTGCGCAAGCCGCGCAAGCTGCCGGGCGCCACGGTCGGCCTCGACTACGCGCTGGAATACGGCACGGACCGGATCGAAATGCAGGCTGACGCGGTACATCCGGGCCAGCGAGTCGTTCTGCTCGATGACCTGCTGGCCACGGGCGGCACCATGCTGGCCGGCCTTGGGTTGCTGCGCCAGGCAGGGGCCGTCGTGCCCGCCGTGGCCACCATGATCGAGCTCAGTTTTCTGGGCGGAAGGAAGCGCCTCGATGTCCCCGTCGAAACTCTCCTCACCTATGACGAGTAGGGCACCGCCCGCCGAAACACCGCGTATCATCCGCGATGTGGGGGGCAATGCCTATCTGGAAGGCGGCGATGGCGCGGTCTCCGCCGCCGGGCTGAACGGCGTGCTGGCGCTCGCCATCGCGTCGGCGCCCACCGGCATCACCGTGGCCGATCCGTCGCTGCCCGATTGCCCGCTCGTCTTCATCAATCCCGCCTTCACCCAGCTCACCGGCTATCCGCCGGAGGAGGTTCTGGGCCGGAACTGCCGCTTCCTGCAGGGTCGCGGCACCGAGAAAGAATCCATCCGTGCGCTGCGCCTGGCCATCGCCGCCGGCAAGCCCATCACGCTGGAATTCACCAATCATCGCCGTGACGGTCGCCGCTTCGTCAATGAGCTGCGGATGGCCCCGGTCCTGGATGAGGCCGGCCAGCTGGTCGCCTATATCGGCATCCAGCACGACGTCACCGCCCGCAAGCGCGCCGAGCGCGAGGCCCTGAAGGCACGCCGCGCGGCCGAGCGCGCGAACAAGGAAAAAAGCGACTTCCTCGCCTTCATGTCGCATGAGGTGCGCACGCCGCTGCATGGCGTAATGGGCACCCTCGCCCTCCTGCTGGACACGGCGCTGGATGCCGAGCAGCGCGCCTATGCCGAGACGGCGCAGCGCTGCGGCGCCACCCTGCTGCACACCGTCAATGAATTGCTGGATCTCAGCCGCATCGAGGCCGGTAAGCTCGGCATTCATGCCGACCCCTTCTCGCTCGCCGACATCGTCAAGGACGTACTGGACCTGCTGGCCCCGGCCGCCGCCGAGAAGGGCATCGAGCTCTCCGCCAGCCTGGATCATCTGCTGCCCGGCCAGTTGATCGGCGACCCCAGCCGCATCCGCCAGGTGCTGATCAACCTCTCCGACAATGCCGTGAAGTTCACCCATCGCGGCAGCGTGGAGCTGCGGATCGCCGCCCTGCCCGATGGCCATGTGGGCTTTGCCGTGACCGATACCGGCATCGGCATCCCGCCCAAGCTGCGCCAGAGCCTCTTCACCCGCTTCGCCCAGGCCGATCCGGATGGCGAGCAGATTGGCTCGGGCCTTGGCCTCGCCATCTGCAAGCGCCTGGTGGCCCTGATGGGCGGGCAGATCGCGGTGGACAGCACGCCCGGTCGTGGCAGCACCTTCTTCTTCGACCTGCCGCTGGCCCATGTGCCCGAATCCGGAACGCCGCCGCCCCGTATCGCGCCGCAGCCCGTGCTGGTGCAGCCGCTGGCCGGCGCGCATGGCCGCATCCTGCTGGCCGAGGATGGCAAGGCCAACCAGCTGGTCGCCGCCGCCATCCTGCGCAAGGCGGGCTACACGGTGGAATTGGCACGTGATGGGGCGGAAGCAGCCGCCGCCGCCGAATCCTCGGATTACGACCTGATCCTGATGGATATCCGCATGCCGCTGATGGATGGCTATGCGGCGACGCGCGCCATCCGCGCCGTGCCCGGCGCGCGCGGCCGCGTGCCGATCATCGCCATGACCGCCAGCGTGATGCCGGGCGATTCCGAGCGCTGTACCGCGGCCGGCATGGATGGCCACCTGCCCAAGCCGCTCGGCAAGGCGGAATTGCTGGCCGCCGTCCAGCGCGTGCTCGATGCCCGCCCCCGCCGCCCGCGCGTCCCCGTGCCCGAGGCCGAGCCCGGCGCCACTGCCCCCCTGCTCGACCGCGAGACGCTGGAGGAGCTGCGCGCCGCCGTCGGGCCCGGGCGCCTGCCCCGCCTGATCAGCGTCTTCACCGCCGAGACGAAGGAGCGGGTGCGCCGCATGCATTCCCTGACCGACCCGCACCGGATCGAAGACGAGGCGCACAGCCTGAAGGCCGCCGCCGCCACCTTCGGCGCCATCGCCCTGCGGGACGCCGCACGCGCGCTGGAAGCCGCCTGCCAGAGCGCCGACCCGGCCGCCTGGCGCCGCATCCTCGATGTGCTGCCTGGCCTGGCCGATCGCAGCATCGCCGCCTTCCCGCAGCCGCGGAACGAGGCAAGGGCCAAGCAGGAGCGCGACCAGAAGGGGCGCTGAAAGCGCGGCGCTCAAGCATGTCCACGCCTTGCCGCTTCGCAAGGCGAATCGGCACATGCGTGAACCAGAAAGCTAGAGTCGCCGCAGCGCGATCGCGATGGCATCCAGCTCGGCCAGCACCTCGGCCAGCGCGCCATCTTCCTCGGCCGGCTCGCCCAGAGGCAATTCCGGCTCGCCCTCGCCCAGAAGGCGCTGCACGCCCTTAATCGTATAGCCCTGCGTATAGAGCAGATCCGCGATGCGCTTGAGCAGGGCCAGATCCTCGGGCCGGTAATAGCGCCGCCCGCCGCCGCGCTTGAGGGGCTTGAGCTGCGGGAACTTCGTCTCCCAGAAGCGCAGCACGTGCTGCGGCACGTTCAGCTGCTCCGCCGCCTCGCTGATGGTGCGGAAGGCCTGGGCCGATTTGCGCGGCCGGGGGCGATCCTCTAGATCAACGTCCATCGTCATGCCTTGCCGCCCGCGGCAGGCACCCTGCCATTGATCCGCGCCTTCAGCACCTGGCTTGGCCGAAAGGTCAGCACGCGGCGCGGCAGGATGGGCACTTCCACGCCGGTCTTCGGGTTGCGCCCCACGCGCTGGCCCTTCTGGCGAACAAGAAAGGTACCGAATCCCGAAATCTTCACGGATTCTCCCGTCTCCAGCACGCTGGCCAGCCGCTCCAGAACCGCTTCCAGCAGGGCTGCGGATTCATTGCGGGAGAGTCCGACCTCCGCATAGATCGCCTCAGCCAGGCCGGACCGCGTCAGCGTTTCCATCATCGCGTCTCCATGGAGCGAGCTCGTCCCGCAAGTGTCTGAACCGGCAGGGAAGCCGGTAAGCACGTGCCGCGTCAACCATGTTTCGCATGAAAGCTTCAGGCGTTCCCGCTTAACCGCCCATTCATCCGGGGCATGGCACCTCGCCCGCCGGCCCCAGGAAGGAGTCCCATGCCCAAGCCGCGCCATCGCTGGCAGCTCGCCGCCCTCCTGGCTTGTATCGCCCTCGCCCCGCATTCCGCGAAGGCCCAGAATGCCGCCCCCAACCCCGCTTGCCCCGATATCCTGCTGGGGGACAGCCTGGCCCTGGGCCTCGCCCCGCATGCCCGTGCCCTCGGCTTCACCGTGATCGCGCAGCAGGGGGCGGGCATCGCCTGGCTGCGCCAGCAGGAACCGCGCTGCGCCCGGCGGCTGCTCCTGGTCTTCGGCACCAATGACCTTCGCGGGATGACCCAGGCCGATGCCGAGGCCTACCCGCTGCGCATCGCCGCCGTGATGGAGAATTGGGAGGCGGAGCAGGCCATCTGGGCCACGCCCGGCTGCTTCCAGGATGCGGGGCTGGAACGTGGCAGCCTGGCGCTGGACGCCGCGCTCACCCGGCATCTGCGCCGCGCCAGCGAAAGGCTGCGCGACCTGCCCGCCATCCATAATGGTCGCCTTGCGCGCTGCACCTATCCCTCGCATGACGGCATTCACCCGACCGGGGTTGGCTACCAGGCCTGGTGGGGTGGCCTTGCGGAATGGCTGGACCGGACGCGCATCGCCGCGGTCCAGCCGGTCCGTGTGACGCGCTGAGCCTCAGCGCCCCCAGGCGAGGGTAGCGCGCAGCGCCCGCATCGCGCCGGGCAGGCCGAGCGCCGCCATGGCGTCATTCCAGGCCTCGGCCAGGACGATCAGCGCCTCGGTGCCGGGTAGGAGGGGCAGCCCATAGGCCGCGTCGAGGATCGCCTCGGAGCGCCCCATCAGCAGCAGCAGCCAGACCAGTCCCAGCACCAGCAGCACGCGGCCGAGCGGCAACACTGCGGTCGCGTGGGAAAAATCATCCGGTACGCCAGGGCGGGGTGGCGGGGCATCCGGCATCCAGGGCTGCTGCATCCGGGCCTCCTCAGAACTGGAAATAGATGAAGGGCGCCACGCCCTCGGGGCCAGCCTGCAGGATCAGCAGCAGCGCGGCGCCCGCCAGCGCCCCCAGCAGCAATGGCGGCAGGCGGCGCAGCGCGGCCTCGATCCGCTCACGCAGGTCGGCTGGCCAGAAATGGAAGGAAAGCCCCAGCAAAGCCAGCGCGAGGAGGCGCCAGGTCACGCTCTCATTCGGCGCGTCGAAGGCAAAGAGGCCGGCCATCATGGCGCCGAAGCCCTCCAGGTCATGCGCGCGGAACAGCACGAAGGCGAAGACGACGATGTGGAAGGTGATGGCCCAGCGCAGCCAGCGTGCGATCCGCCCGGCCGGTCGCTCCTGCCCGCCCAGCAGCCGCTCGATCCAGAGCGCCAGCCCATGCACCAGGCCCCAGAGCACGAAGGTCCAGGCGGCGCCATGCCAGATGCCGCCCAGCACCATCGTTCCCATGAGCGCCAGGCCAACATTCCGCCGATTGCCGCCGAAGCAGCGGATATAGACATAATCCCGCAGCCAGAAGGACAGCGAGATGTGCCAGCGCCGCCAGAACTCCGAGAGGGAGAGGGCGCGGAAGGGCTGGTCGAAATTCTTCGGGAAATGATAGCCGAGCAGCGCGGCAAAGCCGATCGCCATGTCCGAATAGGCCGAGAAATCGCAGAAGATCTGGATGGTATAGCCATAGGTGGCGAGCCAGATGTCGAGCGCGCCATGCGCCGAAGGGTCACGAAACACCGGGTCCACGATGCCGGTCGCGAGTTCGCTCGCGATCACCATCTTCTTGAACAAGCCACCCAGGATGAGGATGCCGGCCATCACCACCGGGATGCGGAAGCGGTCGGGCGGGGTGTGCAGCTGCGGCAGGAAATGCGCGGCGCGCACGATGGGCCCCGCCGCCAGATGCGGGAAGAAGGTGAGGTAGACCAGCACGTTCAGCGGGCTCGGCTCGGGCTCCGCCGTGCCTTCATGCGCATCCACCATGTAGGAGATGGCCTGGAAGACGTAGAAGGACACGCCCACCGGCAGCACGATGTCGAGCAGCGGGATGGGGCCGATGCCCAGCCAATCCAGCCGCGCCACCACCTCCTGCAGGAAGAAATTCGCGTATTTGAACCAGAAGAGCCAGGCGAGCGTGCCGGCGACGCCCAGCCACAGCCAGGGGCGCGACCGCCCCCGCCCCGCCAGCAGTCCGATCCCCCAGGCCCAAAGCCCCACCAGCAGCAGCGCGGCGCACAGCTCCACGCTCCAGAAGGCGTAGAAGGCCAGGTTGGCGGCCAGCAAAAAGCCGCGATGCAATTCCGGCCGGAAGCGGACCAGCGACCAATGGCCCAGGAAGACCACGGCGAAGAAGATCGCGAAGATGCCGGTGGGAAAGAGCATTCAGGTGCTGGCCAGGCGTGTGCCGAGGCCCATGCCGCGCAGCAGATGGGCATGCAGGCGTTCCGCCGTCAGGCGATAGCCATCGGGCGTGAAATGCACGAGGTCGGGGCGCATCAGCGGCGCCGCGCCGCGCGCCATCTCGGGCAGGCGGCATGGGCTGCGCGTCACCTCGGCGCTCCAGTCGAAGAAGCCGACGCGCTGCGCCTGGGCCACGCTGCGCTGCGCCGCGCGCACCCGCGTCAGGGCCGGCAGGGGCGAGATGGCGGCGCAACCCTGCGGCGGCCGTCCGCGGCGCGGCGGGCGAACCGGGCGGCCCGCATCGGGCACGGCCATCACCAGGATGCCGCTGCGCGGCAGGGTCTGGCGCAGCCGCTGGATCTGCCGCGTCAGCTGCGCCGCATAGGCCGCCTCGTCGAAATCGGCATCCACCGCCTCATTGGTCCCAAAGGCCAGGATCACCAGCGCCGGCGGCGTATTGGTCAATTCCCGCGCCAGGATCAGCGGGTCGCGATTGTCGAGCGAGGCGAGGGTGGCGCCATTGATGCCGAAGCCCTCCACCAGCACGCCGCGGCCGCGGCGATCGAGCCCCCAACCGAGCAGCTCCACCGGCCCATCGCCCACCAGCTCCAGCGCGACCTCCCGGCTGCCACGCGGCGCATTGAGGGTGACGGGGCGGAATTCCGGCTGGTCATGGCGGAGGGTGACGGGGCCGATGGTCAGCCCATCCACGCGCAGGCGGAAGCTGCCGGATTGCGGGCCCGCCATGAGGGCCAGATGGACGCGGTCAAACCCGGCTGTTTCGGTGGAACGCAGGGTGATGATGTCGCCGGCACGCTCGCCGGTCAGGCGGAAGCCGGTCAGGCCGAAGGGGCCGGGGTTGCCGGCGCGGAGCGCGCTGCGCGCCACCCATTCGCCGCTCTGGCCGGCCTCGGCGACCTGGTTGGCGTTGATCGGGCGCTGGGCGCGGCCGGGCGGCAGGCGGCCGGGGCCGGCCGCACCGAAGCGGGCCTGCATCAATTCGCGCAGATGCCCCACCAGGACGGGGCCGGCGGTGTGGCTGTCGCCCAGCATCAGGATGAGGGCGCGCGGCTCCGTGCCGCGCGGCTGGGCACGCAAGGGGGTCCGCAAGGCGTCGGCGAGGGGCTCGTAGGGGTTCTCGCCGGCGCGGACCGGCAGCACCGCTTCGAGCCCTGGATCTGGCCGCGTCTGCGCGACGAGCTGAGGCGGGCCGTCCGTGACGACAAGCGGCTCCGTCTGCGCCGCACAGCCCGCGAGAACAGCCCCGCTGCCCAGCAAAAAATAGCGGCGATTCAACATTTCAGCGGGCCAGGGACTTCTGTGTGACAGGTTGCATGATATAGATTTCCTTCGCTCATCTGTCCCGGAGAATCCCGCGTGGACATCCGCGTCCAACCCGCCCGCTTTTTCCGGCGCAGCCTTGTCTATGGGGCAATCGCGCTGCTGTCATCGGGCAGCCTGGCACTGGCCCAACCGGCGATCCTCCCCAACCATCTGCCCGAGCGCGCTGCACCGGAACGGGTGAACCTCCTCTTCTGCGGTGATTCCCTGGCCCAGGGGATGTTCCTGGCATTGAACGGCCAGTTGCGCCGCCGCGAGACGGTGCGGGTCACCAATGGCACGCTGCACGCCACCGGCGTCACCCGCAGCGATGAGCATGACTGGCCGAGCGTGACGCGGGATCTGGTGGCGCGGCATCGGCCCAGCCTCACCATCTTCTGGGTGGGCGCTAATGACTTCCGCCCGCTGGTGGTGCGCGAGACCCGCTCGCGCCACGCCTTCGGCACCCAGGCCTTCGCCGATGGCTATGGACGCCGCGTGGGTGACATGGTGGGCAGCGCCGTGGAAGCGGGCTCCCGCGTGGCCTGGTTCGGGCTGCCCAATGTGCGTGAGGCGCAATTCGCCAACGCCGTGCGGCAGTTGAACGAGATCCAGCAGAACGCCGCCACCGCCGCCGGCGCCGTCTGGATCCCGACCTGGGACGCGACCAGCGACCCCCAGGGCCGCTTCAAATCCAGCGTCGCGCTGGAGCGCGGCGCGCGTGGCTTCCGCGCCGAGGATGGCGTCCATTTCACCGAATGGGGCTACCGCCGGATCGCGGCGCTGTTCTTCGATGAGATGGACAACATCTTTCCCGAACTGGCGCCCGGCCTCGGGCGCCTCACCGATACGTGATCACGAATCGGCGGTGATGTTGGCGCGGCGCACCACCTCGCGCCAGCGCTCCAGCTCGGCGCGCTGGAAGCTGGCGAGCGCATCCGGGCTGCCGCCCATGCCCTCCACCCCGTTGCGCGCGAAGGCGGCGCGGGTCTCGGCCTCGGTCAGCGCCGCGTTGAAGATGCCGTTCAGCCGCTGCGTCAGCGGGGCGGACAGCCGCGCCGGCGCATAGATCGCCCACCAGGCCTCGATATTGATGGCGGGCAGGCCTCCTTCGCCGAAGGTGGGCACGCCGGGCAGGACGTCGCTGCGGGTGGCCCCGGTGATGCCCAGGCCCAGCATGGTCCCGGCCTCGATATGCGAGCGGACGAATTGCGTGTGGTAGAACATGGAATCGATCTGGCCGCTCAGCAGGTCCGTCACGGCGCGGCCGCCATCGCGATAGGGCACGTGGGTGGTGGTGATCCCGGTCGCCTCGCCCAGCAGCGCCTGGGCCAGGTGCCCCGTCGTGCCGGTGCCCGAGGAAGCGACCGAAAGCGGGCGCGTGCGGGCCAGGGCCACGAATTCCGCCATGCTTCGCACGCCGAGTTGCGGCCGCACCACCAGCAGGATCTTCGTCTTGGAATGCGCGATGATGGGGGTGAAATCCCGCATCGGGTCATAGGGCAGGTTGGGCATGAGATGCGGGTTCACCGCATGGGTGCCGATGGTGCCCAGCAGCAGCGTCAGCCCATCCGGCGCCGCCTGCGCCACATATTGCGAGCCGATGGTGCCGCCGGCACCCGCGCGGTTGTCCACCACCACCGTCGCGCCGTTCAGCCCGCGCGAAAGCTGCTGGGCCGCGATGCGGCCCAGAATGTCGGTGCTCGACCCGCCCGGGAAGGGCACGACGAGGCGAATGGGCCGGTCCGGCCAGGATTGCGTCTGGGCGCGGGCAATGCCCGGCGCGAGCAGGCCCGAGGCCAGCAAGGTGCGGCGCTTCATGGCGCGATATCCTCCCCTGAGATGGTCGCAAGGTCGCACAGGGGCAGGCCGCCACGCAATGCGAGGCAGGCTTCGGGGAAATCCGGCGTGAAGCGCGCGCCCTCCGCGTCCAGCCGGTCCAGGAAAGCGTCGAGCTGGCGCATGGCGCCATTGGGCAGGTCATGCAAGACCAGCAGCACGGGGCCCTGGGCCGCACGGCATTGGGCGAGCGCGACCTCGGGCCAGCCCTCGGGGGCGCGGAAATCGCCCGGGACGGCGTTCCAGAGCACCACCGTATAGGCCTCGGCGCGCAAATGCCGCAGCGCGCTGGCGTTGAGCAGGTGCGGACCCAGCGCTCCGCCACCGCCATGGGGCCGGAACAGCCGCTGCGTGTTCAGCGGCGCCAGCAGCGCCTCAGCCTCCCTGATCTCTGCCACCGCCTCGGCCCCGCCGCGGCGGCCCAGCGGCACGCCATGGGTAAGCGTGTGGTTGCCGATGCGGTGGCCTTCGGCGAAGGCGCGCTCGGCCAGCGCACGCCGCGCCGGGTCCCGCAGCTTCTGCGCGATCGGGAAGAAGGTGGCGCGCAGGCTCCGGCGGGCCAGCGCCGCCAGCACCAGGGGCGTGGCCTCCGGCTCCGGGCCATTGTCGAAGCTGAGGCAGATCTCCATGCGCCAAGGCTACACGCCGGAGCGGCAGAGGCCAGCCCGCATCAATCCAGCGTCATGCGCGCTTCCCGCATCAATCCAGCGTAATGCGCGCTTCCCGCACGACCGGCCCCCAGACCCGCGCAAAATCGGCATGGACCTGCTGGTAATCGGCGGAGGAATAGGGCCGCGTCAGCGGGTAGAGCCCGGCAGCGACCAGGCGGCGCCCGGTGTCAGGGTCTGCCAGCACACGCTGCATGGCCGCATGCATCTCGGCCACGATCGCGGGCGGCATGCCGCGCGGGCCGGAAATGCCGGTCCAGGAGGAAACGGTGAGCTGCGGCAGGCCCAGCTGCACATAGGTCGGCACGCCCGGCAGTGGCGCGAAGGGCTCGGGCGTGGAGATCGCGATGGGCTTCACCTGGCGCGCCTCGATGGCGCCCGTCGTGCCGGCCATGGGGGTGAGGAAGCAATCCACCTCGCCCGCGATGGTCGCCTGCAGGCCGGGGCCGGTGCCGCGATAGGGCACATGGATGAAGCGCAGGCCGGAGAGCTTGGCCATCATCTCCCCCTGGAGGTGCTGCATGCCGGCGACGCCGGAACTGCCATAGGTGACGCCATTGGGCCGTGTGCGCGCGGCCTCCATCAACTCCTGGAAGGTGTTGAGGGGCGAATTGCCGGGCAGCAGCATCACGGTCGGCGTATCGGCCACCATGGCGATATGGGTGAAGTCGCGGTCGCCATCATAGGGCGGCGGGTTGCTGGCCAGCGGCACGATGCCATGCGGCGAGGTGTTGGAAATGCCAATCACGCTGCCATCCGGCGTGGCGCGCACCACCTGCAGCGTGCCGATGGAGCCGCTGGCGCCGGCGCGATTCTCGATCACCACGGTGCGGCCCATGGCGGCGGCGAAGCCGGGCTGGATGATCCGCGCGGTGGTGTCGGAAGCGCCGCCGGGCGCGAAGGGGACGATCAGGCGAATGGCGCCGGCTTGGTTCCCCCCCTGGGCCCGCGCCAGATGCGGCGCGGCAAGGCAGGCAGTGCCGAGAATCAGGGCAGAACGACGGCGCATCAAGAGGCTCCCGGATGGTTTCCCGCCCGGGCTTGCAAACGCCGCGCCACGAGAGAGCCCTTTTTCTCGCCAGAGTTCCGGGCCTAACATCGGTCATGGACGCTTCGCGCCGCCGCTCCCTCCCGCTCGCCTGGGCGCTCCTTGCGCTGCTGGCCGCCGCGCCGCCGGCCTGGGCCAAGGGCCCGCAGCCGGCGCTGGCCAGTTGCGACGCGAAGCAGGAAATCCTGGTCCAGCACGCCTTCACCGTGGCCGAGCGCCGCACCGAAGCCGCCCTCGCCTTCCTCGATGCCGAGCCCTACCACCCGCATGTGCGCGAGTGGTTCGGCACCACCCCCCACCAGAAGATCCGCGCCAGGCTCGCCCGCACGCGGGAGCTGCTGCGGCCGGAGCGCCGCCCGCCCGTGCTCTGCGGCACGGCCGAGGCCTGCGGCAACCGGCCCGTCTTCGCCGTCGCCAACCTGGTCCGCCGCACGGTCACCCTCTGCCCCCTCTTCTTCAATGCCCGCAACGAGGGCGCGGATTCGCGGCCGGGCGTGATCGTGCATGAGATGACGCATCTCGCCGCCGGAACGGGCGACATGGCCTATGGCCGGACCAACGCCCTGGCGTTGGCCCGCAAGGAGCCGGACCGGGCCGCGCTCAACGCCGACAATTATGAGTATTTCGTCGAATTCCTGCCGGAGCGGCGAGCCGCGCGGCCCGGCGCAAGATAGGGCTTATCGCCGGCGCCCGAATTCCGTTAGCCTCCGCCACAAGAACACTTCGGAGGAAATTCCATGCAACGCCGCAACCTGCTGGCGCTCGCCGCCACGCCCCTGGCCGCCACGCCCCTGGCCGCCCCTGCGCTGGCGCAGCCCGGCTGGCAGCCGGACCGGCCGATCCGCGTCATCGTCCCCTTCCCCGCCGGCGGCGCCACCGATGTCTGGGCGCGTCTCGTCGCCGAGCCGATGAGCGAGATGCTGCGCGTGCCCGTGCTGATCGAGAACCGATCGGGCGCCGCGGGCATGATCGGCGCCGATGCGGTGGCCAAGGCCCCGCCCGATGGGCACACGCTGCTCTTCACCATCACGCCGCTGGTGCAATCGCCCATCGTGCTCGGCAATGCGCCCTACGACGCGGTGCGCGACTTCATGCCCATCGGCCAGATGGGCACCACCACGCTGATCTTCATGATCCGCAGCGAGTTTCCGCCACGCAACCTCCAGGAATTCATCACCTTCGCCCAGGCGCAGGCCCGCGCCGGGCGGGGGCTCAACCTCGGCTCCTGGGCGGCGGGGTCGAGTGCGCATGTCTTCGCGCTGGCCATGAACAACAAGCTCAACCTCGGCATGACGCATGTGGCCTATCGCGGCGAGGCGCCGATGGTGGTGGCCTATCTCTCGCGCGAGGTGGATGCGGGCATCAACAGCCTGACCAGCACGCGCGAGCATATCGCGAGCGGCCGCCTGCGACCGCTGGCGGCGCTCGGCGACACGCGCGCCGCCAGTATGAACGATGTGCCGACCTTCATCGAGCAGGGGGTGGATGTGGGGCGCGGCTGGTCGGGCTTCGCGGGCCTTCTGGGCCCCGCCCGCATGCCCGCCCCCGTGCATGCCCGCCTGGCGGAGGTCTTCCGCGAGACGATGCACCGCGAGAGCATCCGCCAGCGGCTGCTGGCGATGGACACCGACCCCGCCTGGCTCGGCCCCGAGGATTTCGGCGCCGCCATCATCCGCGTGCGCGACATCTGGACCGAGCTGACCCGCGGGATGGACCTGCAGCTGGGATAGGGCGCTACCGCACCTTCTCGAAAGTGAAGGTGTTGGACAGCGCAGCGGCGGGCCGGCCGACCAGGAAGCTGTCCTCGCGCAGGTCGCGCAGCACCAGGCCCTGCCAATCCGCCAGTTCCAGGATGGCGCGCTGCGGGATGGCGTGCATTTCCATCTCGGCGCCCGGCGTGCCCGCCAGATAGGATTTGAGCTGGAAGCTGTAGCCCTGAAGCCAGACCGGCACCTGGAACATCGCGACCCCGCCCGTGTTCAGCGCCCGGAAGGCGTGGCGCAGGATGTTCATGGCCACCGGCGGCGGACAGTGCTGCAGCACGATCCGCGAATACCAGAGGTCACAGCTCTCCACCGGCATGAGGTGGTCTGGCATCACCTGGGTCAGGGCCACATGCTCGAAGCCGGCGCGGCGGAAGGTCTCGCCCGCCAGATGCAGGTGGGGCGCCGAGATGTCGAGGCCCGTCACCTGCGGGAAGCGGCGGGCCATCTGCAGCGTCACCCGGCCCACGCCGCAGCCATAATCCACGCAGTGGCGGAATTGATCCGGCTTGCGGCCAATGCGCGCGAGGGTCGCATCCAGCACCTGCGCGTCCCAGGCACCGGAGGCGTAGAAGGCCTCCAGATTGGCCGCGATGTTGTGCGGCAGGAAACGCTCCTCGGTCAGCACGGACCAATGCGGGGCGGATTCACCGGCGCGATTCCAGTAGGCCCCGGTCCGCTCCGCCATCAGCCGCAGCGTGGCCGGGTCCGCCTCGGTCTCGACCGTGTTGCTGGGCGCATCGAGCGAGGGCAGCCCGAAGATGTTGCAGCCATGCCGCGCGCCGAATTCCGGGCTGGCCGCCATGGCGCGGCCCATGCTGTCGAGCGTCGGCCAGGCGGCCTGGCCGGCGGTGATGACCGCCTCATCCTCGGGCGCGCGGCCAAAAAACATGTGGTAGGCGAGGATGATCTGCTCACGCGTGACGCCCGACCTGGAATCACTGGGCAAGGGCGGCCTCCACGGCGGCGGAGAAGCGGTCGAGGATCATGCCGACTTCCTCTTCCGTCACATTGTAGGGCGGCGCCAGGATCACGTGGTCGCCGCGCAGCCCGTCAATGGTGCCGCCCATCGGATAGCAGCCGAGGCCGCGCAGATAGGCCTCGCGCTTCACGCGCTCGTTGATCTTCAGCGTGGGGTCGAAGACCGCCTTGCTGCCGCGGTCCTGCACCAGCTCGATCGCCCAGAACAGGCCGCGGCCGCGGATATCGCCGACATGGCGGTGATTGCCCAGGCGCTCGGTCAGCCCCTGCTCCAGCAGCGCGCCCATGGCGTTGACGTTGGCGAGCAGATTCTCCTCGGCGATCACCTCCTGCACCGCCAGCGCCGCCGCGCAGGCCATGGGATGCGCCTGGTAGGTGTGGCCATGCATGAAGCCACCCGAGCCGTCGCGGATCGCCGCGATCACGCGGCCCTGCACGAGGATGCCGCCGATGGGCTGGTAGCCGCCGCCCAGCCCCTTGGCGATGACCTGGATGTCCGGCACCACACCCTCCTGCTCCCAGGCGTGCATGGTGCCGACGCGGCCCATGCCGCTCATCACCTCGTCCAGGATGAGCAGGGCGCCGTGGCGGTCGCAGATCTCGCGCATCTTGGGGAAATAGCCGGGGAGCGCGGTGACGCAGCCCAGCGTGGCCCCCACCACCGTCTCCGCGCAGAAGGCGATGACATTCTCAGGGCCCAGGCGCTGGAACTCCGCCTCCAGCTCATCGGCCAGGCGCTGGACGTAGTCGGCGTCGCTCTCGTGATCCGCGCGGTCGCGATAGCTGTAGCAGGGCGAGACATGGCTGAAGGCCTGGCTCAGGATCGGCGCATAGGGGGCGCGGCGCATGGCGTTGCCGCCGGCGGCCAGCGCGCCCAGCGTGTTGCCGTGATAGCTCTGGCGGCGGGCGATGTAGCGGGTGCGCTGCGGCTCGCCCTTCTCCACGAAATATTGCCGCGCCATCTTGAGCGCGGCCTCCATCCCCTCGCTGCCGGAGGAGACGAAATAGGCGTGGGTCAGCCC
>NZ_JAIEQY010000157.1 GCF_019747315.1 Roseococcus sp. | reverse complement strand
GATGAGGGCCTGCGCTTCGCGATCCGCGAGGGTGGCCGCACCGTCGGCGCCGGCGTCGTCGCCAGCATCTCGAAGTAAGCGGGCACCTATCATGGACAGCCAGAATATCCGCATCCGCCTCAAGGCGTTCGATCACCGCGTGCTCGATGGCAGCACGCGGGAGATCGTGCAGACCGCGAAGCGGACCGGTGCGCGTGTGCGCGGGCCCATCCCGCTGCCGACGCAGATCGAGCGTTTCACGGTGAACCGCTCGCCCCACGTGGACAAGAAGAGCCGCGAGCAGTTCGAAATTCGGACGCATCGCCGGCTTCTCGACATTGTCGACCCCACACCCCAGACGGTGGACGCGCTGATGAAGCTCGACCTGGCGTCCGGTGTGGACGTCGAGATCAAGATCTGAGGACGGAACCATGGCCACCCAGGTCCGGACGGGGCTGATCGCGCGCAAGCTCGGCATGACTCGTCTTTTCAATGATGACGGCTCGACCACACCGGTGACGGTGCTTCACCTCGACGCGGTCCGCGTCGTGGCGCAGCGCACGATGGAGACGGACGGCTACACGGCCCTCCAGCTCGGCATCGGCAAGGCGAAGCCGAAGAATGTGTCGAAGGCCAATCGCGGTCACTTCGCGAAGGCCGGCGTCGAGGCGCCGCTGAAGGTCACGGAATTCCGCGTGGATGCCGAGGCGTTGGTCGCCCCGGGGACCATGCTGTCGGGCGCGCATTTCGTCGCCGGGCAGAAGGTTGACGTGACGGGCACCTCGAAGGGCAAGGGGTTTGCCGGCGCGATGAAGCGCTGGAACTTCTCGGGCCTCGAAGCCTCGCACGGCGTTTCGATCAGCCACCGCTCGCACGGCTCCACCGGCAACCGCCAGGATCCGGGCAAGACCTTCAAGAACAAGAAGATGGCGGGTCATCTCGGCGTCGAGCGCATCACCACGCAGAACCTCGTGATCGCCGGTCACGATGCGGAGCGTGGCCTGCTGCTCATCAAGGGCTGCATTCCCGGTTCCGCTGGCGGCTATGTGCTGGTGCGTGATGCCGTGAAGCGTGCGCGGCCTGCCGATGCGCCCTTCCCCACGGCGACTGTCTGAGGTCAGGTTCATGCAAATCCCTGTTATCACTTTGGACAATGCGCCGGCCGGCGAAGCTGAGCTGCCGGACGACATCTTCGCCACCGCCCCGCGCGCCGACATCATGGCGCGGGTGGTTCACTGGCAGCTGGCCAAGCGCCGCGCCGGGACCCACAAGGTCAAGGGCATGGGCGAAGTCTCCGGCACGACCAAGAAGCCCTACCGCCAGAAGGGCACGGGCTCCGCGCGTCAGGGCTCGCTTCGCTCGCCGCAGTTCCGCAAGGGCGGCATCGTGCATGGTCCGGTTGTCCGCGACCACGGCTACAGCCTGAACAAGAAGGTGCGCCGCCTCGGCCTCATCTCCGCGCTCAGCCAGAAGGCGAAGGACGGCAAGCTCGTCGTGCTCGACGCCGCGACGGCCGACCAGTCGGCGAAGACCAGCACCATGGCCAAGCAGGTCAAGGCGCTGGGCTGGACCAAGGCGCTGGTGATCGACGCGGAGGTGAATGATCACTTCCTGCGCGTGCTGCGCAACATCCCCGGCATGGACGCGCTGCCGACGGCAGGCGCCAATGTCTATGACATTCTCAACCATGACGTGCTCGTGGTCACCCGCGCCGGCGTCGAAGCCCTGAAGGAGCGCCTGGCATGAGCGCGACCATCAGCAAGCCGAAGGCTGCTGCGAAGATCAGCGCCGAGCGGATGTACCAGGTGGTTCTTTCGCCGCTGGTGACAGAAAAGGCCACCATGATGAGCGAGACGGGTCAGTACGCGTTCCGCGTCGCGCTGGATGCCTCCAAGCCTGAGATCAAGCAGGCGGTCGAGGGTCTGTTCGGCGTCAGCGTCCTGGCGGTGAACACGCTGGTGATGAAGGGCAAGGCCAAGCGCTTCAAGGGCCGTCCTGGCCAGCGCTCGGATTGGAAGAAGGCGATGGTGCGCCTGGCCGATGGCCAGAGCATCGATCTGACCACGGGGCTGAGCTAAGCCATGTCATTGAAGAACTTCAACCCGACGACGCCGAGCCTTCGCGGCACTGTCCTCATTGACCGCTCCGGTCTGTGGAAGGGCAAGCCCATCAAGGGGCTGACGGAGGGCAAGAGCCACTCCGGCGGCCGCAACAACCATGGCCGCATCACCGTGCGGTTCCGTGGGGGTGGTCACAAGCAGTCCTACCGCATCGTGGACTTCAAGCGCCGCGCCAATTGGGGCATGCCGGCGACGGTGGAGCGGATCGAGTATGATCCGAACCGCACGGCGTTCATCGCACTGGTGAAGTACTCGAACAACGAGATCGCCTACATCATCGCGCCGCAGCGCCTGAAGGTGGGCGACGTCGTGATCGCCGCGGACAAGGCCGACATCAAGCCAGGCAATGCCATGCCGCTGGGTGCGATTCCGGTCGGCACGGTGATCCATAACATCGAGCTGAAGCCGGGCGCCGGCGCCAAGGTCGCGCGTTCGGCCGGCACCTTCGCCCAGCTGGTCGGCAAGGATGCCGGTCTGGCACAGGTCAAGCTGATGTCGGGCGAGGTGCGCACCGTGCGCAGCGAGTGCCTGGCCAGCATCGGTGCCGTGTCCAATGCGGACAACAGCAACCAGGATCTGGGCAAAGCCGGCCGTAGCCGCTGGATGGGTCGCAAGCCGCATAACCGCGGCGTGACCATGAACCCGGTGGATCACCCGCATGGTGGTGGTGAAGGCCGGACCTCCGGTGGTCGCCATCCGGTGACGCCGTGGGGCAAGCCGACCAAGGGTGCGAAGACGCGCAACAACAAGCGGACGGATCGCAATATCGTGCGCCGCCGCAACGCGACGAAGGGCTAATCGCGATGCCGCGCAGTGTATGGAAAGGTCCGTTCGTGGACGGATACCTCCTCGCCAAGGCGGAGACCGCAAGGAACTCCACCCGCAACGAGCTCATCAAGACCTGGTCGCGCCGCAGCACGATCTTGCCGCAGTTCGTCGGCCTCACCTTCGGGGTCTACAATGGCAAGAAGTTCCTGCCCGTGCAGGTGTCGGAAAACATGGTTGGCCACAAGCTCGGCGAATTTTCGCCGACGCGGACCTTTGGTGGTCACTCGGCCGACAAGAAGGCGAAGCGGGGCTAACCCATGAGCAAGCCGAAACATCCCCGCGGCCTCGCGGATTCCGAGGCTCAGGCCATCACGCACAACATCCGCGTGAGCCCGATGAAGCTGAACCTGGTGGCCGCGATGATCCGCGGCGCCAAGGCGCAGGATGCCGTCGCGACGCTGACCTTCAGCAAGCGCCGCATCGCCCAGACGGTGAAGAAGACGCTGGAGAGCGCGATCGCCAATGCCGAGAACAACCACCAGCTGGACGTTGATCGTCTGGTGGTGGCCAAGGCGGAAGTGGGTCGCTCCATCGTGATGAAGCGCTTTGCCGCGCGTGGCCGTGGCAAGTCGTCGCGCATCGAGAAGTGGTTCAGCCACCTCAAGATCGTGGTCGCGGAACAGCAGGCGCCGGTGGCGTCGAGCGAAGCGAAGGCAGCTTAATATGGGTCACAAAGTCAATCCGATCGGTCTGCGCCTCGGGATCAACCGCACCTGGGACAGCCGCTGGTACGCCGGCCGCGACTATGCGCGCCTGCTGCATGACGACCTGAGGCTGCGCGAGACGCTGAAGGAGCGGCTGAAGTCCGCTGGCGTTTCGAAGGTGGTGATCGAGCGTCCGGCGAAGAAGCCGCGCGTGACCATCCATGCCGCGCGCCCAGGCGTCGTCATTGGCAAGAAGGGCGCGGATATCGACACGCTGCGCAAGGAGCTGTCGGCCAAGGCCGGCGCCGAGGTGTCGCTGAACATCCTCGAGATCCGCAAGCCCGAACTGGACAGCGTCCTGGTGGCCGAGAGCATCGCGCAGCAGCTGGAGCGCCGCGTGGCCTTCCGCCGTGCGATGAAGCGCGCCGTGCAGTCCGCCATGCGCCTCGGCGCGCTGGGCATCCGGATCAATTGCTCCGGCCGCCTGGGTGGCGCCGAGATCGCGCGCATGGAGTGGTATCGCGAAGGGCGCGTGCCGCTGCACACGCTCCGCGCCGATATCGACTATGGCGTGGCGACGGCGAAGACGACCTATGGCACCTGCGGCGTGAAGGTGTGGATCTTCAAGGGCGAAATCATGGCCCATGATCCGAGTGCGCAGGACAAGCGCGCCCACGAACAAGCGCCCCAGCGGTAACCAGGTGATCTGAGATGTTGCAGCCGAAGCGAACCAAGTATCGGAAGGCCCATAAGGGCCGCATCAAGGGCGTGGCCAAGGGTGGCTTCACGCTGTCCTTCGGTGGCTATGGCCTGAAGGCGTTGGAGCCGGAACGCGTCACTGCGCGCCAGATCGAGGCGGCTCGCCGCGCGATCACGCGTGCGATGAAGCGCCAGGGCCGCGTCTGGATCCGGATCTTCCCGGATGTGCCCGTTTCGTCCAAGCCCGCGGAAGTCCGAATGGGTTCGGGCAAGGGCGCGCCGGAGTTCTGGGTGTCCCGCGTGAAGCCGGGCCGCATCATGTTCGAGATTGATGGAGTGCCGCTGGATATCGCGCGCGAGGCGCTGCAGCTGGGCGCCGCCAAGCTGCCGATCCGCACCAAGATTGTTGCGCGCCTCGGCGCGACGGAGGCCTGAGGTCATGACCAAGATCGTGGACATCCGCACCAAGACTGCCGATGAGCTGGGCGGCCTGCTGCTCGACCTTCGGAAGGAGCAGTTCAATCTGCGTTTCCAGCGTGCCACCGGGCAGCTGGAAGCGACGGGCCGCATCAAGGCGGTTCGTCGTGATATCGCCCGTGTGAAAACCGTCCTGGTCGAGCGCACGCGCTCGGCCGCCAAGGCATAGAGGAGACCACGGCCATGCCGAAGAGAGTCCTCACCGGGCGGGTTGTCAGCGACAAGATGGACAAGACGATCACCGTCTTGGTCGAACGTCGCGTGATGCATCCGCTCTACAAGAAGTTCATTCGCCGCTCAAAGAAGTACGCGGCGCATGACGAAACCAATTTGTGCAAGGAAGGCGACCTCGTCTCCATCGAGGAATGCCCGCCGATCAGCAAGCGCAAGACCTGGACGGTGGTCGCCCGCAATGGCGCCGCCCTCGATGAAGGAGTTGCGGCATGATCTCCGTTGAATCCAACCTGGACGTCGCTGACAATAGCGGCGCGCGCCGGGTGCAGTGCATCAAGGTCCTGGGCGGCTCCAAGCGCCGCACAGCCTCGGTGGGCGACATCATCGTGGTCGCGGTGCAGGAAGCCATTCCCCGTGGCAAGGTGAAGAAGGGCTCGGTCGAGCGCGCGGTCATCGTGCGCACCTCCTACCCGGTTCGCCGCCCCGATGGCTCGGCCATCCGCTTCGACCGCAATGCGGCGGTGCTGATCAACAAGTCGAACGAGCCGATCGGCACGCGTATTTTTGGCCCGGTTGTTCGCGAACTGCGTGCGAAGAAGTTCATGAAGATCATCTCGCTGGCGCCGGAGGTCCTCTAACCATGGCCGCCAAGATCAAGAAGGGCGACCGGGTGCATGTGCTCTCCGGTCGTGACAAGGGCAAGCGCGGGGAAGTCCTCCGCGTGATGCCGACCGAGAACCGCGCTGTGGTTCAGGGCGTGAACCTGGTCAAGAAGCACACGAAGCAGACGCGCGTGGGCGAGGCCGGTGGCATCGTCTCGAAGGAGGCCACGATCGACCTCTCGAACCTCGCGCTGATTGACCCGAAGACGGACAAGCCCGCCCGCGTCGGCTTCCGCATCCTTGAGGATGGGAAGAAGGTTCGCGTGGCCAAGGGCTCTGGTGAGGTGCTCGACGCATGAGCGGGACGAAAAAGGGCAACGCGCCCGGCAACAAGAACAAGCCGGCCAACAAGCCGGCCGCGAAGAAGGCTGACGCCCCCGAGGGCAGCAGCCGCCGCGCGGAGGCCGTTCCGGCCGCTGCCGGACCCGCGGCCGCTTCCTGGTCCGAGCCGACCCGCCTGCAGGTCGCCTATGCCGAGGTGATCCGGGCGAAGCTTCAGGAGGAGTTCGGTTACTCGAACCCGATGGAAGTGCCGAAGCTCGACAAGATCGTGATCAACATGGGCGTGGGCGAAGCCGCCGGCGACCAGAAGAAGCTGGACGCGGCCGTCGCCGACCTCACGCTGATCGCTGGCCAGAAGCCGGTGCGCACGCGGGCGAAGAAGGCGATCGCGGGCTTCAAGATCCGCGAAGGGCAGGCCATCGGCTGCAAGGTGACGCTCCGCAAGGCGCGCATGTTTGAATTCCTGGACCGCCTGGTGACGATCGCGCTCCCGCGTGTTCGCGACTTCCGCGGCATCCCGGGCAACCGCGGCTTTGACGGGCGGGGCAATTACGCGCTCGGTCTCAAGGAGCAAATCGTGTTCCCCGAGATCAACTATGACAAGGTTGATCAGGTGCGCGGCATGGACATCGTGTTCGTCACGACGGCGAAGACGGACAAGGAAGCCAAGGCTCTGCTGAAGGCTTTCGATCTCCCCTTCGTCAACTGAATCATTGGAAAACCGCCAGCTGAGGCTGGCAGGTTCCGGAGGACCACAGACCAAATGGCCAAGACCTCTTCAGTCCAGAAGAACAAGCGTCGCGAGAAGCTGACGGCACAATTTGCCAAGAAGCGCGCGACGCTGAAGGCTGTCGTGATGGATCGCGAAACGCCGATCGAGGATCGCTTCGAGGCGAGCATCAAGCTCGCGGAGATGCCGCGCAACGGTGCGAAGGTTCGCATCCGCCTGCGCTGCGAGTTGACCGGGCGTCCGCGCGGCAATTACCGGAAGTTCAAGCTCAGCCGCAACCAGCTGCGGGATTTGGCCAATAAGGGCCAGCTCCCCGGTGTGGTCAAGGCAAGCTGGTAAGGGGCCCGGCACATGTCCATGTCCGATCCGTTGGGTGACTTGCTCACCCGCATCCGCAATGCGCATGGTGCGCGGCAGACGCGTTGCGTCGCCCCGGCCTCGCGCCTCAAGACCGATGTGCTCGATGTGCTGAAGCGCGAGGGTTACATCCGCGCCTGGCGCGTCGAGGAGCTGCGCGCCGGCATCAGCCAGATCGAGATCGAGCTGAAGTATTCCGAGGGCGAGCCCGCCATCAAGGAAATAAAGCGGGTTTCGAAGCCTGGCCGCCGCGTCTATTCGAAGATCAAGGAGCTGCCGAAGTTTTACTCCGGCCTCGGGATCTCGATCCTGTCCACGCCGCGTGGCGTGATGAGTGATGCGGAGGCCCGCGCTGCCAATGTTGGCGGCGAAGTCCTTTGCCGCGTGTTCTGATAGGGGGCCGACATGTCTCGCGTTGGTAAATATCCGGTCCCCGTGCCTGCCGGTGTCCAGCTCTCGCTGGCCGGCCGCACGCTGGTGGCCAAAGGCAAGCTCGGTGAGCTGAAGCTCGATCTGACGGATGCGGTGGATCTCGACATCCGCGAGAACGAGGTGGCGGTTTCGCCCCGCGGGAAGGGCACGCGCGAGCGGACCCTCTGGGGGACGACGCGCAGCCTGGTCGAGGGCATGGTGAAGGGTGTCTCCGTGGGCTTTACGAAGTCCATGGAAATCACCGGCACCGGCTACAAGGCCGCCGTGGTCGGCAACGACCTCGTGCTGAACCTGGGCTACAGCCACGAAATCCGCTATGCGGTGCCCGCTGGCATCAAGATCACCTGCGAGAAGCCGACTTCGATCAAGGTCGAAGGCACGGACAAGCAGAAGGTCGGCCAGGTGGCGGCCGAGATTCGCGCCTATCGCGGCCCCGAGCCCTACAAGGGCAAGGGCGTCAAGTACGACAACGAAGTCATCCTCCGGAAGGAGGGGAAGAAGAAGTAATGGCCGACAAACTCGCATTGCGGGATCGCCGTCGCGCGCGGCTCCGTTACCAGATCAAGGTCAAGGGGGCTGGCCGTCCGCGCCTGTCGGTCTTCCGCTCCGGGCGTCACATCTATGCCCAGGTGATCGACGATGTGGCCGGCAAGACCGTTGCCGCCGCCTCGACGCTGGAGAAGGATCTGCGCGGCAGCCTGAAGACCGGCGCCGACAAGGACGCCGCCGTCACGGTGGGCAAGCTGGTGGCCGAGCGTGCGCTCGCCGCCGGGGTTTCCGCGGTCGTGTTTGACCGTGGGCCCTTCCTGTATCATGGCCGCGTCAAGGCGCTGGCGGAGGCTGCCCGCGAGGGCGGCCTGTCCTTCTGAGCCGCGGGGAGATAGATTATGGCACGTGAACCGCGAAGCGGCGGCGAAGGCGAGAACCGGGGGCGTGGCCGTGGCCGCGACCGCGACCAGAACCGCAACCAGCCCGAGCGCGACCAGGGCGATGAGCTGCAGGACAAGCTGGTCACCATCAACCGCGTCGCCAAGGTGGTGAAGGGTGGCCGTCGTTTCAGCTTCGCCGCCCTGGTGGTGGTGGGTGACCAGAAGGGCCGCGTGGGCTGGGGGTCGGGCAAGGCGCGTGAAGTGCCGGAAGCCATCCGCAAGGCCACGGAGCGCGCCAAGAAGGGCATGATCCGCGTCCCGATGCGTGAGAACCGGACGCTGCACCATGATGTGGTCGGCGAGTTCGGGGCGGGCAAGGTGATCCTGCGTTCGGCCCCGGCCGGTACGGGCATCATCGCGGGCGGCCCGATGCGCGCCGTCTTTGAGACGCTGGGCATGGGCGATGTCGTGGCCAAGTGCACCGGCTCGACCAACCCGCACAACATGGTGAAGGCGACCTTCGCGGCCCTGACGCTGGCGACCAGCCCGCGCAGCGTGGCGAACCGCCGTGGCAAGAAGGTCGCTGACCTCATGGGTCCGCGCAAGGATGGTGCCGCTGAGCCGGCGCCGGAGGCTGTGGCCAATGTCTGAAAAGAAGACCGTCCGGGTGACGCAGATTGCGTCCGGCAATGGCAAGAAGCCTGGCCAGCAGGGTACGCTGGTCGGCCTCGGCCTGAACAAGATCAACCGCTCGCGCGAGCTGGAGGATACGCCCGCGGTGCGCGGCATGATCCGCAAGGTGGCGCATCTCATCAAGGTGGAGGGCTGACCGCGGCAACGCGGTCATTCCTTCAAAGGACATGGTCATGAAGCTCAACGAATTGCGTGACAACGAGGGCGCGCGGCCGAAGTTCAAGCGCATCGGTCGCGGCATCGGCTCCGGCAAGGGCAAGACCTCCGGCCGTGGCGTGAAGGGCCAGAAGGCCCGCACCGGCGTCTCGCTGAACGGCTTCGAGGGTGGTCAGCTCCCGATCTATCGGCGTCTGCCGAAGCGCGGGTTCAAGAACATCTTCCGCATTCAGTACACCGCGCTGAACATCGGCACGCTGGACAAGGCGATCGAGGAGGGCAAGATCTCCGCCGATGCCGAGATCACGGAGATCGCGCTGCGCGATGCCGGGATCGTGCGCCAGAGCAAGAAGTTCGCGGGTGTGCGCCTGCTGGGTCGTGGCGAGATCAAGCGCGCGGTGAAGATCACCGTCTCCGGGGCCTCTGCCTCGGCGATCGCGGCGGTGGAAGCTGCGGGCGGCACGGTGACGCTCCCGGTGGCGGAAGCCGCTGCGGAGTGATCCGACGCTTACTCGCTGACGATTTGTACAAGAATCAGGAGGTTTAGGGCATGGCGTCAGCCACCGATCAGCTCGCGAACAGCCTGAATTTCGGCGTTCTTTCGAAGGCGACCGAGCTGAAGAACCGCATCTGGTTCACGCTCGGCGCGCTCATCGTCTATCGTATCGGCACCTATGTGCCGGTGCCGGGCGTGGATGCGGCGGTGATGGGTGAGATGCTGCGCCAGCATGGCGGCGGCATCCTGGGCATGTTCGACATGTTCACCGGTGGTGCGCTGGGGCGCATGACCGTTTTCGCCCTGAACATCATGCCTTATATTTCGGCCTCGATCATCGTCCAGCTGATGACGGCGGCGATTCCCTCCTGGGAAGCCCTGAAAAAAGAGGGCGAGAGCGGTCGCAAGAAGCTCAACCAGTATACGCGCTACCTGACGCTGGTGATCGCGATCTTCCAGGCCTATGGAATATCGGTGGGGCTGGAGGGGATCAGAGGCACGATGGGCTCCGCCGTGGCGGATCCCGGGCTGGCCTTCCGCATCTCCTGCGTGATCACGCTGGTCGGCGGCACCATGTTCCTGATGTGGCTGGGTGAGCAGATCACCGCCCGCGGCGTGGGCAACGGCATCTCGCTCATCATCTTCGCGGGGATCGTGGCGAACCTGCCCTCGGCGCTGATCTCCACGCTGGAGCTGGGACGGACCGGCGCGCTCTCCACCTTCTTCATCATCTTCTTCCTGCTGGCGGCGCTGGGGACGATCTTCCTGGTCGTCTTCGTCGAGCGGGCGCAGCGGCGCATCCCGGTGCAATATCCCAAGCGCCAGGTCGGCAACCGCATGTTCGGCGGCGAGAACACGCATCTCCCGCTCAAGCTGAACACGGCGGGCGTGATCCCACCGATCTTCGCCTCGTCGCTGCTGCTGTTGCCGGCCACCATCGCCGGCTTCAGCACGGACCGTACGGCGGATACCTGGCTGCAAAGCATGGCGAACATGCTGGCCCATGGGCAACCCCTTTATATGGGGCTGTACATGGCGCTGATCGTCTTCTTCGCCTTCTTCTACACGGCCGTGGTCTTCAACCCCACGGAGACCGCAGACAACCTCAAGAAGTATGGCGGCTTCGTGCCGGGCATCCGGCCGGGGCAGCACACCTCGGACTACCTGGACCGGGTGTTGACGCGGCTGACGGTGGTGGGGGCGATCTACCTTTGCATCGTCTGCATTATCCCCGAGATCCTCATTTCGAATTACGGCGTACCTTTCTATTTCGGTGGCACCTCGCTGCTGATCATCGTGACGGTGACGATGGACACTGTGGCGCAGGTGCAGTCGCATCTCTTCGCCCACCAGTATGAAGGCCTGATCAAGAAAGCCCGCCTGGGCGGACGCGGCCCAAGGCCGCGCTAGGGAGATGACGATGAACCTGATTCTTCTTGGCCCCCCGGGCGCCGGCAAGGGCACCCAGGCGAAGATCCTGGAACAGCGCTTCGGCCTGGTGCAGGTTTCGACGGGTGACATGCTGCGCGCCGAGGTGAAGTCCGGCTCGGCCATCGGGCTGGAGGCCAAGGCCATCATGGAGCGCGGCGCCTTGGTGCCGGATTCCATCATCACGGCCATGATCGCCTCCCGTGTGAAGCAGCCGGATGCTGCCAAGGGCTTCATTCTGGACGGCTTCCCGCGCACCGCCCCCCAGGCGGCCGCGCTGGACGAGATGCTGCGCGAGAATGGCATGGTGCTGGACCATGTGATCGAGCTGAAGGTGGATGACGCGGCCCTGGTGGACCGCATCTCGGGCCGCTTCACCTGCGCCAAGTGCGGCGAGGGCTATCACGACCATTTCAAGCAGCCCAAGCTGGCCGGCACCTGCGACGTGTGCGCCAGCACCGAATTCACCCGCCGCGCCGACGACAAGGCCGAGACGGTGGGGGCGCGGCTGGCGGCCTATCACAGCCAGACGGCGCCGCTGCTTCCCTATTACGCGGCGCAGGGCAAGCTGCGCAGCGTGGATGGCATGGCGGACATGTCCGAGGTGACCGTCGCTTTGACAAGGATTCTTGCCCCCGCGTCTTGACGGCAGGCAAGTCTTGGTTCTATCTCCGCGCCTCTCACGGGCGTGGCGTGTCGCAGAGGCAGCCTTCGGCCGCGTTCGGCTTTGGCTTTCGCGGCACGGCTGAGTGAAAAATTTTCGCCGTAAGGCCGGTCTTCCGGAACCGCGGTAACCATTGGACGGCCCCTCTCGGGGGGCACAGGAGCTTGAACGTGGCGCGTATCGCTGGCGTGAACATCCCCACCAACAAGCGCGTGGTGATCTCCCTGCGCTATATCTACGGCATTGGCCCGCAGAACGCTGTGACGATCTGCGAGCAGGTGGGGATTCCGGCCGAGCGCCGCGTGAACCAGCTGACCGACGAAGAGATCGTGAAGCTGCGCGAGGTGATCGACCGTGACTACCGCGTGGAGGGTGACCTCCGGCGTGAAGTTGCGATGAACATCAAGCGCCTCATGGACATGGCCTGCTATCGCGGCCTGCGGCATCGCCGTGGCCTGCCGGTTCGCGGTCAGCGGACGCATACGAATGCGCGCACGCGCAAGGGCAAGGCCGTGGCCATTGCCGGCAAGAAGAAGGTGACGAAGTAAGATGGCCCGCACCCCCGGCGGCTCCCGCCCGAAGAAGAAAGAGCGCAAGAACATCAGCTCCGGCGTGGCGCATGTTCTCGCGACCTTCAACAACACCATCGTGACCATCACGGATGCGCAGGGCAATTCCATCGCCTGGTCATCCTCCGGCGCCAAGGGCTTCAAGGGCAGCCGCAAGAGCACGCCCTACGCCGCCCAGATGGCCGCCGAGGATGCTGGCATGAAGGCCCGCGAGCATGGCATGGAGACTGTTGAAGTGATGGTCTCGGGCCCCGGTTCGGGCCGCGAGTCGGCGCTGCGCGCGCTGCAGTCCGTGGGCTTCCACGTGACCGCCATCCGCGACGTGACGCCCATCCCGCACAATGGCTGCCGCCCGCGCAAGCGCCGGCGCGTCTGACTTTCGCGCAATGAGACCGCGGGCGCGCCGGCAATGGCAGCGCCCGCGGATTTTTGGTTTTGCGAGCATCCTCATCCCCTCCGGCGCGTCTAGCCGGGGCCTGATCTGCTCTAGGAGAGACACCCTTGCTCGAACGCAACTGGCAATCCCTGATCAAGCCTGAGAAGCTCCAGGTCGAGTCGGGCAGCACCGATCTGCGCCAGGCCACCCTGGTCGCCGAGCCGCTGGAGCGTGGCTTCGGGCAGACCCTGGGCAATGCGCTGCGCCGCATCCTGCTCTCCTCGCTGCAAGGGGCTGCCGTCACAGGCGTGAAGATTGACGGCGTGCTGCATGAATTCAGCAGCCTGACCGGCGCGCGGGAGGATGTGACCGACATCATCCTGAACCTGAAGCAGCTGGCCATTCGCTATCATGGCGAGACCACGAAGCGCCTGATGCTGACGGCCACCGGCCCCGGCGAAGTCACCGCCGCGATGATCCAGACCACGGGCGATATCGAGATCGCGAATCCGGAACTGGTGATCTGCACGCTGGATGATGGCGCGAAGCTCTCCATGGAGCTGACCGTCCAGGTCGGCCGCGGCTATGTGCCGGCCTCGATGAACCGCGCCGAGGATGCGCCGATCGGCATGATCCCGGTGGACGCGATCTATTCGCCGGTCCGCAAGGTCTCCTACCGCGTCGAGCCGACCCGCGTGGGTCAGGTGACCGATTATGACCGCCTGGTGCTTTCGCTCGAGACCAATGGCACCATCGTGCCTGAGGACGCCGTGGCGCTCGCCGCCCGCATCCTGCAGGACCAGCTCTCGCTCTTCGTCACCTTCGAGGAGCCGCGCGAGAAGATGCGCGACGAGGTGGAGGACGACCTCCCCTTCAACCGCAACCTGCTGCGCAAGGTGGACGAGCTGGAGCTGTCTGTCCGCTCGGCCAACTGCCTGAAGAGCGACAACATCGTCTATATCGGCGACCTGGTGCAGAAGTCCGAGCAGGAAATGCTGCGGACGCCGAATTTCGGCCGCAAGTCGCTGAACGAGATCAAGGAAGTGCTGGCCTCCATGGGCCTCTCGCTGGGCATGCCGATCATCGGCTGGCCGCCGGAGAACATCGAGGACCTGGCGAAGAAGATCGAAGAGCCGTTCTAACCGCCCTCAGGCGCCGGGCGCGCGCTCCGCGCGCTTGGCTTCGCCGCGCGACGGTCGCGCTGGTGGTTGAGGCAGTTGGGCGGCGCCGGCCGCGTTGCGGCCGGATGCTCGGGGTGGGGGCTGCGTCCTCGCCCGTGGTTTTGTTGGTAGGTTCGCGGCCGAGGCCGCTGATGGAGACTTGTTATGCGTCACGGTATGGCCAATCGGAAGCTGAACGTCACCTCGACCCATCGGGCGGCCATGTTCCGCAACATGGCGACCAGCCTGCTGAAGCACGAGCAGATCACGACCACGCTGCCCAAGGCGAAGGAGCTGCGCCCCTATGTCGAGCGCATCATCACCCTCGCCAAGCGTGGTGGGCTGCATGCGCGCCGTCAGGCCTATGCGGTCATCATGGATGACGCCGTGGTCGAGAAGCTCTTCACGACGATCGCCGAGCGCTACAAGGACCGCCAGGGCGGCTATTGCCGCGTGCTGAAGGCCGGCTTCCGCTACGGCGATGCCGCCGCCATGGCCGTGATCGAGTTGGTGGACCGCGATGTTTCGGCCAAGGGCCTGGACAGCGGCCCGAAGCCGGAAGTGGCCGAGGAGCAGGAGGCGGCGTAAGCCAGCCTTCCCAGCTTCTCCCGAACAGGGGCGAGAGGGGGACCTCTCGCCCCTTTTCTTTTGAGGCGCTGTCGAAAACAAACCATGGCGCGGCTCATGGCGGTGAGGGGATGATCCCTTGATCACCGTGGAGACTGCCATGCAATACGTGATGCTTTTCGCCGAACCGGCCAGCGAGATCGAAAGGCGCAACAATCCCGCCCAGGCTTCGGCCTATTGGGGCGCCTGGAGTGGCTATGTCAGCGCTCTGCGCGAGGCGGGGGTCATGACAGGCGGCCATGGGCTTGAGCCGGTCAGCCTCGCCACCACGCTCCGCCTGCGTGATGGCCAGCGCCACGTCCAGGACGGCCCCTATGTGGACAGCAAGGAGCAACTCGGTGGCTTTATCGCCATCGAGGTGCCGGACCTGGACACCGCCCTGGAATGGGCCGCGCGCAGCCCCGCAGCGACGGCGGGCGCCGTCGAAATCCGCCCCGTCCTCCCGCCCCCCGCCGAGGCGTGAGGCCGAAGCCCACGAATGGGGGCCGGGGCCCATTGGCCCCGGCCGCCGGAGGCCATTTTCTCTCTCCGGCGGCAGCGGCGGAAATGGCGGCCCGACAGGCCTATGGAAGGCTGGTCGCTATCCTCGCTGCCCGGACCCGCGATGTGCCGGCCGCCGAAGACGCTCTCGCAGAGGCCTTCCAGGCGGCGCTGCGCCGCTGGCCGGAGACGGGCGTGCCGGAGAATCCGGTCGCGTGGCTGCTCACCGCCGCCCGCCGGCAGCATGGCCACGCGTATCGGCATGCCCAGGTGCGCGCGGCGGCCGAGCCTACGCTGCGCCTCATGCTGGAGGAGGGGGCAGAGAGGGCGGAGATCCCAGATCGGCGCCTGCAATTGCTCATGGTCTGTGCCCATCCGGCGATCGCGCCCGGGGCGCAGGCGCCGCTGATGCTGCAAACTGTTTTGGGGCTCGATGCGGTGCGCATCGCCCCCTGCTTCCTGACCTCACCCGCTGCCATGTCGCAACGGCTGGTCCGCGCCAAGACGCGGATTCGCGATGCCGGGATCGGCTTTGAACTGCCTGGCGCCGCGGAATTGCCGCCCCGGCTGGAAGCGGTGATGAATGCGATCTACGCCGCCCATGGCACCGGCTGGGCTGATTTGCTGGCCGATGGGGAAGCCGGCCACGGCCTGGCGGCGGAGGCGATCTGGCTGGCGCGCCTGCTGGTGGCCCTGCTGCCCGAGGCGCCCGAGCCCAAGGGGTTGCTCGCCCTCATGCTTCATGCCGAGGCACGGCGCCCCGCCCGGCGTGATGCGGCGGGGCGCTTCGTGCCGCTTTCGGCGCAGGACCCCCTTCTCTGGTCCCGTCCCATGGTCGCCGAGGCGGAGGCCCTGCTGCGCGAGGCGGCGCAGACCGCGACGCTGGGGCGCTTCCAGATCGAGGCGGCGATCCAGTCGGTGCATGTCGAGTCGCGGCTCACCGGCGCGGATCGCGCGCCCGCCCTGCTGGCGCTGTATGACCTGCTGGCGCGGCTTTCGCCCACCGCCGGCGTGCTGGTGGCCCGTGCGGCGGCGATGGCCGATGCCGGGCAGCCGCATGCGGCGCTGCGGGAGCTGGACGCCATGGCCGGGCCGCTCCCTGGCTACCAGCCCTGGTGGGCCACGCGGGCGCATGTGCTGGCCCTGCTGGGCGCGGCGGATGCCGCGCGGGAGGCGGCGCGCCGGGCGGCGGGGCTGACCGAGGATCCGGCAGTGCGGGCCTGGCTCCTCAGCCGGTGAAGCGCATCACCGCCGCCATCTCGGGCGCGAATTCCCGCACGGCGGGTCGCAGCGCGGCCGGCCAGGGGGCCACGCGCGGCGGAATGAAGAGGGAAGGGCGCCCCTCCTCCAGCAGCAGGATCACCACGGATTCGGTGTTCGTGTCGAAGGCGAGGAAGACCCGTGCCTGCTCCGTCACGCCATAGCCATGCACCCAATGGCCATCGGTGATGGCCAGCGGGGGGCCGGCGCCTCGCAGCGCATCGCTGACGATGCGCTGCCGCCCGGCCGACATGGAGCGCAGCCGCGGCCCGACCGTGGGGTGGCGGGCAAGTTCGAGCACGGGCTGCCCGGCGAGCTCCAGCACCTCAGGCGCCTGGGCCCAGGCTGTGACGGGAGCGAGGAGGCCCAGCGCCAGCAGGGCGCGCCTATTCAATGCGGATATTCGCCACGCGCACCAACTCGGCCATGGAAGCGCGGCCCTGGGTGACGAAGCGGGCGAATTCCTCGGGGGTATTGCCCACGGGCACGGCGGCCAACTGGGCCAGGCGCGCCTGGACCGGCGCCTCGGCGAGCGTCGCGACGAGCGCGGCATGGACCGCGGCAATGGGCGCGGCCGGCGTGCCGGCCGGGGCGAAAAGCGCCGCCCATTCGCTGAGCTCGATGCCCGGCGTCCCCAGCTCGGCGAAGGTCGGGATATCCGGGCGCAGCGGCACGCGCTGGCCGGCCGAGACGGCGATGAAGCGCGCCCGGCCACTGTCCACGATGGGCCCGGCGGACAGCATGGTGATGAAGCAGCCATCCAGCGTCCCCGCCGCCAGGTCCCGCGCCGCATCCGCGCCGCCGCGATAGGGGATATGCGTCGTCTCGATGCCCGCCGCGCGGTTGAGCTGTGCCAGGCCCAGATGCCCGGCCGTCGCATTGCCCTGGGTGCCGATATTGAGCGGCTGGCGGCGGGCCAGGGCGATGAACTCGGCCAGGTTGCGGGCGGGCAGGTCGGCCTTGACGGCCAGCACCTGTGGGAAGGTGCAGACCAGCGAGATCGGCGTGAAGGCCGTGGCGTAGTCGAAGGGCAGGCCGCGCAGCAAGCTCGGGTTCACGATGTGGCTGGAGGCATCCATCAGCAGCGTGGTGCCATCGGCCGCGCTGCGCGCCACCTCGCCCCCGCCGACCGAGCCGCCGGCGCCGGTGCGGTTCTCGACCACGATGGAGATGCCGAGGCGCTCGCCCAGGCGGGGGGTGATGCTGCGCGTGGCGCTGTCCGCCGCGCCGCCGGCCGCGAAGGGGACGACAATGCGGATCGGGCGCGCCTGCTGCGCACGGGCAAGCACGGGCAGGGCCAGGGCGGGAAGGCTGAGGGCAAGGCGGCGGGGCAGGGTCATGGCGGTCTCCCGGGGCTTTCGCCGTCACATCGGCTGCATGGCGCGGGGCGTCAAGCGCCAGCGCCCCGTCGCTTTGACGTGGGGCGCGGCGCATGGGAGGGATTTGAGCGTGACCGACCCCTGGCAGAGCTTCGACGCGCAACCCGATCCCGGCCCGCCCTTCGGCGCGCGCTACCCCGCGCGCATGCCCGATGGGCGCTTCCTGCACCTGCCCATCCGCCCCATCGGCGTGGCCGGGCTGATCGCGACCCAGGCGAGCTTTCCCGTGATTCATGCGCTCACCGGCTGGATGGAGGCGGCAGCCCGCCCGCTCGGCGCCGAGATGGTGCTGGGCCTGCCCACCCTCGGCCATGTCTTCGCGCCGCTGCTGGCCGAGCGGCTGGGACACCCGAACTGGGTCGCCGCCGGCTATTCGCGCAAGCTCTGGTATGAGGAGCGGCTGAGCGTTCCGATGCGCTCCATCACCACCACGGCGGAGCGGCGCCTCTGGCTGGATCCGCGCATGCTGCCGCGCCTCCAGGGGCGGCGGGTGCTGCTGGTGGATGACGTGATCTCGACCGGCTCCTCGGCGCTGGCGGGGCTGGCGCTGCTGGAGGCGGCGGGAATCCGGCCCGTGGCGCTCTGCGTGGCGATGATCCAGACCCGCGCCTGGGCCGCGGCCTGGCCTTCCGACATCCCGGTGGTCAGCGTCTGTGAAACGCCGCGGTTGCGTCGGGACGCCTCGGGCTGGTGGCCCGCTGAGCCCTGATCACCTGAAGGCGGCGAGCAGTGGCGCCAGGGCCAGCAGGCCAAGTGCCACCATGATGGCATAGGCCAGGATGCTGCCCCAGTTGAGGCTGGAGCCTTTGCCGCGTGGCGCTGGGGGGCGTGGGGCCATGGCTGAAGTCCCGTCTCGATGTGGCGTCAGAGCGACAAGAAATAGCTGAAACGGCATGTGAGCGGGCTTGATAGTCTGTCAAGCCGGGCGAAGGCTGTGGTGTTTTTCACTCTCGCCGCGTGGCGGCGTTTCGCGCCCCGCCGAAAAGGTTAAGCTGGCCGCCTGCCCCAGGAGATTCCGCCATGCGCCCCAATTCCCTGCACGCCGCCGATATCGCCCATTTCGTCCACCAGCAGACCGACCTGGCCGACCACAACGAGCACGGCGCCGTGCTCATGGCGCGCGGCGAGGGCGTGCATGTCTTCGACACGGAGGGGCGCGAATACATCGAGGCGATGGCCGGGCTCTGGTGCGCCTCGCTCGGTTTCTCCGAGAAGCGGCTGGCCGACGCGGCCTACAAGCAGCTGCTTTCGCTGCCCTATTACCACACCTTCTTCCAGAAGGGGCATGAGCCGGCCGTTCGCCTGGCCGAGAAGCTGATCGAACTCGCTCCGCCCGGCCTGACGCATGTGCTGTTCCAGTGCTCGGGCAGCGAGGCGAATGACGCGGCGATCAAGCTGATCTGGTACTACAACAACCAGCGCGGCAAGCCGGCCAAGAAGAAGCTGATCGGCCGCATCCGCGGCTATCACGGCAACACGGTGGCCACCGCCTCGCTCTCCGGCCAGCCGCATATGCAGGCGGATTTCGACCTGCCGCTCGGTGATCGCTTCCTGCATGTCAGCAACCCCAACTACTACCGGGCTCATGAGGAGGGCGAGACGGAGCTGGCATTTTCCGCCCGCATGGCGGCCGAGCTCGAAGCCCTCATCGAGCGCGAGGGCGCGGACAACATCGCCGCCTTCTTCGCCGAGCCGGTGCAGGGCGGCGGCGGCGCCATCACCCCGCCGGAGGGGTATTTCCAGGCCATCCTGCCCATCCTGAAAAAGCACGACATCCTGTTTGTGGCGGATGAGGTGATCTGCGGCTTTGGCCGCACCGGCCACATGTGGGGCTGCGACACCTATGGCATCACGCCCGACATCATCACCTGCGCGAAGCAGCTGACGGCCGCCTACCAGCCGCTCTCGGCCACGCTGATCTCGGCGCCGATCCATGAGGCGCTGATCGCGGGCTCGAAGAAGCATGGCAGCTTCGGCCATGGCTTCACCTATGGCGGGCACCCCGTGGCCTGCGCCGTGGGGCTGGAGACGCTGGCTATCTATGCCGAGCGCGACATGGTGGGCCATGTGCGGCGCGTCTCGCCGGCCTTCCTCAACGGGCTTGCCGCCTTCCGCGACCATCCGCTGGTGGGGGATGTGCGCGGCGTCGGCCTCATCGCCGGCGTCGAGCTGATGGCGGACAAGAAGACGCGCACGCCCTTCGCCCCCAGCCAGAAGATCGGCATCCTGGTGCAGCAGAAATGCCATGAGGCGGGCCTGGTGGTGCGCGCCATCGGCGACCGCATCGCCTTCACGCCGCCGCTGATCATGACCGAGGCCGAGATCGCGGAGATGTGCCGCCGCTTCGGCCAGGGCCTGGACGCCGCCTGGATGGCGATGCGCGAGGAAGCTGCCGTCCCGGCGTGATTTTGCACTGCGGCTTTACCGGCCGGTAAGCAGGGCGCGTCAGGATGGGGGGATGGAAAACCTCCTCCGGCGCCTGCCCGCCCTCAGCCTCGCGACGCGCATCGCCGCCGCGGGGACCCTTGCCATCGCCCTGTCCGTGCTCGGCCTGCAGGCCTGGTCCATCTACAGCTTCCACACGGGCGAGACCGCCCGGCTGCAACAGCGGCTGGAGCGGGACCTGCAACTGCTGGAAACCACCACGGCCCAGCTCTCCGGTGGCGCGGCCTGGCGCCTGACGCCCGAAGGGCGCCTGGCGCGCGGGGATCGCGTGATGGAAGGCGCGAATGAGGTGGTGGACATGGTCTCCCGCGCGGGCGGCGGGGTGGCCACCATCTTCAAGGGGGATGAGCGCGTCGCCACCAGCGTGGTGCGCCCGGATGGCACCCGCGCCACCGGCACCCGCCTGGCAGCGGGCCCCGCCTATGCCGCCGCGATCACGGGCGGGCAGACCTATCGGGGCGAGAATGTCATCCTCGGCCAGAACCACATGACCATCTACCAGCCGATCCGCGACGCCTCGGGCCGGCAGGTCGGGCTGCTCTTCGCCGGGCAGTCCCTGGCGCTGCTGGCCGCCATGGAGGCGCAGCTGATCCGTGACGGGCTGATCGCGGGCGGGATCGTGCTGCTGGTGATGGGGCTGCTGGGCTGGTGGGTCATCCGCCGGATGCTGCGGCCGATGGACCAGCTCTGCACCCGCGTCGCCTGCATCACCACGGGCGATCTGGAAGGCGGCGTGCCGCATCTGGGCCGCCGCGACGAACTGGGCGCCATGGCCGCGGCGATCGAGACGCTGCGCCAATCCCGCCTGGAAACCCGCCAGGCCCGCGCCGAGGCCGAGGCCGAGCGCGGCCGGATGGAACTGGCGCGGCGCGAGGTGGCGCTGGCCAATGCCGCCGCCCTGGAAGCCGCGCTGGCCGAGGCCTCGGGCCAGCTGGGCGAGCGCGCGGCGCTGACCCTCGCCGCCGCCTCGCGCCTTTCCGACCTGGCGGAGCGCGCGACGGTCCAGGCCCGCTCCCTCGGCAGCGGCTCGGAGGAAGCGACGGCCCATGTGCAGGCCGTGGCCGCGGCCGCCGAGGAATTGGCCAGCAGCATCGCCGAGATCACCCGCCAGGTGACGGATGCTTCCGCCGTCGCCGACCGTGCCTTGCAGCAGGCCATGCAGACGGATGCGACGGTGCGCGGCCTCTCCACCGGGGCGCAGCGCATCGGCGAGGTGGTGCGGCTGATCGAGAGCATCGCCGCGCAGACCAACCTCCTTGCGCTCAATGCGACGATCGAGGCGGCGCGGGCGGGCGATGCGGGCAAGGGCTTCGCCGTGGTCGCGGGGGAGGTGAAGAGCCTGGCCCTGCAGACCGCCAAGGCGACGGAGGAGATCGCAAGCCAGATCGGCGCCATCCAGGCGACGACGGAGGGCGCGGCCCAGGCCATCGGCGGCATTGGCCAGACCATCCAGGAGCTGCACGCCATCTCGGCGGCCATCGCCGACGGCATGGCGCAGCAGGGCGAGGCCACGCGCGAAATCGCCCGCGGCGTGGCCCAGGCGGCGGCGGCCACCACCAGCGTCTCGGGCGGGGCGCATGCGCTGAACGGCGAGGTGACGCAGACCGATGCCTCCGCGCGGGAGTTGCGTGGGCTGGCGGGAGAGCTGGATTCCTCCAGTCGCTTCCTGCGCGAGGAGGTCAGCGCGCTGGCGGCGCGGCAGCGCGGGGCGTAGCGCGGGCTGCCCGCAGCATCAGGCTGCCCGCCACCACCATTCCCGCCAGCGTCCCGATCAACCCGGCGGCGTTGAGCGAGACGCCCAGCCCCAGCGCCGCCGGCACCGGCCCTGCCAGCAGCACGCCCGCCGCGCCCAGGGCCGCGCCCAGCGCGGCGCCGCCCATCACCTGCACGCGGTAGCGGTCGGTCAGCAAGCGGAGCGCCACGGCCGGGCAGACCAGCATGGCCACCACCAGGATGCTGCCCACGGATTCGAAGGCGGCGACGGCGGCCGCCGCGATGAGCAGGTTCAGCCCCATTTCCCACCGCCCGACGCGCAGGCCGAGCGAGGCGGCGAAGGCCGGGTCGAAGGCGATGAGCTGCAAGGGCCGCCAGCAGGTGGCGACGACCAGCGCCGAGACCAGGGCCACCGCCGCCAGCAGCCCCAATTGGCGCGGCAGGCTGGCCAGCGCGGCGGGGTCCAGCAGGGAAGCGAGGCCCTGCGCCTCCAGCCAGACCAGGGTCTCCAGCTGGCCGAAAAGCACGCAATCCACGTCCAGATCGGCGCTGCGGGCGCCGGTCACCTCCAGCAGGACCAGCCCCGCGGCGAAGAAGCCGGTGAAGACCAGGCCGGTGGCCGCACCCGTCTCCAGCCGCGCCGCGCGCCGCACCCAGCCGATGGCCAGCGTGGCCAGCAGCGCGGCGCCCAGCGCCCCCAGCAGCATCGGCCCCGCGCTCCGCAGCCCCGTCAGCGCGAAGCCCAGCACGATGCCGGGGAGGACCGCGTGGGAGAGCGCGTCCCCCAGCAGGCTCTCGCGCCGCAGCACCAGGAAGGAGCCCAGAAGGCCACAGGTGCCGCCGGCCAGGAGGGCGGCGAGCAGGGCGGGCAGGTCGAGTTGCAGGAACTCGGTCATCGGCGCTGGAAGGCCAGGGCGGCGCCGAAGCCGAGCAGGCCGGCCAGGACGACGGCGGCGCCGGTCGGGATATTCTCGAATCGGGTGGAGATCAGCGCGCCGCTGGCGCCCGCGGCCGCCCCCAGCAGTCCCGCCAGGGTCACCATGGCCGGCAGGCCGCGCGTGACGAGGCGCGCGGCGGCGGCGGGAACGATCAGCAGCGCCACCACCAGCAGCAGGCCCACGGCCGGCAACCCGGCGACGCAGACCGCCAGCAGCAGCGCCAGCAAAGTGAGGTCCAGCGCGCGCACCGGCAGGCCCTGGCTGCGGGCGAAACCCTCGTCGAAGCAGAGGGCGCGCAAGGGCTGGAACAGCAGGGCGATGAGGGCGATGCAGCCCAGCGCCAGGCCGCCGGCCAGCAGGGCATCGCCCTCGTTCAGCGTTGCCGCCTGGCCCAGGATGAAGCTGGACAGCCCCGCCTGGGCGGCATCCGGCATGGCCTGGGCGATGGAAAGCCCGACCGTGCCCAGCGCGTAGAAGGCGGAGAGCACCACGCCGATGGCGGCATCCTGCCGGATTCGCCCGCCCGCCGTCAGCGCCCGCAGCGCCAGCAGCCCGAGCCAGGCCGAGAGCGCGGCGCCCAGCAGCAGCGGCGCCAGGCTGCGCGCCGGCCCACCGAAGGCGGCGACGATGAGTGAGGCCGCGACCACGCCCGGCAAGGCCGCATGGCCGATGGCATCGGCCAGCAGGGCGCGCCCCCGCAGCAGCGCGAAGGCGCCGACCACGCCCGAGGCCGCCCCCAGCGCGGCACAGCCCAGCAGCACGATGAGGGTGTTGTGGCCGATCATGCTCGCCCTGGAAGCCCGCCGAAGGCCTGGGCGATGGCGGCATCCGTGAAGGCCTCTGCCACGGGGCCGGCCGCCACGACATGCCCCGCCAGGATCAGCACCTGGTCGAAATGCGCGGTGATGAGGGAGAGGTCGTGATGCACCATCAGGACCGATTTCCCCTCGCCCGCGAGGCCATGCAGCACGGCCAGGATGGTCTGCTCCGTGACCGCATCCACGGCGGCCATGGGTTCATCCATCAGGAAGAGGTCGGCCCCCTGGGCCAAGGCGCGGGCGAGGAAGACGCGCTGCTGCTGCCCGCCGGAAAGGCGGCCGATCTGGCGCTCGGCGAAATCGGCGAGGCCGACCGAGGCCAGGGCCGCGCGGGCGATCTCGCGCTCGGCGCGGGGCACCGGGCCCCACCAGCGCATGCGCGGCAGGCGGGCCATGGCGACAATGTCGAGCGCCGAGGCCGGGAAATCCCAGTCCACGCTGGCGCGCTGCGGCAGATAGGCGATGCGGGCGCGGGCCTGCTCCAACGGCAGGCCAAGGAAGCGCGCCTCGCCGGAATCGGCCGGAATCAGGCCGAGCGCCGCCTTCAGCAGGGTGGATTTTCCGGCGCCATTGGGGCCGAGGATGGCCGTCAGGCCCGGTGCGGCCTGCCAGGTGATGTTGGTGAGGGCCGGGCGGCCGGCATAGCTGACACTCAGCCCGGAGACGGAAAACGGTGCGCTCACAGCCGGCCGTTCAACCCGCGCTCGGGCGCCGAGCCGCCGAGGGCACGCGAGATGGTGGTGATGTTGTGGTCCATCATGCCTTCATAGGTGCCGCGATAGGTGCCGGGGCGGCCCATGGAATCGGAGAAGAGCGTGCCGCCCAGCCGGATTTGGTGGCCGCGCGCTGCCACCCCCTCGATCAGGGCGCGCACCGCGCGGTCGGGCACGGAACTCTCGGTGAAGATGGCGGGCAGGCGGCGTTCCACGATCAGCCGGACCATGGCCTCGATTCGGGCCAGGCTGGCCTCGGCCTCGGTGGAGAGGCCCTGGATGGATTCCACCTGGAACTGATAGCGCAGCCCAAAATAGGCGAAGGCATCATGCGCCGTGACCAGCACGCGGCGCTCGGCCGGGATAGGGGCCAGGACGTCCCGCGCATAGGCGTCGAGCCGCGTGAGCACGTGCCGGGTCTGGGCCACCCCTGCCTCCAGGTTCCGGTCCAGCCGGGGCAGGCGCGCCAGGGTGGCAGCGATGGCGGGCAGCGTCTCGGACCAGAGGGCAGGGTCCATCCAGACATGCGGGTCGGCCGCCTCGGGGTAGTCGTCATGCTGGCGCAACCGGGCGCGCGGAATGGCCTCAGCCACGGCCAGGGCCGGCCTGCCCTGGGCGGCGGCGCGGTCAAGCACCTCATGCATGCGGCCCTCCAGGCGGTGGCCGTTGAAGAAGAGGGCATCGGCGCGGAGGATCCTCGCGATGTCGTTGCGCGTCGGGCGGAAGAGGTGGGGATCCACGCCCTCGCCGATTAGGGTCTCGGTGTTGATGGCGGGCCCGCCAACGCCGCGCACGAGGTCGCCGATCATGCCGGTGGTGGCCAGCGCCGTGGGGCGCCCGGCGGGCTGGGCCTTGGCTGTGCCGGCCAGGGCTGGCAGCGCCAGGAGGCTCCGGCGAGCGATGGCTGAATAGCTATTCATCTATTCAATCCTCTAATAATTTCAGTGACTTGTTTCCATTTACTTGCCCCTCGCGCGGCGCGCGTCAAGGCTTGGCCTGGCGCGCGTTCGCCCAATGCAGGCGCGCAACAAGGCTTGTGTCCCGCGGCGACAAGGCCGAAGCTGCCAGAATGGCAACAGGCGTCCGCATCAACGAAGATGAGGTCATGGAACTGGCGGAGATGTTCCGCCTGATGAGCGACCCCACGCGCCTCAAGATCATTCTGGCCTGCCTGGACCAGCCGGTTTCGGTCGGGGCGACGGCGGAGATGCTTTCCATCTCGCCCAGCCTGGTCTCGCACCATTTGCGCCTGCTGCGGGCAGCGCGGCTGCTGACGGCGGATCGCCGGGGGCGGCAGGTCTTCTACATGGTCGGGGACCCGCATATCCGCTCCATGCTGACGGACATGGTGGACCATGTGGCCGAGGGCGGCGCCGAGGGGGCGGAAACCGAGATCATCGAGGGCGGCTGAGCCCAAAAAACCCGATGCTGCACCGCCGCAAGGCTTGTGGGGTTTTCGCCTCAAGCCTATGGTCCGGCCGCGGCGCCGGGCCGGCCCCTTCCAGAGGGCATGCCATGCTGCGCCCGCAGGTGGCCGATGGGGTCACCGGGCGATGGCCCCGGGCCATCGCTTCAGGTTTTGGGGCAAGGTGCGGCGCGTGATCGGGCGTATCGGACGAATTTTCGGAATATCCATGCTGGGCGTGCTGGCCATGATTGGCGTGGCTTACGCTCAGGCGCAGGCACCCATGGTGGGGGCGCCCGCGCCCTGGGCCATGGGGCTGCAGGAATCGGGCGGTCCCATCAAGGACGCCATTTCGAGCTTCAACACGCTGGTCTTCTGGCTGATGGTGGCGGTCACGGTTTTCGTGGCCATCCTGCTGGCCTGGGTGATGTGGCGCTACAACGAGAAGGCGAACCCCGTCCCCTCGCAGACCAGCCACCACACGGGGCTCGAGATCGCCTGGACGGTGATCCCGGTGCTGATCCTGCTGGTCATCGCCGTCCCCTCTTTCCGGCTGATCTACTACCAGGACCGCGCGCGTGACGCCGACCTGACGATCAACGTGACGGGCCATCAATGGTACTGGAGCTATCAGTTCCCCGACCATGGCAACTTCGCCTTCGACAGCCGCCCCATCCAGGACGAGGATATCCGCCCTGGCCAGTTCCGTAGCCTGGAGGTGGACGAGCCCCTGCTGATCCCCGTGGGTCGCACCATCCGCGTGATGACCAATGGCGCGGACGTGATCCACAGCTTCTTCGTCCCCAGCCTGGGCGTGCAGCGCTACACCATCCCCGGCCGCACGCTGGAGACCTGGATGCGCGCCGACCGGGTGGGCACCTTCTACGGCCAGTGCAACCAGATCTGCGGGGTGAACCACTGGTTCATGCCGATCGTGGTGAAGGCCGTGCCGCAGGCAGAATTCGACGCCTGGGTGGCCAGCGCGCGCACGCGCTTCGCCCGCCAGGACGCCCCGGCCCCGGCCCTTGCGGCCGCCGAAAACGACACCATTCGAATCGCAGCGGCGCGTCAGTAACGCAGCCCGCGCAAGGTCAAGGAAAGGCACAAGGGACATGGCATACGCAGACGCGCATGGACATGACGACCACAAGCCGAACTTCGTGAATCGGTGGCTGTTCAGCACCAATCACAAGGATATCGGCACCCTCTACATCATCTTCTCCCTCTTCGCCGCGATCATCGGCATTGGGCTTTCCGTGCTGATGCGCATGGAATTGCAGCACCCTGGCCTGCAGATCTTCTCCGACGGGCAGATGTGGAACGCCTATGTCTCGGCCCACGGGCTGATCATGGTGTTCTTCGTGATCATGCCGGCGTTGATCGGTGGCTTCGGCAACTGGTTCGTGCCCATCATGATCGGCGCGCCGGACATGGCCTTCCCGCGGTTGAACAACATCTCCTTCTGGCTCCTGGTGCCGGCCTTCCTGCTGCTGGGCGGCTCGCTCTTCGTGGGCGGCGGCGCGGGCGCGGGCTGGACGATCTATCCGCCGCTCTCGGACGACACCTACCAGTCGGGCCCGGCCATGGACATGGCGCTGTTCGCGCTTCACCTGGCGGGCGCCTCCTCGATCCTGGGTGCGGCCAACTTCATCACCACCATCTTCAACATGCGCGCCCCGGGCATGACGCTGCACAAGATGCCGCTCTTCGTCTGGTCGATGCTGGTCACTGCCTTCCTGCTGCTGCTGGCGGTGCCGGTGCTGGGTGGTGCCATCACCATGCTCATCACGGACCGCAACTTCGGCACGGCCTTCTTCGACCCGGCCGGCGGTGGTGACCCGGTGCTGTTCCAGCACCTCTTCTGGTTCTTCGGCCACCCCGAAGTCTACATCATGATCCTGCCGGCCTTCGGCATCATCAGCCACGTGATCTCGACCTTCTCCAAGAAGCCGGTCTTCGGCTACCTGGGCATGGCCTACGCGATGGTCGCCATCGGCGTGGTGGGCTTCGTGGTCTGGGCGCACCACATGTACACCTCGGGCATGGATGTCGACACGCGCGCCTACTTCATGGCGGCGACGATGGTCATCGCCGTGCCGACGGGCGTGAAGATCTTCTCCTGGGTTGCCACCATGTGGGGCGGCTCGATGAAGTTCGACACCCCGATGCTCTTCGCCATCGGATTCATCTTCCTGTTCACGATGGGTGGCGTGACGGGCGTCGTGCTGGCCAATGCCGGCATCACGCAAATCCTGCACAACACCTATTATGTGGTGGCCCACTTCCACTACGTGCTGAGCCTGGGCGCGGTGTTCGGCATCTATGCCGGCATCTACTACTGGATCGGCAAGATGTCCGGCCGCCAATACCCGGAGAAGCTGGGCAAGATCCACTTCTGGATGACGTTCGTGGGTGTGAATATCCTCTTCTTTCCCATGCACTTCCTGGGCAACCAGGGCATGCCGCGCCGCTACCCGGATTATCCTGACGCTTTTTGGGGCTGGAACTTCGTGGCCTCCATGGGCGCCTATCTCTCGGTTGCGAGCTTCATCTTCTTCTTCTACGTGATGTACGCGACCTTCAAGCGCGGGGCCGTCGCCGCTCCAAATTACTGGGGCGAGGGTGCGACCACGCTGGAATGGCAGGTCAGCAGCCCACCCCCCTTCCACAGCTTCGATGAGCTGCCGAAGATCCGTTAAGCACATTGAGGGGGCTTCGCCCCCTCAAACTCCCCCAGCAGGGGACACGTCCCCTGCACCCCTATCCATCGGAGGTGAAGGAACCTGAGGTTCCTTCTGGGGAGTTTGAGGGGCGAAGCCCCTCAAGTTTCAGGACACCCCATGAGTGACGTGACCACAACTGAGATCGCCGGTGCCTCCGAGGTGCGCGACTGGATCACGCTGCTCAAGCCGCGCGTGCTGACGCTCGTCGTCTACACCGGCATCATAGGATTGCTGGTCGCCCCCGGGCCGATGCATCCTGTGCTTGCCGTCACCGCCATCCTCTGCATCACCATCGCGGCCGGTGCCGCGGGTGCGATGAACATGTGGTATGACCGCGACATCGACGCGATCATGCGCCGCACCATCAAGCGCCCCATCCCGACCGGCCGCATCAGCGCTGATGCTGCGCTGACCTATGGCGTGGTGCTGGCCGTGGGCTCCGTCGCGCTGATGGGGCTGGCCACCAACTGGCTGGCGGCGGGCGTGCTGGCCTTCTCGATCTTCTTCTATGTCGTCATCTACACGATGCTGCTGAAGCGCCGCACGCCGCAGAACATCGTGATCGGGGGTGCAGCGGGCGCCTTTCCGCCGCTCATCGGCTGGATCGCGGTCACCGGCAGCATCGAGGCGCTGCCGCTGGTGCTGTTTGCCATCATCTTCATGTGGACGCCGCCGCATTTCTGGGCGCTCTCGCTCTGGGCGCACCAGGATTACGAGCGGGCCGGCGTGCCGATGCTGCCGGTGACGAATGGTGCACGCGAGACGCGCCGGCAGGTGGTGATCTACACCATCCTGCTGGTACCGCTGACGCTGGCACCCTGGCTGATGGGCTTCAACACCTGGGTCTATGGCGCCGTTGCCGCGGCACTCGGCGCGAACTTCCTCCGCCACGCCTGGCTCACCTGGCGCGACGCGCAGGATGAATCGGGCGTTTCCCTCACCAAGGACATGCCGGCGAAGCGCTGCTTCAAATACAGCATCTCCTACCTCTTCCTGTTGTTCGGCGCGCTGGCGCTCGACCGTCTGCTGCTCGCATGACGCCCGAGGAAAAGGTGATCTTCGAGCGCCGCCGCAAGGCGCGGAACTGGGCCATCCTGGCGGCCCTCGCGGGGCTTTCCGCGCTGTTCTACTTCATCTCGGTCGCGCGGCTGCTGCGGGATTAAGCGGCCTCCGGCGGCTGGGGCCCAGGCGCCAGACCCAGCGTCGTCCTGTTTCAGGAAAGGGGCCTGGAGCCCGTGGCCCCAGCCGCCGGAGGCTTTTTTCTGAACCTCCGGGCACCATCGGCAAAGAACGCCCCCTGCAGCGCAGCCCGCGCATCACCCTCGACTGCACGCACCAGCACAAGCTCCAACCGCACCCCCGGCAGGACGCGATAGAGATGCGTCCAGGCGCCGCCGGCGCGGTGCAGCACCAGGTAGAACTCCGCCCAGCGGGAGCGGCCTGTGCGGTCCTCCCAGGGCATTCCGCCCAGATGCGTGGCCTCATCGCCGGGGCGGAGGCAGGGGGACAGATCGTGCGGGGCGGTCAACATGCGCTTCTCCTCGTGACGAGGGACGGCGCTTGGCGTGGAAGACCCGTATCATTGCCGGGACCGGCCACATCCTCCCCTCACGGAGAGCGCCACCTTGCCCGGGAAGGCAGGTTGGCGTTGGGCGCCGGCCCAACTCTTGATGCGAGGTCTGGATAGCGCAGCCTCAACTAAGCACGCAAGAGGCTTCGGAAATCATGTCGAGGGAAACTGGCGCACCCGGAAGGACTCGAACCTCCAACCCCCAGATTCGTAGTCTGGTGCTCTATCCATTGAGCTACGGGTGCTTGCCGTGGGCCGGGAGATACCCTTCGCGGCCATGCCGCGCAACCCCCCGGGCGACAGCTTTATGACGTTGTTTGCACGCGTTGCACGGGGGCGGCCATGCAGCACGCGCGCATCACGCGGCGAGCTTGTTCAACTCCCGCACGACGCTCTCGCCCATCACGGAGCAGCTGATGCGCGCCATGCCGGGCTGCATGATGTCCGCCGTGCGCATCCCGCCCGCCAGCACGCGCTCCACCGCCTGCTCGACCATGCGCGCCTGCTCCTCCATGCCGAAGGACCAACGCAGCAGCATCGCGAAGGAGAGGATTTGCGCCGACGGATTCGCGATGCCCTTGCCCGCGATATCCGGCGCCGAGCCATGGATCGGCTCATAGAGCGCGTGACGGCGGCCATCGGCCTGCACGGCGCCAAGCGTGGCCGATGGCAGCATGCCCAAGGAGCCCGTCAAGGCGGCCGCCAGGTCGCTCAGCACATCGCCGAAGAGATTGGATGCCAGGATCACGTCGAACTGCTTGGGGCGCGAGCAGAGCTGCATCGCCGCATTGTCGGCGTACATGTGCTCCAGCTCGACATCCGGGAATTCGGCGGCGTGCACCTCGGTCACCACGGCGCGCCAGAGGCGGCCGGATTGCATCACATTCGCCTTCTCGGTGCTCGTCACCTTGTTGCGGCGCTTGCGGGCGAGGTCGAAGGCGACGCGGGCGGCGCGGGCGATCTCGTCTTCCGAATAGACCTCGGTGTCGATGCCAACGCGCTTGCCGTTGGCGTCCGTGTGGATGCCGCGCGGCTCGCCGAAATAGATGCCGCCCGTGCTTTCGCGCACGATCATGATGTCGAGGCCGCGCACCACATCGGGCTTCAGCGAGGAGGCATCCACGAGGGGGTCGAGCACGATGGCCGGGCGTAAATTCGCAAACAGGCCCAGCTCCTTGCGCAGCCGCAGGATGCCGAGTTCCGGCCGCTGCTCGAAGGGCAGCTTGTCCCATTTCGGGCCGCCGACGCTGCCGAACAGCACGGCATCGGCGGCGCGTGCCGCCTCCACCGTGCGGTCGGGGCAGGGCACGCCCTCGGCATCAATGGCAGCACCGCCGACCAGGCCTTCGCCGATTTCGAAGCGCACCATGCGGCGCTGCTCCATCCAGTCGATGACGCGGCGGACCTCATGCATCACCTCGGGGCCGATGCCATCCCCCGGCAGGACGAGGAGCTTCTTGTTGGCGATCACAGGCGGTTCTCCGCGGCATGCAGCCAGGGCTGGGCCTGGCGCTGCTTGTCTTCGTAGGTGTCGATGGAGCCTGTGTGCTGCATCGTCTGGCCGATATCATCGAGGCCGTTCAGCAGGCAGTGGCGGCGGAACGGGTCGATGGCAAAGGGGATCTCCTCGCCATTGGGGCGCACCACAACGTTGCGCTCCAGATCCACCGTGATGCGCGCATTGCTGCCGAGCTTGGCGTCCTCCATCAGCTTCTCGCAGATCTCGCGCGGCAGGCGGATGGGCAGCAGGCCGTTCTTGAAGCTGTTGTTGTGAAAGATGTCGGCGAAGTCGGGCGCGATCACGCAGCGAATGCCGAAATCCAAGAGCGCCCAGGGCGCATGCTCACGGGACGAACCGCAGCCGAAATTCTCGAAGGCGATGAGGATCTCCGCCTTGCGATAGGCCTCCTGGTTCAGCACGAATTCCGGCTGCTCGGAGCCATCCGCATTGTAGCGGAAATTGGCGAAGAGGTTCTTGCCGAATCCGGTGCGCGCGATGGACTTCAGGAAGCGCGCGGGGATGATCTGGTCGGTGTCGACATTGGCCTTGGGCAGGGGGGCCGCGATGCCGGTCAGGGTGGTGAAGGCTTGCATCTCACAGGCTCCCGGTCGGCTGCCAAGTGGGTTGATAGTCGCGCACATCGGCGAGGTGGCCGGCGATCGCCGCCGCCGCGGCCATGGCGGGCGAGAGCAGGTGCGTGCGCCCGCCCGGGCCCTGGCGGCCCTCGAAATTGCGGTTGCTGGTGCTGGCGCTGCGCTGGCCGGGCGTCAGCTTGTCCGGATTCATGCCGAGGCACATCGAGCAGCCCGCCTCGCGCCATTCGAAGCCCGCTTCCTGGAGGATGCGGTCGAGTCCTTCCTCCTCGGCCTGCGCCTTCACCAGGCCCGAGCCGGGGACGACCATCGCGCGCACGCCATCGGCGACCTTGCGGCCCTTGGCGATGGCGGCGGCGGCGCGGATATCCTCGATGCGGCTGTTGGTGCAGCTGCCGATGAAGGCCACGTCGATCTTGAGGTCGGTCAGGCGCTGGCCGGGCGTCAGGCCCATATATTCGACCATGCGGCGGAGCTGGGCGCGGCGCGCCTCATTGGCCGCTTCCTCGGGGTTCGGCACGATGCCGGTGATCGGCAGCACATCCTCGGGGCTGGTGCCCCAGGTGACCTGCGGCGCGATCTCATGCGCGGCGAGCTTCACGATCTTGTCGTAATGGGCGCCCGCATCGGTCGGCAGGCTGCGCCAATAGGCGATGGCGCGCTCCAGCGCCTCGCCCTTCGGCGCCATGGGGCGGCCGCGGATGTAGTCGAAGGTGGTCTCGTCGGGCGCGATCAGGCCGGCGCGCGCGCCACCCTCGATCGCCATGTTGGAGACGGTCATGCGGCCCGCCATGTCGAGCGCGCGAATGGTGTCGCCGCAATACTCGATGACATGGCCCGTGCCGCCCGCGGTGCCGATCTTGCCGATGATGGCGAGGGTGATGTCCTTGCCCGAGCAGCCGATGGCGAGGTTGCCCTCGACCAGGACCTGCATGTTCTTGGCGGGCTTCTGCAGCAGCGTCTGCGTCGCCAGCACGTGCTCCACCTCGGAGGTGCCGATGCCGAAGGCGAGCGCGCCCATGGCGCCATGCGTGGAGGTGTGGCTGTCGCCGCAGACGATCGTCATGCCGGGCAGCGAGCGCCCCAGCTCTGGCCCGATGACGTGGACGATGCCCTGGCGCTTGTCGAGCAGCGGGATGAGCGGCATGCCGAATTCGGCCGCGTTCTTCTCCAGCGTCTCGACCTGCAGGCGGCTCTCGTCATCCACGATGCCCGTGTAGCGCGAGGCGTCGGTGGCGATGTTGTGGTCGATGACGCCGAGCGTCAGGTCCGGGCGGCGGATCTTGCGGCCGGCCAGGCGCAGGCCCTCGAAGGCCTGCGGCGTCGTGACCTCATGGGTGAGGTGGAGGTCGATGTAGAGAAGGGCCGTTCCGTCCGGCAGTGTCTCGACCACATGGGCGGCCCAGATCTTGTCGAACAGCGTGCGCGGCTTTCCATCGCTCATTGGCGATCTCTCCCTCTACAAAGCGGCAATCTGGCGGAGGGCCGAACCGGCCCTCCGCAACCGGGCCTCAGGCCTCGGCAGTGTCCTTGGCGGCGGCAGCAGCCGGCGCGCGCAGGCCGAGCTTCTCGGCGATGCGCGCCGACTTGCCCGTGCGGCCACGCAGGTAATAGAGCTTCGCGCGGCGCACCTTGCCGCGACGCACCACGGCGATCTCGGCGATGGCCGGGGAATGCAGCGGGAAGACGCGCTCCACGCCCTCGCCATAGGAGAGCTTGCGCACCGTGAAGTTGCTGTGCAGTCCGCGGTTGGAGCGCGCGATCACCACACCCTCATAGGCCTGGACGCGCGTACGCTCGCCTTCCACGACCTTCACCATCACGCGCACGGTATCGCCGGCGGCGAATTCCGGCACGGGGCGGGTCGCGGTCAGGCGGGCCTTCTGGTCGGCGTCGAATTGCTGCAAGAGGTTCATGGTCAAGTCCTTTCGAGAATTTGGTTTAGGCCGGGGCTTGCGAGCCCGCAACCAGCATTCGGTTCCAGAGATCGGGCCGCCGCTCGCGCGTCGCGGCCTCGGATTGGGCACGCCGCCAGCGCGCGACCTCGGCATGATGGCCGGAGAGCAGCACGGGCGGCACGGCGCGGCCCTGCCATTCGGCGGGCCGCGTGTAGTGCGGGTATTCCAGCAGCCCCGCGGAGTGGCTTTCCTCGATGGCGCTTTCGGCGGCGCCCATGACACCCGGCAGCAGCCGCACGCAGGCATCGAGCAAGGCCAGCGCCGCGATCTCGCCGCCCGAGAGCACGTAGTCGCCGAGGCTGACCTCGCGCATGCCACGGGCCTCGATCACGCGCTGATCCACGCCCTCATACCGCCCGCAGAGCAGCACGAGGCCGGGGCCCGCCGCGAAATCGCGCACCATGGACTGGTCCAGCAGCCGGCCACGCGGGGTGAGATAGACCAGCGGGCGGGTGTCGCCCCCAGTGTCTCCCCCTGCCATCGCGCCCGCAATCGCCGCATCCGCCACATCGGGCCGCATCACCATGCCCGCACCGCCGCCGAAGGGCGTGTCATCCACGGTGCGGTGGCGATCCATGGCGAAGCCGCGGATATCCATCGCCTCGCAATGCCACTTGCCATCGCGCAGGGCACGACCGGCGAGCGACACGTCGAGCGGCCCGGGGAACATCTCCGGGAAGAGCGTGAGGATGGTGGCGCGCCAGCTCATGCCGCACCCGCCTCCCGGTCGCCCGGCTGGGGCTCGACGAGGATCTCGGCGGGCAGCACCACGGTGATACGGCGCGCCTTGGTGTCCACCTCGGGCACCGCCGCGCGCGTGAAGGGCACCAGCCGCTCGGGCGGGCCTTCCAGCACGAGGAAGGCCCCCGCGCCGTGATCCTCCACTGCGCGAACGCGGCCAAGGGCCTGGCCTTCCGCCGTCACCGCCGCCATGCCCTCGAGGTCGGAAAGGTAGTATTCCTCCTCATCCTCGGGCGGTGGCAACGCCTCGCGCGGCACATAGAGCTTGGTGCCGGTCAGGCGCGCGGCCTGGTCGCGGTCATTCACGCCCTCGATGCGCGCGAGATCCGGCGAGAGCATCTCCAGCACGAAGCGCTGGCTGCCGGTCGCGTCGCTCAGCGGGCCATAGGCGGTCAGATCCTCAGGCTCGGCGGTGAAGCTGCGGACGCGCACCAGGCCCCGCACACCGTGCGGCCTCCCGATCTCGCCCAACAGGATCATCGCCGTGGCCATGGGTCTAGATCAGCGCGCGGCGGCCGCGGCGCGTTCCTGCGCCTTCTTCTTCGGCGCGGACTGGATCGGCTGCGTCGGGATCGCCGGCATTTCCATCAGGCCGGCGCGGCCCAGGAACTTCGCCACGCGGTCGGTCGCCAGCGCGCCCTGGGAGAGCCACTCCTTGATGCGCTCCTCCTGCAGGCGGATGCGGTCGGCGTGCTCGGCCGGCAGCATCGGGTTGTAGCTACCCAGCTTCTCGATGAAGCGGCCATCGCGCGGGCTGCGGCTGTCGGCCACCACGATGTGATAATAGGGGCGCTTCTTGGCGCCGGCGCGGGCAAGGCGGATCTTCAGGCCCATGGGGTCTTCTCCTTTGGTAAAGTCAAAATCAGAATGGACGCTTGGTGGAGGTGTTCAAAACGGCCTCCGG
>NZ_JAIEQY010000400.1 GCF_019747315.1 Roseococcus sp. | reverse complement strand
AGCAGCGGCGGGACCACCACCGCCAGCGTCTCGTTCACGCGGCGCAGGAAGGCGGAGGGCTTCGGCGTGGGCGAGGCCGCGGGCGTGGCCAGCGGCGCCGTCACGGCGGGGGGTGTGAGCGCGTTCATGATCAGGCCGCCGAGAGCTTCTTGATGGAGAGCGAGGCGAGGTAGGCCGCCGGATTCTCGGGGTCGAAGACCTTGCCGTCGAAGAAGGTCTCCCGCCCGCGCGAGGTGCCCGACGGCGTCTCCGCATTGGGCACGCCGGCGCGGGCGGCGGCGGCGCGCCAGATGCCCTCGCGATTCACCTGGGCGATGAGCGGCGCCGTATCCAGGCCTTCGGGCAGGATGCCCCAGCGCTGGTTCTCGGTGAGGAACCACAGGTCATGGCTGCGGAAGGGGTAGCTGGCATGGTCGCGCCAGAACTTCATGGTGATGTCGGTGTTCGTGGTCGTGCGGCCATCGCCGTAATCCACCTCGCCGCGCATGCGGCCGATGATGTCGGCGACGGGCACGTTGAACCAGGCGCGGCGCGAGAGGATCTCGCACATCTCCTGCTTGTTGGCGGGCGTGTCGCACCAGCGCGCGGCCTCGATCACGGCCGCCGTCAGTGCCTCCGTCGCGCGAGGGTTCTGCTGCACGAAATCGGCCCGGAGGGCGAGGCACTTCTCGGGGTGGTCCTTCCAGAACTCGCCCGTCACGATGGCGGTGTAGCCCAGGCGCTGCGTGACGAGCTGCGCGTTCCAGGGCTCGCCCACGCAAAAGGCGTCCATGGTGCCGACGCGCATGTTGGCCACCATCTGCGGCGGGGGCACGACGATGGTCGAGACGTCGCGCTCCGGGTCGATGCCGGCGGCGGCGAGCCAGTAGCGGATGAACATGTCATGCGTGCCGCCACGGAAGGTCATCGCCACCTTGCTGTCGCTGTTCAGCGCGCGCCGCAGCGGCGAGGCGTCGAGCCGGGCGCCGAGCTGCATGTGCTTGGCGGCGACGCTGATGGCCTGGCCATTGGTGTTCAGCCGCGCCAGCAGCGCCATGGGCACCGGCTGGTTGTTCTGGGTGATGCGGCCCATGTGGATCAGGTAGGCCATGGGCGTCAGCAGGTGGGCGCCATCGATGCCGCCGCGCCCGCCGCCCAGCACCAGGTTGTCGCGCGTCGCACCCCAGCTCGCCTGGCGATTCACCTCGACATCCGGCATGCCGTGCTTGGCGAAGAAGCCCTTTTCGCGCGCGATGATCAGCGGCGCGGAATCGGTGAGCGCGATGAAGCCCAGATTGGCGCGGCGCACCTCCGGCGTGGTGCTGCCCTGGGCGTGCACCGGGCCCAGCGACTTTGCGGCGGCGAGAAGGGCAGCGGTGCCGGCGACGGCGTTGCGACGGGTGAGGCTCATGCTTGGGTCTCCAGGAGGGGTTCGGGTTCGTTCAGGCGGGCGGCGGCGTCGCGCCACAGCCCGTCATTGAAGGGGGCGAGGGCCTGCGCATCGGGCACGCCGTCCGGCATGTGCCCGGCCTCGCGCATCGCGGTGAGCCAGAGCGCGGCTTCCTCGCGGCGCGGCAGGGTGGCGGCGCGAAAGGCGATGCGGTGCGTCGAGTCGAAGGCGCTCTCGATGGTGGCGGGGCTGAGCTGCCAGAGCGCGCGGCCCGCCATGATGGAGATGGCCTCCACGCGGTTCTCTGGCTCATCCAGCCAGCGGGCGGCGGCGATGATGGCGGCGGTGGCGGCCACCGCCTGCTCGCGATGGGTGGCGAGGTAGTCCTCGCTGAAGGCCAGCAGCTTCTCCAGGTGATTGGGCCAGATCTCCGCAGTGCCGGCGACGACCTGGCCCGCCCCCATCGCCTCGGCCGCCGCCCCCCAGGGCGCGCCGACGCAGAAGCCGTCAATCTCGCCCGCAGCCAGGCGGGCCGCCATGCGCGGCGGCGGCACGGCGGTGAGGCGCACATCCCGCTCGGGGTCTACGCCCTGGTCCAGCAGCCAGCGGCGGAGCAGGTAATTATGGGAGGAAAAGGGGAAGACCACGGCCAGCGTGGCGGGCGTGCGGCGCGCCTTCAGCTTGGCCGCAAGGTCGCCACCGGCCAGCTCGTTCGAGAGGGTGATGCCGTTGCCATTGCGCGAAAGGCCGCAGGCCACCTGCAAGCGCGCCTCCACCCCGCCGAGCCCTGCGGCCAGAGCGATGGGCATGGGCGAGAGCATGTGTGCGCCATCCAGCGCCGAGAAGGCCAACTTGTCCCGGATCGCGGCCCAGGAGCCCTCGGGCGAGAGCGCCACGCGCAGCCCGACCGTCTCGAAGAGGCCCAGCGCCTCGGCCACCAGCAGCGGCGCCGCGTCGAAGAGCGGCACGAAGCCCAGCCGCATGACGCGGGCGGCGGGGCGGATGCGCGGGACCTGGAGATCGGGGAGGAGGGGCAAGCGGGAATCCGCACATCGGGCGGACCGTCATGGGCCACCGGGAAGGGGTTGGGCTTGCCTGGGATGCGCCATTGCACCCCGCCCGTGGGAAGCCAGATATCCGCGACGCCCCCCGCACGCAAGCGGAAAAATGCGCGAGTCTTAGGCGTGTCAGAAAAATCAGGGTCTATAAGAGTCTATTTGCCTGCTTTTTGTTCAGATAGGCCACCGCCATCGGCCCCAGCTTCAGCCGCCTTTCCATCGCCATGCGCTGTAGCCGGCGATGCGCCTCGGGCTCGGAGAGGCCTTCATCGCGCATCAGCCGGCGCTTGGCCTGGTTGATCTGGTCGCGCTCCTCCAGCGTAGCGCGGGCCTCGGCCAGCTCGGCCCGCAGCGCCTCATGCGCGCGGAAGCGGCGGATCGCCACTTCCAGCACCGGGCGCACCCGGGCAGGCGCCAGGCCTTCGACGACATAGGCGGCCACGCCCGCTTCCAGCGCCGCCTCAATCTGCTCGGGCGCGCCACGCTCGGCGAAGAGGACCACGGGGCGGGGTTCATCGCGGTTCAGGGCGCGCATGGATTCGAGGGCATCGCGCGAGGGGTCGTCCAGGTCGCAGACGATGACATCGGCCTGGCTCGCGCGGACGCGCGCCGTCAGGTCCGCTACGTCGGGCGCAATGGCCACGACGGTGCAACCGGCCGCCTCCAGGCCCTGGCGCACCGCTTCCGCGCGCAGGGCCTCTCCATCCACCAATAAGACCCGCAGCGCTTCCGCCCCCTGTCCGGGCCGCGCTGGCATGTTCCCCTTCCCCCAGGTATCGCATGGTTGGGGCGCCCACGGAAAGTATCGGGGGAAAGTATCAGCGGGGGGAACCGCGGAGCGGCCCGGGCGTTGACCTCCCTGCGGGCGTCCTGCCCGAAGGAAGATCTCCATGTCGTTCAAGACCCTCTCCGGCGCTTTCGCCGCCGCCGCCCTGCTGGCTGCCTGCGCGCAGACGCCGCCCCCTCCGCCACCGCCGCGCCCGGCCCCCGTGCCCGTTGCCGCCCCCACGCCACCGACCGGCGATGGCCGGGTGGCGGCCGTGCGGTTTGAGCCCGGCACGCAGACCATCAGTCCCCAGGCGCGTGCCAGCCTCGACCCGTTGCTGGAGCGGCTCTCGGCCAATCCCCGCGCGCTGGTCACCATCACCAGTTATTCGGACCGCACCGACCTCGCCACTGCCCGTGCCCGGACGGCCGCCGTGCGCAGCCTGCTGACCGAGCAGGGCGTGGCCGCGCGCCGCATCCGCTCGGTCAATGCCGGCATGATGCCGAATGCCGAGTCGGATGTGGTGCAGGTGCAGCTGCGCTGAATGAAAAAGGGCCGGCGGATCACTCCGCCGGCCCCTCTATCCGGTCAGGCCGGAAGGCTCAGTTGCGCGCCTTGTCCACCAGGGCGCCCTTGGTGATCCAGGGCATCATGCCGCGCAGCTTGGCGCCCACTTCCTCGATCGGGTGCTCGGCCAGGCGGCGGCGGGTGGCCTTGAAGCTGGCCTGGTTGACCCGGTTCTCCAGCATCCAGTCGCGGGCGAACTTGCCCGACTGGATATCCTCCAGCACGCGCTTCATCTCGGCCTTGGTCTCGGCGGTGATGATGCGCGGGCCGGTGACGTATTCGCCGTACTCGGCCGTGTTGGAGATGGAGTAGTTCATGTTGGCGATGCCGCCCTCGTAGATCAGGTCCACGATGAGCTTCACCTCGTGCAGGCACTCGAAATAGGCCATCTCGGGGGCGTAGCCGGCCTCGACCAGCGTCTCGTAGCCCGCCTTGATCAGCTCGACGAGGCCGCCGCAGAGCACCACCTGCTCACCAAACAGGTCGGTCTCGCACTCTTCCTTGAAGGTCGTCTCGATGATGCCCGAGCGCCCGCCGCCGACGGCGGAAGCGTAGGAAAGCGCGATCTCGAGCGCATTGCCCGAGGGGTTCTGCGCGACCGCCACGAGGCAGGGCACGCCGCCGCCCTTCTGGTATTCGCCGCGCACCGTGTGGCCGGGGCCCTTCGGCGCGATCATGAACACGTCAATGTCGGGGCGCGGGTCGAGCAGGTTGAAGTGCACGTTCAGGCCATGCGCGAAGGCGAGCGCGGAACCGGGGCGCAGGTTCTCATGCAGCTGGTCGCGGTAGAGGTCACCCTGGAGTTCGTCGGGCGTCAGCACCATGACGACATCGGCCCACTTGGCCGCATCGGCGGGCGACATCACCTTGAAGCCGGCGGCCTCCGCCTTCTTCCAGGAGCCGCCGGGACGCAGGCCGATGACCACGTCCTTCACGCCGCTGTCGCGCATGTTCATGGCATGGGCATGGCCCTGGGAGCCGAAGCCGATCACGGCGACCTTCTTCGCCTTGATCAGGTTCACATCGGCATCACGATCGTAATAGACGCGCATCAGGGCGCTCCTCTTCTCTGTCAGTCTTGGTCAAAAGAAATGGGGTCGAAAGAAAAAATCACGCCGCCATGTGCGCCGTGCCGCGCGCGATGGCAACTGCCCCCGTGCGGCAAACTTCCTTGAGGCCGAGCGGGCGCATCAGGGCGCAGAAGGCGTCGATCTTGTCGGCATTGCCGGTCATCTCGAAGACGAAGCTCTCCGTCGTCGCGTCCACGACGCGGGCGCGGAAGGCATCAGCGAGGCGCAGCGCCTCGACGCGATGCTCACCCCGGCCGACCACCTTGATAAGCGCAAGTTCGCGCGTGAGGTGCGGGCCTTCCATCGTCAGATCCTGCACGCGATGCACGGGAACGAGGCGATCCAGCTGCGCCTTGATCTGCTCGATCACCATCTCGGTGCCCGAGGTCACGATGGTGATCCGCGAGAGGCGGCCTTCCTCCTCGACGGGGGCGACGGTCAGGCTGTCGATGTTGTAGCCGCGGCCCGAGAACAGGCCGATGACGCGGGCCAGCACGCCGGCCTCGTTTTCCACCAGCACGGCGATCGTGGCCGTGCGCGTATTCGTTCCAGACATCACTCATCCATCCGAGACTTGAGGGGCGCCCCGCGTCGCGGTGCGGCGCCCGAATTTTCTTGAGAAAGGGCGGCTTGCGCGCCTTACACCAACACCTTGCCGGCATCGGTGACGGCGGCCGCGTTCTTCTCCTGGCCCGGGCCGAGGATCATGTCGTTATGCGCGGCGCCCGAGGGGATCATCGGGAAGCAGTTCTCGTCCTTCGCGACGCAGATATCGGCGATGACCGGACCGGGATGGGCGATCATCTCGCGGATCACATCATCCAGCTGGTCGGAGGTCTCGGCGCGCAGCCCACGGGCATGGAAGGCTTCGGCCAGCTTCACGAAATCGGGCAGCGCCTCGGAGTAGCTCTCGGAGTAGCGGCTGCCATGCAGCAGCTCCTGCCACTGGCGCACCATGCCCATGTACTCGTTGTTCAGGATGAAGACCTTCACCGGCAGGCGATACTGCGCGAGCGTGCCCATCTCCTGGATGTTCATCAGGATCGAGGCCTCGCCGGCGATGTCGATGCAGAGCGCATCGGGATGCGCGATCTGCACGCCCATCGCCGCCGGCAAGCCATAGCCCATGGTGCCGAGGCCGCCCGAGGTCATCCAGCGGTTCGGCTTGTCGAAGCCGAAATACTGCGCGGCCCACATCTGGTGCTGCCCCACCTCGGTCGAGATGAAGGTCTCGCGGCCCAGTTCCTTCGTGATCTCATAGAGGCGCTTCACCGCGTGCTGCGGCTTGATGATCGGCCCCTGCTGGACATAGGCGAGGCAGTCGCGCTTGCGCCACTCGTCGATCTGGCGCCACCAGCCGAGTTGCGCGTCCTTCGCGACCGGCGTCGGATCGGATTTCCAGCACTCGATCATGGCGGCGAGGACCTGGCCCGCATCGCCCACGATCGGCACATCCACCTTCACGTTCTTGTTGATGGAGGAGGGGTCGATATCGGCGTGGATCTTCTTGGAGCCCGGGCTGAAGGCATCGAGGCGGCCGGTGATGCGGTCATCGAAGCGGGCGCCGATGTTGAACATCACGTCGCAGCCATGCATCGTGAGATTCGCCTCGTAGGTGCCGTGCATCCCGAGCATGCCGATGAATTGCGGATCGCTCGCCGGGAAGGCGCCCAGGCCCATCAGCGTGTTGGTGCAGGGCATGCCCGTCAGGTGCACGAATTCGCGCAGCAGGCGCGAGGCCTCGGGGCCGGAATTGATCACGCCGCCGCCCGCATAGATCACGGGGCGTGCGCTGCGCTTCAGCGCCTGGACCGCTTCGAGGATGCGCTTCGGATCGGGCGCGGTGACCGGGCGGTAGCTGCGATGCGGCGCGCTCGCGGCGGGCGCGTCCGCATAGGGCGCGGGCTTGATCAGGATGTCCTTGGGCAGGTCCACCACCACCGGGCCGGGGCGACCACTGCGCGCGACGTAGAAGGCATCGTGCATCACGCGCGCCAGGTCCTCGCTGCGCTTCACCAGGTAGTTATGCTTGGTGGCGGGCCGCGTGATGCCGGTGGTGTCCGCTTCCTGGAAGGCGTCATTGCCGATGAGGTGCGTCGGCACCTGGCCGGTGAGGCAGACCACGGGAATGCTGTCCATCAGCGCATCCACGAGGCCGGTCACGGCATTGGTGGCGCCGGGGCCGGAGGTGACGAGCACCACGCCGACCTTGCCGGTGGAACGCGCATAGCCCTCGGCCGCGTGCACCGCCGCCTGCTCGTGGCGGACCAGGATGTGGCGGATGTGGTTCTGCTGGAACAGCGCGTCATAGATCGGCAGGACGGCGCCGCCGGGATAGCCGAAGATGACATCCACGCCCTGGTCCTTCAGCGCGCGGAGAACGACCTCGGCCCCGCTCATCACGGCGGTGTCTGCGGCGGGGGCTGCGGTGATGGACATGGCGGGACCTCGTGTTCTGTCGGGCGAGGCTTAGGGGGCGTGGTGCGGCGCGTCAACCGTTCGATTGAAGAAACGCGAAGATTTCAGGCACATTTCTTTCCGAAAATTGCGCCAGACCCGCAATTCGCGCATTGATCCTATGCGTCGCCGTAGGGGCCACCAGTTCCTGGTGCCGAAACCACGTCGCTTGCCGCCGCGTATAGGTCCAGGTGCCGGCGATGGCGCGGCGGTCGGCCTCCGCGCGGCTGATCTCGCCCCGCCATTCGGCGGCAAGCTCGGGCACGCCATGGGCGCGCATGGCGGGCAGGCTGGCATCCAGCCCCTGCTCCACCAGCGCGCCCACCTCCTCCAGCGCGCCCTGCCCGCGCATGATGGCCCAGCGTGCGATGATGGCGGGGTGCAGCTGCTCACGCGGGGGCGTCAGCAGGATGGCGCGGAAGTCGTAATCCGCAGGCGGCAGGCGCGGCGCGGCGCGGTGCCAGGCGGCCAGGCTCTGCCCGGTGGCGAGGAAGATCTCCAGCGCGCGCGCGATGCGCTGGCTGTCGGAGGGACGGAGCTTCGCCGCATCCTCAGGGTGGAGTTCGGCGTGCAATCGCTCCGAGCCCAGCGCGGCGAGGCGGCCGCGCGCTTCCTCACGCGCTGCGGCGGGCACCTCGGGCAGCACCGAGAGGCCCTGCGTCAGGCCGCGCAGATACATCCCCGTGCCACCGCAGAGGATGGGCAGGCGGGCCTTCGCCATCTCCGCCAGCGCCGCCTCGCGCCACCAGGCGACGGAGCCCGCTTCGGCTGCCGGCAGCACGCCGTAGAGGACATGAGGCGCGCGCGCCTCATCCTCCGGCGGGGGGCGGGCGGTGACGATGCGCAGTTCGCGGTAGCATTGCATGGCGTCCGCGTTGATGACGGTGCCGCCGAAGCGCTCGGCCAGTTCCAACGCCAGAGCCGATTTCCCGGAGGCGGTGGGGCCCGCAATAATGAGCGCACGCGGTTGCGTCATGCGCCCGCCCCCGGCATGGTCCGGCCGCCATGCCGCATGTCCTGACCCTGATCGCCCCGCCCGGTGCCCTGGCACCCGCTCACGTGAACGCCGCCCGCGCGGCCCTGACCGCCCTGGGCGCCGATTGTGACGCCACGGCCTGGCTCGCCGAGGGCGAGGCGGCGGACCTGCCCTTCACCGCGCTCGCCGCCGAACAGGCCATCGCCGCGGTGCGCGGCGCGCTGGGGGATGCGCCTCTCGATCTCATTGCCCAGCCCGTGCCAGGCCGCCGCAAGAAGCTGCTGCTGGCCGACATGGACAGCACGATCGTCACCACCGAGACGCTGGACGAGATCGCCGCCTTCGCCGGCCTCAAGGAAAAGATCGCCGAGATCACCGCGCGCTCGATGAATGGCGAGCTCGACTTCAAGCAGGCGCTGACCGAGCGCGTGGGGATGCTGAAGGGCCTCGACGCCTCGGCGCTGGATGAGACCTGGAAAGCGACCGAACTCATGCCCGGCGCGCGGGAGCTGGTGGCCACCATGCGGGCGCATGGCGCGCGCACCGCGCTCGTCTCGGGCGGCTTCACCTTCTTCACGGGCCGCGTGGCGGAGCTGGTGGGGTTCCATGAGCACCACGCCAATACGCTTTTGCTCGAAGCCGGCAAGCTCACCGGCCAAGTGGGGCAGCCCATCCTGGACCGGGACGCGAAGCTCGCCACGCTGAAGCGCCTGGCCGCCGCCCATGGCCTGGCCCTGACCGAAGCGGCGACGATCGGCGATGGCGCGAATGACCTGGCGATGATCCAGGCGGCGGGGCTGGGTGTCGCCTATCGCGCCAAGCCCAGCGTGGCGGCGGCGGCGCGGCATCGGATCGAGCATGGGGATCTGCGCGGATTGCTTTACGCCCAGGGCTACAAGGCGAGCGAGTTCGTGGGCGCGTAACGGCCTCCGGCGGCTGCGGCCGAAAGGCCTGTTTGGTAGGTATTTGGTCCCGGGATGTGATGGTGCGGATCGGGCATGAATCTCGACGGCCCTTCCGTCCTGGCTTTGCAGATGGCTTCGTCGGGTGTGAGGCCGCGTAGGGCCTTCAGGCGGCGGGCGAAGTTGTAGGCCGCGACGAAGTCGGCGAGATGCCTGTGGAGTGCGTCGTGGCTCTCGTAGTGGCAGCGCCTGAAGGTCGCCTCCTGGATGGTGCGTGTCATGCGCTCGACCTGGCCATTCGTCGAAGGGTGCCGAGGCTTGGCCAGTTGATGTTGGATGTCGAATTCGGCACAGGCGAACTTGGATGTCCGGTCGATGGCGACGAAGAGGTAGAGTTTACCCTGCCCCGTCCGGACCGCGGCGATGGCGATGTGAAATCAGCCGATCGGGTCGCGCTTGAACGTCGAGCGCTGCGGCTGGTCGCCCTTGGTGTCTGGCAGGCGGGAGATGCCGTGGCGCTGGAGGCAGCGGTGCGGGCTTGAGCGGGAGAGGGCGGGATGGTGGCTGCGGGGCATGGAGACTGTCGTCGAGCGGCAAGAGGGTTTGGGGACGAAAGACCACGATCATGGCCTCATCCTCGATTGAAAAAACGGTAGATCACGCCTCCTGAGGGCTGGTGGAGCGATCAGCACCGGAGGAGCGCTTTGGCCATTTCGCCACAGTCTTCGGGTTGATACCGTAGCGCTTGGCGAGGCTCTCAAGCTGTCTTGACTAGAGCATGTTCCGTTCGCAAGGGCTCACGTCACAAGCTCTAGCCCCTTGTTTTCCGAGTATCTTTGGATCAGACAGCTACCGCAGCACCTCGAAGAACCCCGTCTCCTCATCCATGCGCCGGTGTTCCTGCGCGCGGAAATCATAGCGCGAGACGATGCCGAGCAGATGCCCGTCCTCCACCACGGGCAGGTGCCGGAAGCCGCCATCGGCCATCAGGCGCAGCGCGTCATGCGCGCGGTCATGCGGGCTGAGGCAGGCGGGCTCGGCCGTCATCACCTGGCCGACCAGGGTGCGCTGCGGGTCGAGGCCCACGGCCAGCGCATGCACCGCATCGCGCCCGGTGAAGATGCCGAGGAGCCGGTGGCCCTCCACGATCAGCACGGCGCCGACGCGTCGCTTGTGCATGGCCGCGCAGGCCTCCTGCACCGTGGCGCCGGCCGTGATGGTAAGGGGGTCTTGGTGGCGGACCATTTCCGCCATGCTGCGCGTCTGCATGGGTCACCTCCGGGTGTTGAGATGACAATGGCATGACGGGCCCCGGGTTGCCTTGCGGTGGCGCAATGCTGCCGCGCTATTCGGGCTGGAAGTTGGCGATCCGCAACAATTCCTGCGCGCGGGTGACATCGCGCCGGATGAAGCCGGCGAAATCGGCCGCGGGCTCGGCCAGGGGCTCGATGCCGAGGGTGGCCACGCGCTGGATCACATCGGCCTCGAACATGCCGGTGCGCAGCACCTCGCCGATCCGCGCCAGGATTTCGGGCGGCAGGCCGCGCGGGCCCCAGAGGCCCCACCAGCTCTGGATGTCGAGGCCGGGCATGCCGGCCTCCTGCGCCGTGGGAATCTCGGGCGCGGCGGGGGAACGCGCGGCGGCGGTGATGGCCAGGCCCCGGACGCGCCCGCCGCGCACCTGCGGCAGGGTGGCGAGGATGGGGTCGAACATCAGCTGGGTTGTGCCGGCCACCACATCGGTGATGGCGGGCGCCGTGCCGCGATAGGGCACCTGGACAATGTCGACCCCGGCCTGGCGGATGAACTCGATGGTGGCGAGATGCCCGGCGGCGCCGAGCGAGGAGACGGCGAAGCTCCAGTCGCGCGGGTTGGCGCGGACGGCGGCCAGGGTTTCGGCGAGGGTGGTGGGGGTGCGTGGCAAATGCTGGATCAGTAGCAGCGGCCCCTGGCCAACGCGGATCACCGGCAGCAGGTCGGCCACTGGGTCATAGCCCGGGTTGCGCATGACGAAGCGCGCCAGCACCTGGATCGAGGCCGAGAAGCAGAAGGTATAGCCATCCGGCGCCGCCTGCGCCACGAATTGCCCGCCCATCGCGCCATTCGCGCCCGGGCGGTTTTCGACGATGATGGTCTGCCCCAGCTTCTCCTGCAGCTTGCCGGTGGTGACGCGCGCCATGCCATCCGTCGCCCCGCCCGGCGTGAAGGGCACGATGACGCGAATGGGCCCGCGGTTGGGCCAGGCGGGTTGGGCGTGAACGGCCGGCGCGGCCAGAAGCCCGGCCGGGACGGCGAGGAGATGGCGTCTTTGCATCAGGTGCTCCGGCAGCGGGAAGGATAAGGGTTGTGACAGGATTCACCCGCCATCGCGAGGCTTGCAATGGAGCCCGTTGACCTCGCCCTGGTGCTCGCCGTGGATGTCTCGGCCAGCGTGGATTACGACGAATTTACGCTGATGATCGGCGGGCTCTCCGCCGCCTTCCTCGATCCAGGCGTGATCGCGGCGGCGACGGGCGGGCGGCGCGGCGCCGTGGCGGTGGCGGCGCTGTTCTGGTCCGAGGCGCAGGAGCTGGCCTTGCCCTGGATGCCCCTGTCCTCGGCCGAGGAGGGGGCCGCGATCGCCGAGGCCTTGCTCGCCGCCCCGCGCCTGCCGCGCGCCGGCGCCACCGCACTCGGCGAGGGGCTGGTGGCCGCGCTGGCCCTGCTGGGGCGCTGCCCGGCCCCGGCGACACGGCAGGTGGTGGATGTCTCGGGCGATGGCGCGGGCAATCGCGGCCGCGCCTCAGGGCCGGTGCGCGATGTGGCGGTGGCAGCCGGCGTGGTGATCAACGGCTTGGCCGTGGTGAATGAGGAACCGGATCTGCCGGCGCATTACGCGGCCGAGGTGATCGGCGGGCTTGGCAGCTTCGTGATGGAATGCGCGGATTACCAGGATTTCGCGGAGGCCATCGGGCGCAAGCTGGTGCGGGAGATGCGCGGGCCGGCGCTGGAAGTATAGTAGAAACGGGCCTCCGGCGGCTGGGGCCACGGGCCCCAGACCCCATTCCTTGGCACCGCCAAAATCACATAAGTATATGATAATACGATAAAGTTAATGGGGTCTGGGGCCCCGGCCCCAGCCGCCGGAGGCCCTTTTTTATTCCCCCCGCAACGCCGCCCCCGCCGCCAGGGGTGCCAGCGGTGCCGCCAGCGCCAGGATCGCCGCCTCCAGCAGCAGATAGGGCCGTGCTTCCAGGCCATTGGCCGCGGCCTCGATGGCGGCGGCGCCGAAGATCACGGCCGGGATGGAAAGCGGCAGCACCAGCAACGGCAGCAGCACGCCTCCGCGCCGCGCGCCCAGCGTCAGCGCCGCTCCAGCGGCGCCAAACACCGAGAGGATGGCCGAGGCGAGGCCCAACGCCAGCATGGCGGCCGGCCAGGCCTCGGTGGGCAGGTTCAGCAGGGCGGCGGCGAGTGGCGTGGCGAGGACGAGGGGAAGGCCGGTGGTGATCCAATGCCCCAGCGCCTTCACCGCCGCGATGCCGGCTGGCGGCAGGCCGGAGAGCATCAGCTGGTCGAGGGAGCCATCCTCCGCCTCGGCCCCGAAGAGACGGTCGAGCGGCAGGAGCGCGGCGAGGAGCGCTGCGGCCAGCAGAACGCCGGGGGCCAGCCGCGCCAGCAATTCCGGCGAGGGGCCGACGCCGAAGGGGAACATGGCCGCCACCAGCACGAAGAACATCACCGCCGAGAGCGTGTCGGCCGGGTGGCGGATGGCGAGCCGGAGCTCGCGAAGGAGCAGCGCGATCACAGCCTTAACTCCCGCGAACCGGGCAGGGGCAGCGGCAAATGCGTCGCGGCCAGGATGATGCCGCCGACCGCTCGATGCGCGGCAAACAGCGGGCCGAGCCGCTCGACCGAGGCCGCGTCCAGCCCCACCGAGGGTTCGTCCAGCAGCCAGATGGGGGCCGGCGCCAGGGCCAGCCGCGCGAGCGCGAGCCGACGCTTCTGGCCGGAGGAGAGCACCCGCGCCGGCAGCTCGGCCAGGGCCGAAAGCGCCAGTGCTTCCAGGGCCGGCTCCACCGCGCCGCCCCAGAGGCGCGCGTAGAAGGCCAGGTTCTCCCGCGCGGTCAGGGCCGGCTTCAGCGCGTCCTGGTGGCCGATATAGCGCAGCCGGGCGCCATGCGCCGGCAGGTCCGCGAAGCAATCGGCCCCCTCCCAGCTCAGGCTGCCCTCGGCCGCCGGGATCAGCCCGGCCAGCAGCCGCAGCAGCGAGGATTTCCCCGCTCCATTGGCGCCGGTCAGCAAAACCGCCTCGCCGGAGGCAACCTCGAAGGACAAGCCGGCGAAGACCAATCGTTCCGACCGCCAACAGGCCAATTCACGCGCTTGCAGCAGGGGCGGCCTCCATGGACCATTTAACAGGGCCATGCTTAAAAGCGCGGCGCAAGAGTTGAGGAAGAAAAGCATGACCGGGACCCACCAAAATACGACAGACACCCTGAAGACGGCGCGTCAGCTTTCGGTGGATGGCAAGACCTACCATTATTTCAGCCTTCCGGAAGCGGCCAGGCAGATCGGCGACCTGTCGCGCCTGCCCTTTTCGCTGAAGGTTCTGCTGGAGAATGTGCTGCGCTTCGAGAATGGCCGCAGCTACACGGTGGATGACGCCAAGGCGATCGCCGAATGGGTGCAGGAAGGCCATTCCGAAAAGGAAGTCCCCTTCAAGCCCGCCCGCATCCTGCTGCAGGATTTCACCGGCGTCCCCGCCGTGGTGGACCTCGCCGCCATGCGCGACGCGCTGCTGAGCCTCGGCGGTGACCCGCGCAAGGTGAACCCGCTGGTTCCCGTGGACCTCGTGATCGACCACTCGGTGATGGTGGATGTCTCGGGCACCGCCTCCTCGCTGCAGAAGAATGTGGACATCGAGTTCGAGCGCAATGGCGAGCGCTATGAGTTCCTGCGCTGGGGCCAGGAAGCCTTCGACAATTTCCGCGTCGTGCCGCCCGGCACCGGCATCTGCCACCAGGTGAACCTGGAATATCTGGGCCAGGTGGTCTGGACCAACACCGTCGCCGGCGAGACCTTCGTCTATCCCGACAGTTGCTACGGCACGGACAGCCACACCACCATGATCAACGGCCTGGGCGTGCTGGGCTGGGGTGTGGGCGGCATCGAGGCCGAGGCCGCGATGCTCGGCCAGCCCATCGCCATGCTCATCCCCGACGTGATCGGCTTCAAGCTCTCCGGCAAGCTGCGCGAGGGCGTCACCGCCACCGACATGGTGCTGACCGTCACGCAGATGCTCCGCAAGAAGGGCGTCGTCGGCAAGTTCGTCGAGTTCTTCGGCCCCGGCCTCGCCCAGATGCCGCTGGCCGACCGCGCGACCATCGCGAACATGGCCCCCGAATATGGCGCGACCTGCGGCTTCTTCCCTGTGGATGAGATGACGCTGAACTACCTCACGCTCTCCGGCCGCGACGAGCACCGCATCAAGCTGGTGCGCGAATACTGCAAGGCGCAGGGCATGTTCCGCGACGAGACCACGCCGGACCCCGTCTTCTCCGACACGCTCGAACTGGACCTCGCGACGGTCGAGCCCTCGATGGCCGGCCCGAAGCGCCCGCAGGACCGGGTGGCGCTGGGTTCGGTCGGCACCTCCTTCGGCAAGGACCTCGCCTCCGGCGCCATGGGCGTGCCGGGCGACGAGGCGAACAAGCGCGTGCCGGTCGAGGATGCGAATTTCGACCTCGGCCATGGCGATGTCGTGATCGCGGCCATCACCTCCTGCACCAACACCTCCAACCCCTATGTGCTGGTCGCGGCCGGCCTGGTGGCCCGCAAGGCGCGCGCCAAGGGGCTGCGGCCGAAGCCCTGGGTGAAGACCTCGCTGGCGCCTGGCTCGCAGGTCGTCACCGACTATCTGGATGGTGCGAACCTGACGGCTGATCTCGACGCGCTGGGCTTCCAGACGGTCGGCTATGGCTGCACCACCTGCATCGGCAATTCCGGCCCGCTGCCGGATGCGATGGTCGAAGCCATCGAGCAGAACAAGCTGGTCGTCGCCGGCGTCCTCTCGGGCAACCGCAATTTCGAGGGCCGCGTCCACGCCAATGTGCGCGCCAACTACCTGGCCTCGCCGCCGCTGGTCGTCGCCTATGCGCTGGCCGGCACGGTGAAGATCGACATGTCGAAGGACCCGATCGGCGTCGGCAACGACGGCAAGCCCGTCATGCTGCTGGACATCTGGCCCTCGCAGGAAGAGGTGAACAACGTCGTCCACGAGGTGCTGACGCGGCAGATGTTCATGTCCCGCTACTCGGACGTGTTCAAGGGCCCGGCGCAGTGGCAGGCCATCAAGGTGGATGCCGGCAGCGACACCTATCGCTGGAATGGCGGCTCCACCTACGTGCAGAACCCGCCCTATTTCGAGGGCATGACGATGGATGTGAAGCCGCTCGCCTCCATACATGGCGCGCGCATCCTGGGCCTGCTGGGTGACAGCATCACGACCGACCACATCTCACCCGCGGGCAATATCCGCAAGTCGAGCCCGGCCGGCGAATACCTCCTGGAACACCAGGTCCGCCCGCTGGACTTCAACAGCTATGGCGCACGGCGCGGCAACCACCAGGTCATGATGCGCGGCACCTTCGCCAATATCCGCATCAAGAACGAGATGGTCCCCGGCATCGAGGGCGGCATCAGCAAGCACTACCCGTCCGGTGACGTGGCGCCGATCTACGATGTGGCGATGCGCTACAAGGAAGAGGGCGTGCCGCTGGTCGTCTTCGGCGGCAAGGAATACGGCACCGGCTCGTCCCGCGACTGGGCGGCCAAGGGCACCTTCCTGCTGGGCGTGAAGGCCGTGATCGCCGAGAGCTTCGAGCGCATCCACCGCTCCAACCTGGTGGGCATGGGCGTGCTCCCACTGGTCTTCAAGCCGGGCGAGAGCCGCACCACGCTCTCGCTGCGCGGTGACGAGACGGTGGAGATCCTCGGCATCGAGGAGCTGAAGCCGCGCATGATGCTGGAGATGGTCATCACCCGCGCCGATGGGCATGTGATGAAGACCGAGGTGCTCTGCCGCGTGGATACGGCCGATGAGGTCGAGTACTACCGCAATGGCGGCATCCTGCACTACGTGCTGCGCGGGATGGCCAAGGCGGCCTGAGGCCCAGGCTGGAATGAACCAGGTTCAATCCTGGTCCAGCCCTGGTTGAGGGGATTTGCGCCCTGGGTGATTCCACCCGGGGCGATCTGCCTCTAGGCTGCCGGTGGCGGTCGGGATTTCCCCCGCCCCCGTCCGTATCAGCGTCATGCTGACACTCTGCATCGGAGTCGAGATGATCCATCTGGAAATGCAGGCCGCCCTGTCCCCGTCGCGCGTGTGGCGCGGCTGATGCGCAAACCGGCGCTGCTCCTCCTGCTCTCCGCCCTGGCCGCCTGCGCGACCGAGGGTGGCGAGACCGTGCCCACGGCCAATGTCCCCGTGGTCTCCGCCCCGGCCCGGTTGGCCGAGCGCCTGCCCGCCCAGGCCGGCGCCTTCCAGCGTGGCGCGACCTCGCCGATCGAGCAGCCCTTGCCGGGCGTCGAGGTGGCTTATTCCACCTCCGGCCGTTCGGCCGCGGGCTTCGTGCAGGTGGTGCGCCCGCCCTCCGAGGCGCCGCCCGATGGGCCCGGCAGCCTCGTGGTGCAGGATGAATACCAGCGCGTGGTGGCGGCGGCGCAGCGCGGCGCCGGCCCGCATCGCCGCCTGCGCCTGGTGCAGGAGAGTGACCAGCCGCCCGGCGCGCCGCTCTTCCGCTGCGCCGACCTGGAAGGCACCTATGGCCGCACGCCGGTCACCAGCACGAGTTGCGTGGGCGCCGCGGGCGGGCAATTGCTGCGGCTGCGCGTCTCCATGCCGCGGCGCGATCCGCCGGCGGCTGATCCGCGCGCCTTCATCCGCGATGTCACGGCCGCCCTGCGCGCGCCCTGATCAGCGCTGATCCGGCGGCAGGGCGGCCCAGGCTTCCAGCCGGCCGGGGACATGCCGCCAATCCCCGCCGGGGATGGGCGGAAAGCGCGCGGCGTCATCCATGATGTAGGCATAGGCGCGCAGAATCCCCGCCGCTGTCGTCACCGGCAGCACGCTGCGGCGATACATCCCGCCCGGGGCGCCGGCGGGCAGGCTGCCCTCCAGCGCATCCATCCCGGCCAGCCGCTCCAGCGGCAGTTCCACCACTTCGCCGGTCACCTCGCTGGGTTCCCCCTTGGCGCCCAGCGTCAGGGCGGGATAGGCGCCGCAACTGTGCAGCCGGCCGCGCACGCGCCCCAGCTGGCGCGGCAGGCCGGCCAGGTGATGCGCATTCGCCTCGCCCTGCATCAGCGTGCCATAGACGAAGAGGTGGCGGATCAGCAGCGCGGGTTCGGCCTGGCGGGCGGCGTCCTCCATCATGCCATGGGCGATGCCATGTGCCGCCTGGCCCCGCCGCACCACATGCAGGTAGTCGGCATGCGGCGGGTGATGGCCCTGGCCGGGCGCCAGATAGGTCATCACTTCGCTCACACTGCCATCGGGCAGCACGGCGTGGCGCTGCACCCGCTGGTAGGCGCGGGGCGCGCCCTCCTTGCGGTCCAGCGCCTCGAGCGCGGCGGCATTGGCGCGGAACACCACCCCTTCCACAGCCTGGCCCGGCCGCGCGCGCAGATTGAGCGCGCCGCCCTGCCGGCTGGCGGCGTAGCGGTCGAAGACCAGCTCATGATCCAGCAGCAGCGCCGTGTTCAGGGGCTGGAGCACCGCCTCGCCAAAGCCGAACCGGGCGCAGAAGGCGTCCCAATCCACGGCGTCCAGGTTGGAGCCATAGCCGAAATAGAGCATCACGCGAGGGAGGCCCGCGCCTCCGCCAGCGCCGCGCGCTGGGCTTCCGTCACCACGGGGTAGTGCAGCTTCAGCCCCTTCAGCGCGCGGTTCATGGCGGCGACGACGATGAGGCGCGTGAACCACTTGTTGTCCGCCGGCACCACATACCAGGGGCTGTGCGGCGTGGCGGTGGCGCGGATCGCCTTCTCATAGGCGTCCATATAGGCATCCCAGTGGCGGCGCTCGGCGACGTCGCTCGGGCTGAATTTCCAGTTCTTCGCCGGCTCGTCCAGGCGCGAAAGGAAGCGCTTCTTCTGCTCCTCCTGCGAGACGTTGAGGAAGAACTTCAGCACCACCACCCCCTGCCGCGCGAGGTACTGCTCGAAGCCCGCGATATCCTGCAGCCGCTCGTCCCAGATGTTCTTGGTGACCAGCGCCTCCGGCAGTTTCTGCGCGGCGAGGACGCGCGGATGCACGCGCGCCACCAGCACCTCCTCATACCAGCTGCGATTGTGGATGCCGATCTGCCCGCGCGTCGGCAGCGCCGTGATGTGACGCCAGAGGAAGTCGTGATCCAGCTCGACCGGGCCCGGCTGCTTGAAGCTCACCACATGGCAGCCCTGGGGGTTCAGGCCGGAAAAGACGTGCTTGATCGTGCCGTCCTTGCCCGCCGCATCCATCGCCTGGAAGAGGCAGAGCACCGACCAGCGGTCCTGCGCGTAGAGCTTGTCCTGCTGCTCGCTCAGCAGGTCCACGCCGCGTTGCAGCAGCTCGTTCGCCTGCTCCTTGGGGAATTTGAGCCCGGCCGTCTCGCCCGGATCATGCTTCTTGAGCCGGAAGCCCTTGCCGCTCTCGACGCGATAGCGCGCCAGGATCTTGTCGACATCGACCTCCTTGCCGGCGATCTTCATGCGCGTTTTCCTCCGATGAGGGCATGGCCGCGCCATGCCCAGAAAATCGTGGCAGCCTGGAGCAGGAGCGTCAGCCCCATCGCCCAGCCATAGCCGGCCGCGTCCCAGCCGCCCGAGGCGGTGCGCGGCCAGAGGTCGATGATGGCGCCGATGACGTATTGCAGGATGAAGACCAGCACGAGCATGGAGCCATTGATCGCGGTCGCCACCCGCCCCGCATATTCCGCGCCGAAGCGCTGCCCCACGGCGGCATAGCCCGAAGGGCCGGAGGAGCCGGAGACGGCAAAGGCGAACCAGATGAGGCAGAGCGCGGCCATGCCCGAGGGCGGTGCGAAGATCAGCGTCGCCTGGATCACGATCTGCAGCCCCATGCCGATGCAGGGCACCAGCATGGGCGACTGGCCGCGCGCCTGGAAGAAGCTCGCCGCCTGGCCGGTCAGCAGGCTGCCCGCCGCCATGCCGCCGGCATAGGCGAAGAGCACGATGGCGCGCGCCGCATCGCCGAAGCCCGCCACATCGCGCAGCCAGGGCCCGGCCCAGAGCCCCTGATAAACGAAGTTCAGCCCGGAGAGGATCACGATGGCCGGCACGAAGCGCAGGAAATAGGGGTGGGCGAAGATTGGCCCGAAGGCGCGGATTTCGGCGCCCAGCCCGCGGCTCACCGGCTTCACATGGCCCGCCGGCGCATCCGCCACCGAGAACCAGATCCAGGCCGCGATCAGCCCCGAGAGCACGGCGAGGATCATGAAGCCGCCCCGCCAACCCACGAAGGGCAGGATGCTGGCCAGCGGCAAGGTCGCCATCATGCCGCCCAGCGCGCCGACGAAGACGCCGCTGCCCGTCATCGCCGCCACCCGTGCCTTGGGGAACCATTGCGTATTGGCCTTGAGCATGGCCATCAACCCCGCCGAGATGCCGATGCCGGTGATGAAGCGCCCGACGCCCAGCATCACCACGCCATCGGACAGCGCGCAGGTGATGAAGCCGGCGCCCGCCGTCAGCGCCAGCACGCTCTGCACGCGCCGCGCGCCGTAGCGGTCGAGCGCGATGCCCACCGGCAATTGCGCGGCGGCATAGGCCACGAAGAACACCGCCGCCAGCAGCCCGAGATCGGCGGCCGAAAGCGCGAATTCCAGCGCCAGCAGCGGGCCGATCACCGCCAGCACCGCCCGGCTCGCCTGGTTCAGGAAATTCACCGCGGCGAGCGGCAGCGTCACGCGCAGGAAATCGTGCAAGTCAGTTCATCCTGATGCGGAAGCTGAGGGGGCAGTGGTCGGACAGACGGTCCCGCATGGCGGGGTCGCGCTCGGCATAGACCATGACGCGCAGGCTGTTCGGCACCACCCAACGCTGCGCCGGCCCGCCCAGGAAGATATGGCTGATGAAGGGCCGCCCGCCCCGCGCGTCGCTCCAGCAGGGGTTGGAAACGCCCTCATTCAGCCGGACCAGCGGTGCCGCGCGGGTAAGCTGCACGAGCAGGTCATCCCGCGCATCCGGGATGCGGCGGTTGAAATCGCCGAGGATGGCAAACGCGGCGCCCTCGGCGCGGCGGGCCGCCACCCAGCCGGCCAGCACCTCGGACTGGCGCGAGAGGTTGTCGCACTCGCGGCCGCGCGCGGGGTCCATCGGCCCTTCGCGACAGCCGGCATTGAGATGCACCGAGAGCAGGCGGAGCATGCGCCCCTCGCTCTCCACCGTGATGTCGGTGCCGCGGCGCTGCGAGAAGCGGGCATTCGGCGCCAAATCCAGCGCGGCCAGATCCGCGTTGCGGATGGCGCGCAGGTTGCGCTTCACCGCGAAGCCGGTGCGCTGGATGTCGCGCTCATCGGGGAAGAAGAAGACGTAGTCGCGCGGGTTGAACACGCGGGCGGCGGCCTCCGGCCCGTCCACCTCCTGCAGGGCCACCACATCGGCCTCCAGCCGGCGGGCATATTCGGCCAGCAGGGTGAAGTCGCCCGGCTGCCGGGGGGTCAGGCCGCGCGGCAGGTCGGGGTCATTGGCCGGCCGCAGCGTGAGCCAGGCGATGTTCCAGGAGGCGATCTTGAGTTCGGCTGCCTGGACCGGCCAGGTGGCGAGCAGGGCGATGGCGAGGAGGGCAAAGCGCATCAGCCCATCCTGCCGGGGAAATCCCGGCAAGGCGAGGCTTCGGCCGGTTCCGAAACCCGGCCGCCTGTGGTGCAGTAGGCTGCACTGATGTCGAACCTCGCCAGCATCGCCGCCCTGATCGGCGACCCCTCCCGTGCCGCCATGCTCCAGGCCCTGCTGCCGGGCGAGGCGCTGACGGCCGGCGAATTGGCGCGCATCGCCGGGATCGGCGCCGCCGCCGCCAGCGCGCAGCTGAAGGCGCTGGCCGAATCCGGGCTCATCACCGTGCATGCCCAGGGCCGCCACCGCTATCATCGCCTGGCGGGCGAGGAGATCGCCGCCGCGCTGGAAACGCTCATCGCCCTGCCGCAAACCAACCCGCGCAAATCCTGGCCGCATGGCGAAGCCTTCCGGCAGGGCCGGCTGTGCTGGCACCACCTCGCTGGCCGCCTCGGCGTCGCGCTGCATGAGCGGCTTTCGGGCGATGGCTGGATGGAGGCCGCCCCCGGCGGCTGGGCCCTGACCGCGCAGGGCGAGGCGCGCTGCACCACCCTCGGCGTGGACCTGGCCGCCGCGCGCCGGGCGCCGCGCTTCGCCTGTGACTGCATGGACTGGTCCGAGCGGCGGCCGCATCTGGCGGGCGGGCTGGGGCGCGAAGTCACTGCGCTGATGCTGCGCCGGCATTGGCTGACGCGCATCGAGCCGGGGGCCACGGACACGCTGCAACGCCGGCGCCTGGCCTGCACGCCGGAAGGGGCACGGGCGTTGGCGGCCGAGTTCGGGATTGCGTTGTGACAAGAGGAAAGGCCTCCGGCGGCTGGGGCCGAGAGGCCCCAGACCCCAGGAATGGCGCCCAGTTCCCAGAACCTGGCCCAAGGATCGGGGTCTGGGGCCTCTCGGCCCCAGCCGCCGGAGGCCCTTTTTGATGAACCCCGCCCAGAAGATCGGCCTCGCCTTGGCCGTGATGACCGGCGCCTCGCAGTTCCACCGCGCCGCCGTGGGCGTGGTGGCGCCCGAATTGGCGCAGGATCTCGGCCTCGGCCCGGCCGCGCTGGGGGCCGCCAACACCGCCTTCTTCGGCGCGCTGATGGTGGCGCAGATTCCGGTGGGCGCGCTGCTGGACCGCATCGGGCCGCGCCGGCTGGTGCTCTGGCTCACCGGCCTCGCCGTGCTGGGGGCCGCGGCGCAGGGACTGGCGCAGGATGGCACGCAGTTCATCGCCGCGCGCTTCCTGCTCGGCCTGGGTTGCGGGGCGAGCTTCATGTCGGCCGTCTTTCTCACCGGGCGCTGGCACAAGGGGCCGGCGCTGACCCGGGCGCTGAGCTCCATCTTCGCCTGGAGCAACCTCGGCATCCTCGCCGCCGGCGCGCCGCTGGCGGTGATGGCGGGGTGGCTGGGCTGGCGCGGGGCCTTCCTGCTCTCGGCCGGGCTGATGGCGGTGATCGGGCTGCTCTGGGCCGCCCTCGCGGCGGATCACCCGCCGGAGGCACCGCCACCGCCGCGCGCGCCGGAATCCCTGGGCCAGGTGCTGGCCGGGCAACTCACGGTCTGGGCCACGCCGGGCCTGCCGCGCATCCTCTCGCTGCACACCTTCGCCTATGCGGCCATGGCCACGCTGCTGGCGCTCTGGGCCGGGCCTTATTTGTTCGACGTGCATGGGCTGGACGCGGCGGGGCGGGGAGCGGTGATTCTCGCCATGGGGCTCGCCGTGCCGGCCGGACAACTGGCGGTACCGCCGCTGGAGCGCTGGCTTGGCCGTGATTCCGCCGTGCTGGCCTCGGCCGGGATGGTGGTGGCGACGCTGCTCGCCCTGGCGCTCTGGCCCGGCCTGCCGCTGCCCCTGGCGATCGCGCTGCTGATGCTGTGCTGCTTCTTCTCGGCCTATTCCATCCTGCTGGTGACGCAGGGCCGCGCGCTCTTTGCCGAGCATCTGGTGGGGCGCGGCGTCACCACGGTGAACCTCGCCCAGGTGCTGGGCTCGGCGCTGTTGCCGGCGCTGGTGGGCTGGGCCGTGGCCTGGGTCGGCGCGGGCGAGGGGGGGTATCGCGCGGGCTTCGCGCTGATCGCCCTTTGCCTCGCGGGCGGCATGGCCGGCTACCGCTTCCTGCCACGCCCGCGTTAGGGTTGCGCTCCACGCACAGGAGCGCCGCCGCATGACCCTCTCCGTTCTCGAGCAACGCCGCATCGAAGCCGCCTTCGCCAAGGGGATCTTCGAGGAGATGTCGGCGAGCCTGGGCGAGGAACAGGCGACGCAAATCCTCTCCCGCGCCATCGTGAAGCTGGCGCGACAGGCGGGTGCCGCCATCGCCGCCACGGCCGAGACGCCCAGCATCCAGCACTTCGCCGATGCGATGGAGCGCTGGAAGCTGGATGACGCGCTGCGCATCGAGGTGCTGCGCCAGGACGAGACGCATTTCGACTTCAACGTGACGCGCTGCCGCTATGCCGAGAGCTATCGGGAGATGGGCCTGGCCAAGCTCGGCGCCGTGCTGTCGTGCAACCGCGATGGCGCTCTCTGCGAGGGGTATGACCCCAAGCTCAAGCTGGAGCGCACCCAGACCATCATGGGTGGCGCCACCCATTGCAACTTCCGCTACACGCGCGAGGCGTAGCCCGGCCGCGTCACCGCAAGGCCGCCACCCGCAGGCCGTCGGGCCGGGGCGGCCCCTCGGTCGCGGCGCATTCCGTGAGGAGGGAGAGGCAGGCGCTGTAGTAGCCCCGGTCTTCCCCGGGCGGCTGGGCGGCGCGGGCAGCATCGCGCGGCGAGACCAGGGCACGGATGGCCGCCATGCCCTGGCTCGCGGGGTAGTTGGAGATGGCGCCCGTGCTGAGGCGAACCCAGGCGGGCTGGAAAGGGTGCGAGGGCTCGTTCCAGAACTGCGCGGCGGCGGCGATGGGTGGGGCCTGCCACCGCCCGGACCAGGCCAGGTAGAGCGGGACGCGGACCGCATCATCCCCGAAGCGATCGCCCCGCCCGCGCTGCGGCTCCACGGGGCCGCCGCGGCGCCCCAGGGCGACCCAGTCGGCGGGCAGGCCCCAGCGCCCGAAACGCGCCTGCGCCATCATCCGTTCGCCCTCCGCGATCAGCGCGGCCCAGCCGGGATGCGGAAAGGCCAGGGCCATCGCCTCCAGGGCGGGGAACACATAGTAGGACGGGTTCACCACCAGGTGATCCGCATGGTCGAACCCCCAGGCGCCGGGCATGAGCAGCGTGCGCCCCTCGAATTGCCGGCAGGAGACGCGCAGGATATCCGCCGCCACCGCCGCCGCCATCGCGCGCAGCCCCTGGCCCGGCCAGCGCTGGTCGGCCCGCAGCAGAGCCCAGGCGTAAAACAGGTCGGCATCGGTGGCGGAGTTGATGTCGTCCACGCCGCCGATCGGCCGGAAGCGCCAGGCCAGCAGGCGATCCCCCCGGATGGCCAGGTTGCCGCGCGTCCAGCGCAGGAGGCGTTCGAACGTCGGCCAATCCTCATGCTTGCCGGCGAAGAGCAGGCCCCAGGCCTGGCCCTCCGAATGCGAGATGCCGGCATTGTCGCTGTCCACGATGCGGCCCTCAGGCGCGAGGAAACGCTGCTTGAACAGGGTCCAGCGCGTTGCTGCGGCAGGCTGGGCGCCGGCGCCCCGCCCGAGGAGCAACAAGGCCGGGGCCGAGAGGGCGATACGGCGGCTGGCACGAAACGCGTTGCGATGGTCCATGGCGGTGCCTCTTGCTCGTGAAGCACAACTTATAGTTGTATTTTGTTAATTCGTTAATGCCGAGAGTTGTCGAGTCTTGTTCGCCGCGTGCCAAGCCCGGCCTTCTCACTCCGCCGCCAGAGCCTCCGCAAAGCCGGCGAAGGCATAGCCCACGGGCCGCACCGTCACGATCACCATGGGCCCCAGCTTGCTGCGGAGCTTGTAGATCACGGTGTCCACCGCGCGGTCCCCGGGGCTCAGCGGCCGTGCAAAGACATGCTGGGACAATTGCATGCGGCTGACGGGTTCGCCCTTGGCCGCCATCAGCGCGCGCAGCATCGCGAACTCCGCCGTGGTCAAGTCGCTGGGCGAGCCATCGGGCCGGATGACATCCCGCTGCGCGGCCTGCACCGCCCAGCCACCGGGGTGACGCTTCCGGCTTGCCTGGCTGCGCCGCAGGACGGCCCGCATCCGGGCCAGAATCTCCCTGCGTGAGACGGATTTGTGGACCTCGTCATCCGCGCCGCTCTCCAGATTGATGATCCGCTCGATCGGGTCGGATCGGCGTGTCAGGATGATGACGGGTACGCCCGAGACGGCGCTGATGCGCCGCAGCACCGTGGTGCCGGCCATGCCACCCATGCATTGCTCCAGCAGGACGAGATGCGGCGCATCGCGTTGCAGCCGCAGTTCCACATCGCGCGCATCCGGCGCCGTGCTGACCTGGTAACCATGGGTTGCGAGATAACGGGAGAGGGCGGCGGCATAATTGCTGTCGTCATCCACCAGAAGAATGCGCTCGCTCATGGGCGGCCTGGCGGCCGTGGATGGGTGACGACCCTTCGGCCGCGCCCGGGTGACGCGCCTGCCTTACGCAAAGCCCCGGACATGCTTCTCCTCCGAAGGGGGACCGGGATATTCGCGGAGCTGCAACTCCAGGCTGGCCGTGGCCCGCTGCCAGGCCGCGATTTCGCCTGCGACCTCCCCGCCATCCTGCGCCACGCGCTGCAGCCGAAGCGTCGCCTCGGCGGCGTCGGCGGCCTGCAGCTCGCGCAGCGCGGGCACCAGCTCCCGCGCGGCGGCGGCCAGGCCCGGCAGGTCGCCGCGCGCCGCGTGGCTGGGCAGGAGCTTCAGGCCGCGGCGGATCTCCTCCATGAATTCCGGATTCAGCGGCTCCGCCCGCTTCGCGGCCCGGCTCGCCGCCAGCTGATCCAGCTTGGCCAGGAGCTCGGCCCGGTTGATCGGCTTGGCCAGGTGGCCATCCATCCCGGCGGCGAGGCAAGCCTCCACCTGGTCCGTCATGGCCGAGGCGCTCAGGGCCACGATCACCACCTGCGAGGCCGGCGCCGGCAGGGCGCGGATGCGGCGCGTGGCCTCCAGCCCGTCCATCAGCGGCATCTGCACATCCATCAGCACCGCGTCGTAGTGCGCATGCTGGACGGCCTCCACCGCCTCGATCCCGTTCGAGACCAGCTCGACGTGATGCCCCGCGCGTTCCAGCATGATCCGCGCCAGGGTGCGGTTGACCAGGATGTCATCGGCCACCAGCAGCCGGAGCGACCGCTCGGTGGCGGGCTGCGGCGGGGGCGGGGCCGCGCGTTCCGGGCCGGCGTCCACGGCCGGCATGGGCAATTCCACCCAGAAGATGGAACCGCGGATGGGGGCCGATTCGCAGCCGATCCGCCCGCCCATCGCCGTCACCAGCTGCGCCGAGATGGACAGGCCGAGGCCCGTGCTGGCCGCCTGCGGGTCGATCGGCGCGCTGATCTGGCTGAACTCGCGGAACAGCATGTCCCGCTTGTCGGGCGGAATGCCCACGCCGGAATCCTCGACCTCGATGCGGATCCAGTCCGGCGCTGGCATGTTGCGCAGCCGCACCACCACGCGCTCCCCGGTCGGCGTGAACTTGACCGCGTTGGAAAGGAGGTTGAGCAGCACCTGGCGCAGGGGCAGGGGGTCCACCAGGACCGTGGCCGGCAGCGCGCTGTCGAAATCGAGCGCCAGCGCGATGCGCCGCCGCCCGACTTCGGGCGCCACCAGGGCGGCGCAGACCTCGGCCAGGGGGCGCAGTGCGGCAGGGCGGGGCTTCATTTCGGGACTCCGGGCTTCGGCCTTGGAGAGATCAAGCAGGGTGTTCACCACATCCCGCAGATGCGCGGCCGCGTCCTGAACGAGGCTGAGCTGCTCGCGTTGCTCGCCGCTGACGGTGCCGTTCTGCATCAGCAGGTCGGTGAAGCCGAGCACGGCATTCAGCGGCGTGCGCAATTCATGCGACATGCGGGCCAGGAACATCCCCTTGGCGGCCGAGGCGCGCTGCGCCAGGTCCCGCGCATCGCCCAGCTCGGCCATGGCGCGCTTCAGCTCGGTGATGTCGGTCCGGATGCCGACGATGCCGCCATGCGGCACGGGACGCTCGGTCAGCAGGAGCCAGCGGCCATCCGGCAGCAGGCGTTCGATCTGCTGCAGCGTCCCCTGCCGGCGCCGCTGCTTCAGGTCCTCGATGAAATGGTCGATGTTGCTCTCGGTCTCGTGGCCTTCCAGTTGCGGATACTGGCCGCGCCGCGCCCCTTCCCGGACGATATCGTCGAACAGGGCGCCGGGGCGGATGAAGGGGGCGGAGATGCTGTACATCTCGCGGTAGCTGGAGTTGCACACCACCAGCCGGTCCTCGGCGTCGAACATCACGAAGCCATCGGCCATGCTGTTGAGCGCATCTTCCAGCTGCTGCCGCCATGTCAGCCGGTCCGCCTCGGCGCGATCACGCAGCGCGATCCAGAAGAGCAGCGCGACCATGAGGGCGACGAGCAGCACGGCGAAGAGCGCCCAGATCAGGACGGTGCGGTCCCGGCTGGCGCGCCACCCCGCCAGGGCCTGCTCCATGTCCATTTCCGCGGTGAGGCGCAGCGCGGGATAGAGGGTCTGCCAGGTGGTGTTGATCACCTCGCGCCCATCGAGGCGGGAGGGGCGGATCACCACCGTGCCGAAGGCGCCGGATTCGGGTTGGAGATGCCGGCCGCCATCATCCCCCGTGGCGGCGAGGATCGCCCCGTCCGAGCGCTCCAGCCAGATGCGCAGGCCCGGCGTGTTGAGGCCCGGCGCCATCAGGCTGCCGAGCGCCGTGACCTGCACCTCCGCGATCCCGGTCAGCGGGCCCAGCCCTGCCACCCGCAGCGGGCGCGAGAAGAACAGCGCCCATTCGCCGGTCGCGGGATTGCGGATGGCGTCGCTGACCGAAAGACCGGTGGCGTTGAGGCCCGCGGCGATGGAAGCATCGGGCGCCGGGGCCGGGAGCGGCCGCCGGCGGGAGGAGGGCAGGGCGGTGGCGACGGCAACACCCTGCTCATCGGCCAGGATCAGGTCCCGGAAGGCGAAGTTCTGGCTGTTGATGTTGCGCAGCAGGGTATTGGCCCCCTGCCGGTCCAGCCCCGGCCCCCGCCCCCCGGGGCCTTGCACGACATAGGGGTCGAGCAGGGCGGGCAGGCTCGCCAGGGTGGCGTCGATCTGGAAGAGCGCGCGGTTGATCGCATCCTGCACCGAGTGCCCGGCGCGATCGGTCAGGCTGGTGGCCGCCTCGATGGCCGCGCGGCGGGAACTGTCCAGCAGGCTCAGCACCGCGAGGGATTGCGCCACCAGAATCAGGCTGAGGCCGGCGATGATGCCGATGCGCAGGCGGCGTCCGGGCGTCATCGCGGCATGTCCTCCGCCCGGATGCCGACGGCTTCGGCCATCTGCGCGTTCCAGGCGGCCGCGCACTCCTCCCCGCAGCGCGCGATCCAGCGCGGCAGGACGGTGTCGCGCAGCACCTGCCGGCGCCGGGCCTCATCGGCCGCCGAGACGGGAATCAGCCGCATGGTGCCACGGCGGCCGGAATTGCAGGCGCCCTGGCCGGCATTGCAGGCCAGGCCCTCGGTCGTCTCCTGCTCGGCGGCGGTCCAGATCTGCGCCTCCAGCTCCGCAAGCCCGGCGCGAATGGGGGCGCGCACCGTCTCGGGCAGCAACTCCCAGCTGGGGCGATGCACGCCGAAGACGCTGATTCCCCAGGAGAAGGCCATGGCGTGCAAATGGGTGGTCGCCTCGTGCAGGCCGATCGCATTGCCAGACAGGGCCGCGGTGATGGCGCATTCCACCGTGCCGCGCCGGATTTCGGAGACGATCGCCGCGAAGGGGATCACGACCGGAGTGCCGCCCAGCGCCTCCACCATGTCCGCCTGTGCGACGGAGGAGGCGCGGACCCGGCGGCCCGCGATGTCGGACAGGCCGGTGAAGGTGCGATTGCAGAACAGGACCTGCGCCGGGTAGGTGTAGACCGCGAGAACCTCGATGTCGTAGCGGTCGCGCAGCACGCGGGTGAAAACGGGGCGGAAGGCGCCCACATGGCGCCGCAGATGCGCCATGTCCGGGTTCAGCCCCGCGAGGTCAGAGCCGGTGAGCTCCGGCTCATCCGCGCCGGCGATGCTGAGGATCAGGGTGCCGAAGGGCACCACGCCCAGCCGCATGAGATGGAGCATGTCGCTGCCGCGAATGCCGCTGCGGTCGAAGGGCGCGATCTCCGCACGGACCTGGCCCTGGGTCAGCCGCGGGATGTGTTCGAGCCAGAAGGGGGCTTCGTGCCGGTTGTATTGGCTGACATTGGCCAGGCCACCAATGATCTTGAGGCTGATGCCTTCCGGCCGCGCCTGCGCCGTGGCCATGCCCGGCAGGAAGGCCAGCCCGCCCAGGATCAGCGTGAGGGTGGCCAGCTTGCGGCGGCCCCGGAAGGGCGGAAGGCAAAGGATCAACGCGAACAGCCTCGACATCCACTGCCTCACCCTTGGTTGCGTTAATCCATTCTTAACCCGTTAAGGTTGTATCACCAGATGAAATCCCATCCTAGGTGGATGGCAGGCCGCCTTTGTCGAGTTTTGTCAACCTATGGTTGCTGCCTGGGCATTGATCCGGTTTGATCTTCAAGGCTGTGGCGCCCTCGCAAGAACCCGATCAACAAAATTGAGATGCCCGAATCCTGGGAGGCTCGGCGCCCAGCGTGGCCTGGTCAGGCCGCCCCGGGCTTGTCCGGCAGGGGGCGCAGCGCCAGCGCGAAGGCGGCCATGCACAGCCCGGCCATGGCCAGGAAGGCATGGCCGCCGACCAGGCCGTAGAAGGGACCACTCGCCCAGATCAGCCCGCCCGTGCTGGCGCTCACCGCCGAGGCGAGCAGCGTCTGCGCCCGGCCGGACAGCGCGGCCGGCAGCCCGACCAGGGCGCGCATGGCCGCGAGGTGCATGGCGCCGAAGGTCAGGCCATGCAGAAGCTGGATGACCACCAGCACCACGGCCTCGCTGGTGAAGGCCGTCACGCTCCAGCGCAGCACGCCGGCGCCGGCGGCCAGCAGCGCCAGCCCGCGCAGCCCCAGCCGATCCACCAGGGGCCGGCCGAAGAGAAACAGGATGATCTCGGCGAGCACGCCCAGCGCCCAGAGAAGGCCGATGAAGCCCGTGCTCAGCCCCGCCGCCTGCCAGTGCAGGGTGGAGAAGGCGTAATACACCGCATGGCTGCCCTGGATCAGCGCGGCGAGGGGCAGCACCCAGCGGAAGACCGGCTCGCCCAGCGGCGCCCAGACACTGCCGGAGGAGGGATGGCTGCCGGGGGCTTCGGTGCGCGGCGGGGTGGCCGGCAGTTGCAGGGCGGCCCAGGCGGTCAGCACCAGGCCCGCCGCCAGCATCCAGGCGGCGATGCGCGGCCCCGCCCATTCGGCGGCGAAGCCGGCCAGGATGGCGCCCAGCATGAAGGTGATGGACCCCACCGAGCGCACCCGCGCATAGTCGAAGCCGCCCCGCCGCACGGCGCCCACCGCCAGCGCATCGCAGAGCGGCACGATGGGCGCGGCGGCGACGCTGTGCAGCACCTGCACCGCCAGCAGCAGCGCCAGCCCGGCGGCCAGGCCGAAGCCCAGCGCACTCGCCGCCGCCAGCAAGGCGGCCGCGGCCAACAGGCGCCGCATGTCCGGCACGCGGTCCGCCAGGCGCCCGCTGAGCGGCGCCACCACCAGCCGCACGAGCGAACCTGCCGCCAGAACCAGCCCGACCTCGCCGGGGGTCAGCCCGCCCTCGGCCAGGATGGCGGGCAGGAAGGGCATCATGACGCCGAAGGCGGCGAACTGGGCGCCGAAAACCAGGGCGAAGCTTTGCGATGGGGTCACCCCTCCAATCTCCGCCGGGCTTGGGCAAGTTGCAATCACCGGCGCTTGGTTCATAACCCTACAGCCCTGCCCCTTGGGCCTGTCCCTTGGGTCCGTCCCCCTGGGCCCTTCCCCTGGGGGCCCTCACTGGAAGCATGCATGTTCGACGCGCGCGTTAAGGCCATCCTCGGCCCGACCAACACCGGCAAGACCCATCTCGCGATGGAGCGGATGCTTGCGCATTCCTCGGGCATCATCGGCTTCCCGCTGCGCCTGCTGGCGCGCGAGAATTACGACCGCATGGTGGCGGCCAAGGGCGAGAAGAACGTTGCCCTGATCACCGGCGAGGAGAAGATCGTCCCGCCCGACGCCAAGTGGTTCGCCTGCACGGTCGAGGCCATGCCGCTGGACCGCCGCGCCGAGTTCCTGGCGGTGGACGAGATCCAGCTCTGCGCCGACCCCGATCGCGGCCATATCTTCACCGACCGGCTGCTGCATGCGCGCGGCCTGGTCGAGACCATGTTCATGGGCGCCGAGACCATCCGCCCGCTGCTGCAGCGCCTGGTGCCGCAGGTCGAGATCGAGACGCGGCCGCGCCTTTCCAAGCTGGAATATGCGGGCCCGGCCAAGCTCACGCGCCTGCCCGCCCGCAGCGCCGTCGTCGCCTTCTCGGCGGCCGAGGTCTATGCGATCGCGGAGGCCATCCGCCGCCGGCGCGGCGGCTGCGCCGTGGTGATGGGCCGCCTCTCGCCTCGCACCCGCAACGCCCAGGTGAAGATGTACCAGGACCGCGAGGTGGATTTCCTCGTGGCGACCGATGCGATCGGCATGGGCCTGAACATGGATGTGGACCATGTCGCCTTCGCCAGCCTGAACAAGTTTGACGGCCACGCCCCCCGCCAGCTGACCCCGCAGGAGGCCGCGCAGATCGCCGGCCGCGCCGGCCGCGGCATGCGCGACGGCACCTTCGGCGTGACGGGCGAATGCCCACCCCTGCCGGAGGAGATGGTCGAGAAGATCGAGGGCCACCACTTCGAGGCGATCCAGGCGCTCGCCTGGCGCAACAGCGACCTGGATTTCTCCGGCATCGAGGCCCTGCTTGACAGCCTGGGCGCGGCACCCCCGCAGGCCGGCCTGACCAAGGGCCATGACGCGGTGGACCACATCACGCTCAGCCTGCTGGCGCGCGAGGAAGCGATCCGCCGCATGGCGTCGTCGAAGTCGCGGCTGCAATTGCTGTGGGAAACCTGCCAGGTGCCGGATTTCCGCAAGCTGGCGGATGACACGCATACGCGGCTCTGCGCGCGGCTGTTCACGCATCTCTGCGAGGACGGGAATGTCCCGTCCGACTGGATCGCCTCGCAGATCGCCACCTGCACCAGCATCGAGGGCGATCTGGACACGCTGATGGCCCGGCTCTCGGCCATTCGCGTCTGGGCCTATATCGCCGCCCGCGCCGATTGGGTGCGCGATGCCGCCACCCAGCAGGAGGCCGCCCGCGCCGCCGAGGATGCGGTGAGCGACGCGCTGCATGAGCGCCTGACCGCGCGCTTCGTGGACCGCCGCGCCGCCCACCTGATCCGCAGCCTGGACAATACCGAGGAAGACCTGCTCAGCGCCGTCACGCGCCAGGGCGAGGTGGTGGTCGAGGGCCACAAGGTCGGCCGCGTCGTCGGCTTCGAATTCCTGCCCGAGCTGGGCGAGGGTGGCGAGGAGGAGAAGAAGCTCATCCTCCGTGCCGCCCGCCGCGCCCTGGTGCAGGAAATCCCGCGCCGCGTCGCCTCACTCGACATCGCCAAGGCCGAGAGCTTCGGCCTGACCGCCGAGCATCGCATCACCTGGGAAGGGGCGGAGATCGCCCGCCTCAAGATGGGCAGCGAACCGGGCAAGCCGCAGATCGAGGTGAAGGATTCCGAATTCCTGGACGGCCCGCAGCGCGAGCGCATCCGCGCGCGCCTGGCCGGCTGGATCGAGGGGGTGATCGCCAAGGACCTGGCTGCCATCGCCGCCATCGAGGCCAAGGCGGCCGAGGACAACACGTTGCGCGGCCCCGCCTTCCAGCTGCGCGAGACGCTGGGCCTGAAGCCGGGCGATACGCGCAACAATATCGGCCAGGAGCTTCGTACCAAGCTGAAGGGCATCGGCATCCGCGCCGGCCGCTTTGCGCTCTACGTGCCCGAGGCGCTGAAGCCGCGCCCCATGGCGCTGCGCGCGCAGATCTGGGCGCTGAGCTACGACGTGCCGACGCCGACCCTGCCGGCGCCCGGCCTGGTTTCCATCCCGAGCGACGGCGTCATGGCGCTGTCCTGGCCGCCGGGCTTCGCGCCGATGATGGGCTGGGTGCCGGCCGGCCCCGTGCTGCTGCGCCTGGACGTGGCGGAGCGCGTGGCGGCGGAACTGGGCTACCTGACCCGCCGCGCCCCGGCGCCGCTGCCGCCGGAAATCCTGGGCCGCTTCGGCATCAAGGGTGATGCCCTGGGCCCGGTGCTGGCGGAGCTGGGCTTCCGGCTGATCCCCTCCGAGCCGCTGCCGGAAGGCGTCGAAGGCCCCGTGCTGCCGACCATGGTGGCCTGGGCCCGCCCGGCCCAACCCCCGCGCCCGCAGCGGCAAGGCCGCCCCCAGGGCGCCAATGCCGGACGTCCGCAGGGCCAGCGCCCCGCCGCCGAGGGCGCGCCTGCCGAGGGTGCAGAGAATCGCCCGCCCCGCCGCGATGGCCCGCGCCGCGACCGCAACCGCCCCGGTGGGCCGCGCCCCGGCGCCCCCGCGCCTGCCCCGGCCGCCGAGGGCGCCGCCGAGGCCCCGCGCCCCGCCGAGACCCGCGAGAATCGCCCCCGGCCCGAGGGCGGCTTCCGCAAGGATGGCCCGCGCAAGGATGGTCCGCGCCGGGACGGCCCGCCCCGCGATGGCGCCCCGCGCGACTCGAACCGGGACGGCCCCCGCCGCGAAGGCCCGCGCCGGGACGGCCCGCCGCGGGACCGCGATCGCGGCCCCGGCGGCCCCGAGACGCGGACCTTCCATGAGGACCGGCCGAGCTCCAAGGTGGAGGACAGCCCCTTCGCCGCGCTCATGAAGCTCAAACTCAAATAACGTATGGAGGGGGGTGCGCCCTTCCTGCGTCTCGATGCCTGGCTCTGGCATGCGCGCCTGGCCCGGTCCAAGGCGGATTGCGGCGCGCTGGTCGAGGCGGGCGGTTTCCGGCTGAACCGCCAGCCCGTCACCAAGGCCCATGCGCGGATCCGGGTGGGCGATGTGCTCACCTTCGTCCGCCAGGGCGAGGTCTGCGTCTGGCGGGTGCTGGAACTCGGCACCCGACGCGGCCCGCCGGCCGAGGCGCGGATGCTGTATGAGGAAGTACCGCTCGCGGAATGATCCCCGCCGCGGCTTGTCAATCCGGCCTGACGGCGCCAATTCTTGGCCTGTCCGCCGCAATCGGGAGCTGCCTTCGTGACCTATGTCGTCACCGAAAACTGCATCAAGTGCAAATTCATGGATTGTGTGGAAGTCTGTCCGGTGGACTGCTTCTATGTCGGCGAGAACATGCTGGTCATCCATCCGGATGAGTGCATCGATTGCGGCGTCTGCGAACCCGAATGCCCGGCTGAGGCCATCCTGCCCGACAGTGACGACAAGGCGACCGCCTGGGTCGAGCTCAACCGCAACTATGCCCAGGCCTGGCCGAACATCACCCGCAAGGGTGAGGCGCCCGCCGATGCGGAGGAGTGGAAGGACAAGCCCGGCAAGCTGGCCCTGCTGAGCCCGGAGCCGGGCAAGCCCTGAGCC
>NZ_JAIEQY010000215.1 GCF_019747315.1 Roseococcus sp. | reverse complement strand
ACGCTTCTCAGCACAAGAATGCGCCAACTACCTCGCAAACTCCGGATATCTACGCATGATGTGAAACGAGTCTAGCCGCCCGGCGCTGAACGCCAGGCGGAGTCGAGCTCTGCGCGCAGGGCATCGGGCCGTGGCAGCACCAGCCCGCCGCGCGCGGCCTGGGCGAGTCCTTCCCGTCCCAGCGCGCCCAGGATCCGCGAGACCACCTCCCGCCGTGTGCCGATCCGGGCGGCCAACTCGTGATGCGGCCGGGGCGGCGAGACAACCACGCCGCCAGCCTCCCGGGGGCGGGCGAGCCGCAGGAGCAGCGCTATGAGACGTGGGCGCACCGGCAGCACGGTCAGTTCCAGCAGCCGCGCATCCTTCTCCCGCACCAGGCCGGCCAGCAGCCGCATGACATGGTGCGAAGCCTGGGGCGTCGAGAGGGCGAAGCGCAGGAAGGGCGCGGCAGCGATAACGCAGACCCGCGCCCGGGTCAGGGCCACCACGCCGGCCGAGCGTAGGCCGCCGTCAATGGCCGCGATCTCGCCGAAGAACTCCCCCGGGCCAAGCTCGTTCAGGATGATCTCATGCCCGCCGCTGCCGCGGGTGAGGATGCGGACCTCACCCTCCGCGATGAAAAAGACGTCGCGCGCGGGATCCCCGGCCTCCAACACCGTCTGACCGGGCTCGAAGCCGCGCCAGCGCGCGACGGCGGCAAGCGCCTCCAGCGCGCCGGCGGGGAAGGGGCGGAAAAAGCCGAACCGGCTCAGGTCATCCATGGTGCAGGGCTCGTCGGGCGAATTCTTGACGCGCACTCTGCCATGGCGCGGGGAAATCGCGCGCCTCTTCGTCCTCGCGGCTGTCATGGGGGCTCCGGAACTCGCGGTGGGCTCAAGTTTTGCCGGCCGGCGCAGGTGCCGGCGGTGACCCAGGGCACCGATCGCCGTGCCGCGTCAGTCGGCTCGCTCGGACCAGCCCATGGCGCGCAGCGGCGCCACCCGCGGCGCCTCGATCAATGCAAGATTCGGCCGGATCACGCGAAAGGGCAGCCCGGCCACGACGCGGAGGCTGATGACCAGCGCCCTGCGACATGCCCCAGCCTTACCCCACCAAGATGTGACGCAGCGCACCGCATGGAGACGCATGGCCCGACCATAACGGCCCCACCGACCAGGAGCCTGCCGATGACCCAGATGCCCTTGCGCCGCGCCCCAAGGTTCAACCGTCGTTTCGGCATGTGCGCGATCGCTGCCGCGCTGATGCTGCTGCCGCCGCCGCCCGCAGCCGCGCGCGAGGCGCCGCTCGAGCCGCAAGAGGAGGTCGAGGCGTTCATCGCCGGCGGGGCCTCCGGCACCCTCGTCCTGCCTCCCGGCGCGCCCGACCGGCGAAGCCCCGCCATCCTCGTCCTGGCCGATGGCGAGGTGCCGGATGGCCGCGCCTCGCTTTATCTCGACCAGCTGCTGGGCGCTGGCCTCGCCGTGCTGGAGATGACAAGCCTGCCTGGCGATGCGCTTGAGGCGGTGCTGGCCGTCCTTGCCCGCCATCCGCGCGTGCTGGGCGAGCGGTTGGGCCTGCTGGGCTTTGGCCTTGGCGCTCGGCAGGTGGCCACCCTGCCCGAGCGGGTCACCGCGCGCGCCTTGCTGTATCCGGGCTGTGCGGCCATGGCGCCCGCCGCCATGCCGGGCCAGGCCGTGCTGCTGATGCATGGCGACGCCGACCCGGCGAATGAAGGGGCGGCCTGCGTCTCGTTCGTGGCCGCCCTCAGCCGCTCAGGCGCCACGCTGCGCCTGCGGGTCCTGGCCGGCGCGACCTATGCCTGGGACCGGCCGGCCTTCGCCGGTGAGGGCCATGCCATGCTGCCCCGCCCCGATGGCGCCGGACGGGTGCGGGCCGAGGCCTGGCCCGCGATGGCCGCCCTCTCCGCCGCCGAGGTGGCCGGCTTCTTCGCGGCGAGCCTGCTGGGCCGCGACCCGTGAGGCCCCTCCTGCCGGTCATGGCCCGCATCGGCGATTTTGGGCTCTTCGCGCCGCCCGTGCTCTTCCTGGCCGGCATTCTCCTGCCGCCGCTCGCGCTGATGGGCCAGGCGGTGCTGGTGCCCTGCGTCATCGTGCTGCTGGCGATGAGCGTGGGCCTCGCCGAGCCAGGGCGCATCGAGGCGCGGGAATGGCCGCCCGTGCTGCTGCTGGCCGCGACCAACCTGATCCTCACGCCTGTCGTGATCCATGGCCTCGCCGTCGCCATGGGGATGGGCGCGGCGGGGGGCTGGTTGGTGCTGGTCGCGGCTTGCCCGGCGGCCGGGGGGGCCGCGCTGGTCGCCTCGCTGTTGCGCCTGCCGGTGCGGCCGCTGCTGCTGACGCAGCTTGTCTGCTTCTTTGCCCTGCCGCTGACCGCGCCGCTGATCGCGGCCCTGGTGCTGGATGGCACCGTGATAGGCGCCCAGTCGCTTTTCCTGCGCGTGATGCTGATGGTGGGCCTGCCGGCGCTCCTCGGCTACGCACTCCGCCGCGGCATGGGCGAGGCGCGGCGCATTCGCCTGGTGCGGCCGATGCGCGGCCTTGGTGTGCTGGCGCTGTGCGGCATTTCGCTCTCGGTCGCGGCGGGGCTGCCGCGCATCGGCCTGCCGCTGGCGGCCCTGGCCGAGGCGATGCAGGGCCTCCTCCTCGCCTCCAGCGTCGGCGCCGGCCTCGGACTGCTGGCGGCGGCGGTGGCCGCAAGGGGGATGCTGGCCGGCTTTGCGCTGGGCGGCGCGGTCCGCAATGTCAGCCTGCTCTGGAGCGCCACGCTCGGGCTCGCGCCGCCCGAGGGCGAACTGGTCATGATGCTAGGCTCCCTCTGGACTCTGCTGCTTCCCGCCCTGCTGGGGCTGCGCCCCGCCTCGCGGCTCGGCCGCGCCCTGGGCCTCGCCGTCCTGGCGCTCGCCATGCTTTGAGCCTCGCCGCCCGTCTCGTGCCAAGCATGCGCCGAGCTTGCGCCAAGCTTGCGAAGGACTCGCACGCCCTTGTATGGTCCGGCTTCAGGGACAGCGAACACATCATGAACGACCTCTTCGCGGGGCGCGGCGGCAAGGCCGTCGCCTCCAGCTACAACGCCGCCGATATCGAGGTTCTGGAAGGGCTCGAGCCCGTCCGGCGCCGGCCCGGCATGTATATCGGCGGCACCGATGAGAATGCGTTGCATCACCTGGCCGCCGAGGTGCTGGACAATGCGATGGACGAGGCCGTCGCCGGCCATGCCGACCGCATTGACCTGGTGCTGGAGGCCGGCAACTGGGTCTCGGTGCGCGACAATGGGCGCGGCATCCCGGTGGACCCGCATCCGAAATTCCCGAAGCTTTCCGCCCTTGAAGTGATCCTGACCACACTGCACTCGGGCGGGAAGTTCTCCGGCAAATCCTACGAGACCTCGGGCGGCCTTCATGGCGTGGGCAGTTCCGTTGTGAATGCACTCTCCGAGGCCCTGGAGGTCGAGGTCGCCCGCGGCGGCGAGCTGTTCCGCCAGACCTATGCGCGCGGCAAGCCCACCACCAAGCTCAAGCGCGAGGGTGAGGTGCGCAACCGCCGCGGCACGCTGCTGCGCTTCAAGCCGGACCCGGAAATCTTCGGCGCGCTCGCCTTCCGCGCGGAGCGGCTGTTCAAGCTCTGCCGCTCCAAGGCTTATCTTTACCGCGGCGTCGAAATCCGGTGGAAATGCGACCCGGCGCTGGTCGCGGGCAGCGACACGCCGGCCGAGGCGGTGCTGCATTTTCCGGGCGGCCTTTCCGACTATCTGGCCACCGCCGTGGAGGGCCGCCCCTCGGTGGTGCCTGCGCCCTTCGCCGATACCGCGGAATTCCCCGATGGGGCGGGGCGCTGCGAATACGCCATCACCTGGCTGGAGCAGGGGGAGGGGTTCCTCTCCACCTACGCCAACACCATCCCCACGCCGCAGGGCGGCACGCATGAGGCCGGGCTGCGCATGGCGCTGGCCAAGGGATTGCGCGCCTATGGCGATATGAAGAAGGAAAAGCGCGCCGCCACCGTCACGGGCGAGGATATCTTCTCCGGCATGGCCGGCATGCTCAGCATCTTCATCCGGGACCCGCATTTCCAGGGTCAGACCAAGGACAAGCTGACCAATGCCGATGCGCAACGGCTCACGGAGTTGGCCATCCGCGACCGCTTCGACCTCTGGCTGGGCAGTGACCCCGCCAGCGCCGACAACCTTCTCGCCTTCGCCATCGAGCGTGCTGATGAGCGTCTGCGCCGACGCGCCGAGAAGGAGACGCCGCGCAAGACCGCGACGCGCAAGCTGCGCCTCCCCGGCAAGCTGACCGACTGCTCGCGCGAGAGCAGTGAGGGGACGGAGATCTTCCTCGTCGAGGGTGACAGCGCGGGCGGCTCCGCCAAGCAGGCGCGGGATCGCGAGACCCAGGCCGTGCTGCCCTTGCGGGGCAAGATCCTGAACGTCGCCAGTGCCAGCGCCGAGAAGCTGCGCGGCAACCAGGAGCTGAAGGATCTGATCGAGGCGCTGGGCTGCGGCGTCGGCGAGAAATTCGATATCGCCAAGCTGCGCTACGGCCGCGTCATCATCATGACGGATGCCGATGTGGATGGCGCCCATATCGCCGCCCTGCTGATGACCTTCTTCTACAAGGAAACGCCGGAGCTGGTGCGGCAGGGGCGCCTCTACCTCGCGCAGCCGCCGCTGTTTCGCCTGCAGGCCGGCGGCAAGAGCGTCTATGCCATGGATGACCGGGACCGCGAGCGCCAGCTGAAGAAGCACTTCAAGGCCAATCAGAAGGTCGAGGTCAGCCGCTTCAAGGGCTTGGGCGAGATGCCCGCGCAGGTGCTCAAGGAAACCACCATGGGTGCAAAGAACCGCGTGCTGTTGAAGGTTGTGCTGCCGCCCGAGGATCGCGCGAAGACGGCCGATCTGATGGAGGCGCTGATGGGGCGCCGGCCGGAACTGCGCTTCAAGTTCATCCAGGACAATGCGGCAAGCCTGGACGCCGAGGCAGTGGACGCCTAGCCCCGGTCCACCCGCGTCAGCCTTGCTGCCAAGCCCGCGGTCCAGGAATTGCCGATCACGCGCAGGAACACCCCTGGCGCGGATCGCATCAGCCAGGCCCCGGCCGAGGCGACCCGCATTTGCCGCGCGCTGCGCCGCTGCCAGGCGGCGTGCCAGGCGCCGGCTCCCTCGCCTGCCAGCAGAGCGCGGGCCGCGCCCTCGCCCGAGGCCAGCGCCATGGCCATGCCATCGCCCACGAAGCTCGGGATGACCGAGACCTGGTCCCCCACGCGATACACCCCCGAAACGCCGCCCCGATGGACAAAGCCATAGGGAACCCCTGCAACGGCGAGCGGCCGCGCCCAGACGGGCCGGGCCGGGCGCAGCAGCCGCGCCGCGAGGGCTGATCCAGCGGCGACGCGCGCAATCATGGAGGCGGCATCGCGCGGGATGGGCCCGACCAGCGCCGCGCAGAGATTGGCCCTGCCATCCGGTCCGGGCTGCAGGCCGGCATAGCCGCCCTCGAAGCGCAGCAGCGCGGTCTCGGGTGGCAGGTCCAGCCCTTCCAGATGCAGCTTGATGCCGACCGCGCCGACCGCGGCCCGCCGCGCATGCCCGCGCAGCGCGTGCTTGCCTGTCGCCAGGATGATATCCCGCGCCCGCAGGCCCACGCCGCCGCCCTCGATGCGCCAGCCCTCACCCTGCGGCCGGGCGCCCTGGACGGTCACGCCGGTGATCACCTGCACGCCGTGCCGCCGCGCCGCCTCCCGCAGGGCGTCATCCAGCAGGCGGCGGGGCAGCCCATGCGCTCGGAAGGGCAGGGGGGAGGCGGCCTCGCGCGCCCCGGCACCGGCCCGCACCCCCGCGATCGGCACCGCCCCCAGCGCGACGGGATCGACACCGAGCCCGGCCAGCAGTGCGCTGGCATCCTCGCCCAGGAATTCGCCGCAGACACTCTCGCGCGGGTGGGCCGCGCGCTCCAGCAGCAGCACGCCGCGCCCTGCTCGCGCCAATGTGATGGCGGCGGCGCAGCCGGCCGGTCCCGCGCCGATCACCGCCACCTCCATCATGCCGGTGCTGGGCTGCGGACAACCCCCACCTGCCAGCGAAAGGGGAAGGCCCAGGCGATCTGCGCCGTGACGCCCGCCTTGCCGAGCAGCCGCCGCCAATCGGCGCGGGTGAAGCCGCGCGCGATGGAGATGGTGCTGTCATGCACCACCATGGGCGGCATCCGCAACAGCCGCACCGCGCCCCAGACGAAGCCCCAGGGCAGCCAGTGGCGATGCAGGTCCGAGATCAGCCAGCCCAGCCGGGCCCGCGCCTCCAGCCAGCGAAGAAACCGCACCAGCGCCACATCCTCCAGGTGGTGCGCGAAGAGGCTGCACAGCACCACATCATAGCTCCCGCTCACCTCGAAGAGGTCCGCGGTGATCCATTCCGCGGGTACGCCTCGCTCCGCCGCATGCCGGGCCGAGGCCGGGCTGCGGTCCAGCCCGGTGAGGCGCACCTCCACGCCGCGGTCCGCGGCCCAGGCGGCGATCCGCGCCAGCATGTCGCCCCCGCCTGCGCCCACATCGAGGATGGTGAGGGGTCCCGGATGCCGCGCCGCCACGCGGTCGAGGAAGCGGAGCACGGGCTGCGCGGCCAGGCTCAGCCGGTTGATGCGCTCCAGCCCCTCCAGGGCCGCGTCGAAGCCCTCGGCCTCGGGGTCGTCCATCCATTCCGCCTCGCGGGAGCGCTGGCCGGGCATCAGGCGGCCGTGAAGCGCATGGTCTCGGCCGAAAGGCCAGGCCCGAAGGCCAGCGCGCAGCCACGCGCGCCGGCCGCCATGCCGCGCATCATCCGCTCCAGCACGAACATCACCGTGGTGGAGGACATGTTGCCGAATTCCCGCAGGACGGCCCGGCTGACATCCAGGGCACCCGCCGGCAATTCCAGCCCATGCGCCACGGCATCGAGCACCGAACGCCCGCCAGGATGCACCGCCCAATGCGCGATCTCCTCCAGCGGCACGCCACCACGGATCGCCACCGACTGATCCGGCAGGGCCCGTGCCAGGGTGAGCGGCACGAGGCCGGAGAGCGTCATGTCGAAGCCGCCATCGCCAATTCGCCAGGTGATCTGGTGTGCGGCCTCGGGCAGCAGCGCCGCGTGGAAGCCATCCATGCGCAGGCCTTGCGGCTCCTGGCTGACCAGCGCGGCCGAGCAGCCATCACCGAAAAGCAGCGCGCAGAGCAGCGCCTCCATGTCGCGCGCCGGCTGCATGTGGAGACTGCACAGTTCCAGGTTCACGACCAGCACCTTCGCGCCCGGATCCCCGCGCGCGATGTGCGATGCCAGCTTGAGCGCATTAATGGCGGCCTGGCAGCCCATGAAGCCGACGATGCTGCGCTCCACGCTGCCCGCCATGCCGAAGCGTCGCATCAGCCAGTGATCCAGCCCGGGTGCGGCGAAGCCGGTGCATGTCGCCAGGACAAGATGGGTGACCGAGGCGCCCTCCCGTTCGAGCCCGAGGGCCAGGCAGGCACGTTCTGCCAGGGCCGGCGCCTCGGTTTCGTAGCGCGCCATGCGCGCGGCGGTGCCGGGGAAGCGGTCCAGGCGGTAGAAGCCGCAGGCTGTGCCGGTGCCATCCGCCAGGGGCTCCAGCACCGATCGGCGGCCGTCGATCTGCGATTTCTCCGCGAGGCGCGCGAACATGGTTTGCATGCGCGCTTCTTCCATCTGGTGCCCGGCGAAGGCCCGGAAAGCGGAGTGGACCTCATGCGCCGGGACAGCCGTGGCGATGCGGTTGATGTGTGGTGCGCTCATCGCGGGCGGGCTGAAGCCAAGGGAGGGTCTCCGTACGACCCCCTATGAGCGTTCCGCGGCGCCTCCGGTTGCAGCCCTTCTCGCCGCGCGCCCGATATCAGAGCGGCTTTTGCGCCCGCTCCAGCAGCCGGGCGAAGAAGCCCGGCTTTTTCGGCGCTTCCGGGACGGTCAGTTTGGCGGATTCGGCCGCCTCGGCCTTGGCGCGCTTTTCCTTGTCGCGCAGCCAGGCCTCCAGGCTCATGCCGGCCTTGGCGGCCCGCTTCGCCTCATAGGCCCTTTGGCCCTCGGTCAGCTTCTTCGCGTCCATCTTCCGCTCCGGGAAAAATCCTTCCCCTATGTGCCCCGGGGGCGGGGCTTGCGGCAAGCCACTGCCAGCGCGTAACGCAGGCCGCATGGATGCAAGGGTGAAGGCGCATATCTGGGTCGCGATGGCGATCCGGATGTCGGACATGGCGGGGCGTCCCGCCGCGGTGCTGCGTCGGGGCGACCCCGATTCGGGTGGGCTCCTCTGCGTGCTGAACGGGCGCGAGGGCCAGGTCGTGCTCGCCCAGGCGCGCGATGCCGAAAGCCGGCCGGCCTGGGTGCGCGGCACAGGCGAGGGGCCGGTGCCGCCGGCCACCGCCGATGCCTATGTGGAGCGCCAGGTGAAGCGCGACCCCGATCTCTGGGTCCTGGAGTTCGAGGCGCCGGATTTCCTGCCGCCCTTCGAGGCGCGGCTGATCTGACATGATCGCGCCTCAGCACCAGGCTAGGCCGCCTCGCGCACCCCATAGCCTTCGGGATGCGCCACATGCCACTCCCAGGCGGTGCGCACGATGTCATCCAGGGAGGCGTGGCGTGGCCGCCAGCCCGTCTCCGCGCGGATGAGGGCCGAGGAAGCGACCAGCGCCGGTGGGTCGCCCGCGCGGCGTGGGCCGTTCTCATGCGGCACCTGGCGACCCGAGACCCGCTCGATCGCGGCCATGACCTGGCGCACCGAATGCCCCGCGCCATTGCCGAGATTGTAGCGCACCGAGCCCTGGTCGAGCCGCGGCAGCACGGCGATATGCGCCGCCGCCAGGTCCATCACATGCACATAGTCACGCACGGCCGTGCCATCGGGCGTGTCGTAATCCGTGCCGAAGACATGCAGCGGCGGCAGCTTGCCCAGGGTGGCGAGGATGGCGCGCGGGATCAGATGAGTCTCGGGCTCATGATCCTCGCCCGCGCGGCCGAAGGGGTCGGCGCCGGCCGCGTTGAAATAGCGCAGCGAGGCGGAACGCAGGCCATGCGCATTCTCGGCCCAGGCCAGCGCCTGCTCCATCATCAGCTTGGAGAGGCCATAGGGATTGACCGGGCTGGTCTCGGCCTCCTCCGTGATGGGCACGGATTTGGGCACGCCGAAGACCGCGGCGGTGGAGGAGAGGACATATTTCAGGCAACCGCCCTTCACTGCCGCCTCGGCCAGGTTCACGCTGTTCGAGAGGTTCTCGCGGCAATAGCGCAGCGGCTGCTGCATGCTCTCGCCCACCAGGGAGAGAGCGGCGAGATGAAAGACCGCGTCGAATTTCCACGCCGCGAAGATCTCATCGAGGCGTCGGCGTTCGGCCAGGCTCGCCTGGATGAAGGTGGCCCCCGGCGCCACGGCGCCGCGGTGCCCGGTGGAAAGGTCATCCACCACCACCACCTCATGCCCCGCATCGAGCAGGGTGAGGACAAGATGGCTGCCGACATAGCCGGCTCCGCCTGAAACAAGATAACGCGCCATGGTTCACCTGATCCGAACGAACCGGCTTCTGCACCCTGAATATGGCATGATTTCGTTACTCCTCCATACGATATCGGCGCAATGGAGCGCCAGCCAGCGCAATGCCCTCGACATTCTCCGGTTGCATGACATAGGAGTGATGCTCGTTCTGCGGGAAGCAGGGCGTGATGTGCCGCCCTTGATGCAGGCCCGGCAACATCCGCAGCGGCTTCCCCGCGGACCCAAGATATGCTGGAAGGAAGCGGCAGGACATGACGGCGGCACTTCGGGTCTGCAACTGGGCCAAAGCCTGGGCCACGACCGGCATCAGCGTCACCTGGACCAATCATGAGCCGGCCAGCTCGCTGAAGCTCTGGTACGAGGCCAACAAGAACAACGCAAACCCGCCCATGCCACCGACGCCTTCGGCGGCGACGCTGATGGTTTGCTACGAACTGCCGATGTATGCCGCCGTCTGCGCCGGCGCGATCACGCCCAAGGCCCTCATCGGCCTGTATCGCGAGCATTGGACCAACAACAAATCCTGGGACTCCCTCCTGAAGGGCAGCTGGATTTGGGGAACCTATGACCCCGCCGCCCATACCCCCACCCCATCCGCCGGCGACATCGTCTTCTTCAACCGCATGGCGCATGTCGCGATCTCGACCGGCAATGCGGCCCGCCCAGGGGAGATCGTGAGCGTCTGGGGCCTCGACCCCTCCGGCCTCGCCGCCGGCATTCCGGTCGAGATCACGACGGTCGAGGCGCTTTATTCGGTGGTGCGGCAGAAGACGGCCCGCGTCCGGGTCGCCGAAGGGCCCGGCCAGGCCTCGCCGCTGGGTAACCAGACCCCGGAGCTCAAGATCGAGTATACGGCGCCGCCCTGGTGAGCCCGCTGGTGGGGCCGGGGCGGTTCAGCGAAGCGCCGCGAAGGTCACCGCCAGCCGGTCCATGACATCGCGAGGGGCCGCTTGCCCTCGGGCCAGGCGGCGAAGGTCGCGCCGGGCCAGCACCCAGGGCAGGGCGGCGGCCCGTGCCCCGCGCGGCAGCCCGGCCAGCTCGGGTGCTGGCGGCGCCTCGGCGGCGAGCTGGCGGATCACGGGCGCGGCGATCTCCGGCGCCGCAACCACCGCCTCGGGGGCGATCAGCTCACGCGGCAGCAGGCAGCGCCCCTGGGCGGCGAGGGCCGGCACGGCGCGCAGCACGCCAGCCAGGCCATAGAGCAGCCCCGCCTGTTGCAGCGCCGGCAGCTGGGCCGCAGGCGCTTCCAGCAACCGCCCGGCCGCGACGGCGAAGCCGCCTGCCGTACCGCGCAGATAGGCATGCAGGGCGGCCGTGCTGGCGATGCCTTCTTCGTCAGCCTCCATCTCCCGCGCCTCGGCCATGGCGATGAGGCTCTGGGCGTCCAGCTGTCCGGCCCGGATCGCGGCGTTGAGGGGGCCGGCCACCTCATGCTGGCGCGCGGCATGGCCCTGGGCGGCCTGCTCCACCGCCTCGCGCCACCAGGTCAGGCGCATCAGGGCGATCAGCGGGATGGTGGCGGCCTCCCGCGCGCGGGCGAGCTCATGATTGAAGGCGATGAGGGTGAACAGCGCCTCGCGCTTCGCGGGGGGTGCGAAGAGAGCGCAGAAGAAGCGGTCCGGGTCGTGGCGGCGGGCGATGGCGCCGCAGGCGGAGAGATCTGGCACGGGCAAGCCCATGCCGCCAAGCGCTGCGGCATGCAAGCGGCGGCGGCCCTTTGTTCAGGGATCGTCCATTTGGCACCGGCATGCTGGCAAGGAAGGAGGAAGCCCCGTGCACAAATTCCACTCGCTCAGGTCGCGCCTCATGCTGACCTTCGCCGGGATTGCCGGCCTCGTCGCGGCGGGCATCATCAGCCTCGCCATGGTGCAGAAGACGCAGCAGGAGGAGCAGGCGCTGGAAACGGCGGCCGCGCGGGTCATGGCCGCCACGCGCTCCACCTTTGACACAGAGCTGCTGCGGCTCGAAAGCCTCGCCATTGGCCTCGCGGCGGATTCGCGGCTGGTCCAAGCCGTGCGGGAGATCGATCGCGCCGCCATGGAAGCGATCCTGGCCCCGGTCTATCGCGCCCTGCTGGCCGAGCGGCAGATTTCCACCTTCGGCGTGGCCACGCCGCCGGGGCTGTTGCAATACCGGGCCCATGAGACGATGGCCGCCCCCGTGGACATCTCCCAGCGCCGGGGCGACGTGATGGCCGCACTCGCCGGACGGACCGCGCGTGGTGTCACCGTCGCGGCCCAGGGCCTGGTCTTTGCCTCGGCCGTTCCCATCCTGCGCGAGGGGCGGCCGATCGGTGCGGTCTTCGGCCAGTCGCTCGCGAATGATGAGTTCCTCCAGCGCATCAAGGCCTCGGTGAACGCGGACCTGATCGTCCATGCTGAGCGCGAGGGCCGGATGGCGCGCGTCGCCGGCACCATCGGGCAGGGCTTTCTGGAGTCCGGGGTGCTGCGTCAGGGGCTCGCCGGCCCCACGCCGCCCGTCACTTCAGCGTCGGGCGAGCGGCATGTTGCCGCCTTTGCCGTGCCGCTGCTGGACCATGCGGGCCGCCCCATGGCCGTGGCCGAACTGATCCTGGACCGGACCGACATCGTCGCCGCTTCCCGCGAGGGTGTGCTCCGACTGCTCGGCTTTTCGCTCGCGGCGTTCCTGGCCACCCTCGTCATCGGCCTGCTGATCGCCCGCGGCATCGCCCGGCCGATCAACGCCATGACGGCCGCGATGAGCGAATTGGCTCAAGGCCGCCTGGAGACCGAAATTCCCGCCCAGGGCCGTCGCGACGAAATCGGCGCCATGTCCGCCGCGGTGCAGATCTTCAAGGAGAATGCGCTGGCGATGCGGCGCCTGGAGCAGGAGACGGAGCGCCTGGCCGCCAGCGCCCGGGCCGAGAAGCAGGCCGCCATGAACCAGATGGCCGATGCCTTCGAGGCGAGCATTGGCGGCGTCGTGGAGAATGTCGCCTCGGCCTCGGTGGAGATGGAGGCCTCGGCCCAATCCCTCGCGCGGATCGCGGAGCGCACCACGGGCCAGGCCGTCATCGTTCGCGGCGCGACCGAGGAGGCGGCCGGCAATGTGCAGACGGTGGCCGCCGCCAGCGAGGAACTGGCCGCGACGGTGGGCGAGATCGCCCGGCAGGTCTCGGCCAGCAACGACATCGCCCGCCGCGCGGTGGAACAGGCCGAGGACACGAATGGCCGGGTGCAGGGCCTCAGCGCCGCCGCGCAGGAGATCGGCGCGGTGGTGCGACTGATCAACGACATCGCCGCGCGCACCAACCTGCTGGCCCTGAACGCCACGATCGAGGCGGCGCGGGCTGGGGATGCCGGAAAGGGCTTCGCCGTGGTCGCGGGCGAGGTGAAGCAGCTGGCCGCGCAGACCGCGAAGGCCACTCAGGAGATCGGCGCCAAGGTGCAGGAGATGCAAACGGCGACGGCAGCTTCCGTCACCGCCATTCATGCCATTGGCGAGACCATTGGCGAGATGAACCAGATCGCCACCGGGATCGCCTCCGCCGTGGACCAGCAGGGTGCCGCGACGCGCGAGATCGCCCGCAGCGTGCAAAGTGTCGCCGCCGGCACGCAGGAGGTGGTGAGCAACATCGCCGGCGTGAACGAGGCCTCGGGCGAGACCGGGGCGGCGGCGGGGCACCTGCTGACCGCGGCGGGCGGCCTCTCGCGCGAGGCGGATCAGCTGAAGCGGGAGGTGGGCAGCTTCGTCGCCCGGATCAGGGCCGCCTGAGGCCGAGGCGGGGCGGGAAAGCGCCGCCCTGCGGTTGACGCTGGGCGCTGCGCTGCTTAGCTGCGCAGCACTGATCCACATCTCCTGGAGAAAACGCCATGGCCTTCAGCCTTCCCCCGCTCCCCTACGCCACCTCCGCCCTTGCCGCCCAGGGCATGTGCCAGGAGACGCTGGAGCTGCATCACGGCAAGCACCACAATGCCTATGTGACGGCGCTGAACGGCCTGATCGAGAGCAAGGGCCTGGCCGGCAAGTCGCTGGAGACGATCGTGGCCGAGGCCGGCAAGGCGGGCGCCGATGGCCTGCCCGTGCTGAACCAGGCCGGCCAGCATTGGAACCACGTGCTGTTCTGGCAGGTGATGAGCCCCAATGGCGGTGGCGACAAGCTGCCGGCCAAGCTCGCCGCGAAGATCGACAGTGACCTCGGTGGCCTCGCCGCTTTCAAGGAGGCCTTCAAGCAGGCTGGCGTGACGCAGTTCGGCTCGGGCTGGGCCTGGCTGATCATCGGCGCCGACGGCAAGCTGAAGGTGACGAAGACGCCGAACGGCTCCAACCCGGTCGCCACCGGCGAGGGCACGCCGATCCTGGGCGTGGATGTGTGGGAGCACGCCTATTACCTGGACTTCCGTAATGTGCGTCCGAACTACCTGGACAACTTCCTGAACAAGCTCGTGGATTGGTCCGTGGTGGAGAGCCTGATGGACCAGGGCGGGCTGAGCACGGGCCAGAGCGCCTAAGCTTCCGGCGCGACATGAAAGGGGCGCGGTCCGCGAGGGCCGCGCCCTTTTTCATACGCTGAGGTCGAGAAGGGCTCGGGCGAAAGCTTCAGGCGCTTCCTGCGGCGGGTTGTGGCCGATGCCCGGTAGCAGTCGCCGCTCGAACCGGCCGGTGAAGCGGGGTGAGGCATTGGGGCCGGGCGGATTCACGCCATCGGCCAGACCGTGCAGGTCGATGGCGGGGATGGTGATCGGCGGCAATGGCGCCAGCCTCGTCTCGAAATCTTCATGCGCGGGATCGCCCGCGACCAGCCCGAAGCGGTGGCGGTAGGAGTGCAGCACCACCGCCACGAAATCCTCATTCTCGAAATGCGCCGCGCTGGCTGTGAATTCCTCCTCGGAAAACCGCCATTCCGGCGACCAGAGCTGCCAGAGCAGCCGCGCGAAGGCCGCCCGGTTCTGCGCGAGGCCCCGGGCGCCGCGTTCGCCATGGAGGTAGAATTGATACCAATGCCGCATCTCCCGCTCGGGCGGTTGCGGCTCGTTGGCGCGGGCGATGTCCTGGATGTTGTAGCCGGTGCAGGTGACCAACCCCGCGCAGCGTTCGGGATGCAGCGCCGCCACCACGCAGGCGGCGCGCCCGCCCCAATCATAGCCGGCGAGAATGGCCGAAGGGATGGAAGCCGCGTCCATCAGCGCCAGCAGATCCGCCCCAAGCGCCCCCTGCGCGCCGGAGCGCAGCACGCCCGGCCGCAGCCGCGTCTGCCCATAGCCGCGCAGGTGGGGCACCAGCACCCGATACCCGGGCAACAGCGGAACGACGCCAGCATAGCAGCGCGCCGCATAGGGAAAGCCGTGCAGCAGGATCATCACCGGGCCCTCCTCAGGCCCGTGCTCCTCCACGGCGATGGTAAGTTGCGGCGTTTCGACGAACCGCAACCGCATGGCGTCAGCCCCGCGCGCCGTTGGCGGCCGGATCATTTTCGCACCGGCCGCCGCGCGCCATGGCCGCTCAGCCCTTGGCGTCGTTGGCAGCCTCGGGCCGGATCACGCTGCCGATGGTGCCGCGCACGACGGTCACGCGCACATTGGTCGCAATCTCGATCTCGACCTCGTCCGAGCCTTCCTTGACCGACTTGATCTCGCCGAGGATGCCGCCCGCCGTGATCACGCGGTCGCCGCGCTTCAGGCTGGTCAGCATGGCCTTGTGCTCCTTCATCTTCTTCTGCTGGGGGCGAATCAGCAGGAAGTAGAAGACGACGAAGATCAGCAGCAGCGGCAGAAGCTGCATGACGATCGCGCCCGCGCCGGCGGCGTCCTGGGCATAGGCGGGGGAGATGAGCATCGGGCCTCGCAGAGTTAAAAGGATGCGCGGCAGATGAACTGCCGGAAGGCTTGCGTCAACCGCGATCCGGCGCTTGAAGCCCTTCCATGGACAACGAACTCCTCGCCCGCATCGCCACCGCCCTGGAACGCCTGGCCCCGCCGCCCGCGCCGCCGCCCAGCCTGGAGGGGGCGGATGCCTTCGTCTGGCACCCCGCGCGCAACGAGCTGACCCCCGTGCCGAAGGTGAGCCGGGTGGACATCATCCTGCTCCAGGGCGTCGTCCGGCAGAAGGAGATCATCCTGGAGAACACGCTGCGCTTCGCCCGCGGGCTGCCGGCCAACAACGCCATGCTCTGGGGTGCGCGCGGGATGGGGAAATCCTCCCTGGTCAAGGCCGCCCATGCCGAGGCGAACCGGCTGCACCCGGGCTCGCTCGCGCTGATCGAAATCCATCGCGAGGATATCCGCACCCTGCCCGACCTGCTGGGCCACCTGCGCGGGCAGGAGCGGCGGGCGCTGGTCTTCTGCGACGACCTCTCCTTCGAGAAGGAAGATTCCGATTACAAGGCGCTGAAATCGGTGCTGGATGGCGGGATCGAGGGGCGGCCCGCCAATGTGCTGTTCTACGCCACCTCCAACCGCCGCCACCTCATGTCCCGCGACATGATCGAGAATGAGCGCAGCACCGCCATCCATTCGGGCGAGGCGGTGGAGGAGAAGGTCTCGCTGTCGGACCGCTTCGGCCTCTGGGTCGGCTTCCACAATTGCGACCAGGACACCTTCTTCGCGATGATCGACGGCTATGCGGGCGCCATGGCCCTGCCGATCACGCAGGAGGAGTTGCATGCGGCGGCGGTCGAATGGTCGGTCACGCGGGGTGGGCGCTCAGGGCGCGTGGCCTGGCAGTTCATCCAGGAGATGGCCGGGCGGCTGGGGGTGAAGGCGTGAAATACCTCGGCACGCTGGAGGAGCTGCACGCGCTCTATGGCGTGCCGGGCGCAGCCTCGACGCGGAAGGAGGCGCCGCGCGTCACACCCGAATACCGCCGCATCATCGAGGCCGCACCCTTCCTGGCGCTTGCGACCGTGGGGCCGGAGGGGGCCGATTGCTCGCCGCGCGGCGATGCGCCGGGGCAGCTGGTGCGCATCCTGGATGAGCGGACGCTGGCCCTGCCGGACCGGCGCGGCAATGACCGGATTGATAGCCTGCGGAACATCATCCGCGATCCGCGCGTGGCGCTGATGTTCCTGATCCCCGGCTCCGGCAATGCGCTGCGGATCAACGGCACGGCGCGGATCACGGCGGATGCCCCGCTCTGCGAAAGCTTCCGGATGGAGGGCCGGCTGCCGCGCAGCATCGCCATCCTCACCATCGAGACCATCTATTTCCAATGCGCCCGCGCGCTGATCCGCGCGAAGCTCTGGGAGCCGTATGCGGTGCCGGACCTGCCGACGCCAGGCCAGATCCTGGCGGCAATGACGGCCGGCGAGGTGGGCGGCGCCCGCTATGACGCCGCATGGCCGGAGCGCGCCAAGACGAGCATGCGGTGAAGATCACGCCGGCCATCCGCGACGCCAAGGGCCGCTTTCGCAACCCCGATGGCGGCCCGGCCGGCCAGGCTCTGCCGCGCGTGGCGCGCATGCTGCTGGAGGGCAAGGGCACGCCCTGGCCGCAGAACCTCACCAACCCGCCCCAGCCGCCGCCGCCGGCGCAGGTGCCAGCGGGCCATGCGGCCTTCACCTTCATTGGCCATGCCAGCTTCCTGATCCGCCTCGCGGACGGCACGACGATCCTCACCGATCCGATCTTTTCCGAGCGCTGCAGCCCGCTCTCCTGGTGGGGCCCGAAGCGCGTCCGGCCGCCGGCCCTGGCGTTGGACGCGCTGCCGCGCATTGACGCCGTGCTGCTGAGCCACGGCCATTACGACCACCTGGATCTGCCCAGCCTGCGCGCCCTGTATGCACGCTGGCAGCCGCGCCTGCTGACGGGCCTCGGTCATAGCGAATTCCTCGCGAAGAACGGCATCCCCGGCGCCGTGGAACTGAACTGGGGCGAGGGGGCTGGCCTGCCCGGCGGCCACCACGCCACTTATGTGCCCATGCGCCACTTCTCGGCCCGTGGCATCCGTGACCGCGCCCGCGCCCTCTGGGGCGGTTTCGCCGTCGAGGCCGCATCCGGCGGGCGCTTCATCTTCGTCGGCGATACCGCGGCGGGCGGGCATCTGGACGTGATCGGCGCCAGCTTCGGTGGCTTCGGCGTGGGGCTGATCCCGATCGGCGCCTATGAGCCCACCTGGTTCATGCAGGCCGTCCACATCACGCCGGAACAGGCAGTGGAAGCCCAGGCGCAGCTGCGCGTGCGCACTGCCATCGGGATGCATTTCGGCACCTTCAAGCTGACGCAGGAAGCCATCGACGAACCGCCTCGCCGGCTGCTCGCTGCGCGCGGCGCGCAGGATTTCCGGGTGCCAGGGTTTGGCGAGAGCCTGATGCTGGAGATTTAGGCGACCCTCTATGGGGGCAGCAGCGCCTCCGCCTCCGCCCAGAGGCGGCGGGTGAGGTCGGCCGCGGGTTCGGCGCGGGCCATGGCGGCGCCTTGCCCGGCCCAGGCCTGCATGCGCGAGAGGTCATTGGCCTTGCCGGCTTCGGTCCGCATTGGCGTGGTCAGCACACGCTGTAGGGGATAGGGCGCGGGCACCAGGCTCTCGAAGGCGCGGGTCGCGTCATTGGCGATGCCGCGTGCCAGCCGGCCGGAAAAGGCGCGGGTCAGCACGGTATCCTCGGGCGCCGTCGCGGCCAGCCCCTCGGCCCAGGCGGGGGCGAGGGCGGTTTCAGGGCATCGCAGGAATGCCGTCCCAAGCTGTACCGCGCTGGCGCCCAAGGTCAGCGCCGCCGCGATGCCCCGCCCATCCATGATGCCGCCGGCGGCGATCACGGGAATGGAAAGCGCATCGGCGAAGCGCGGGATCAGCGCGAACAGGCCAATGAGCTGCGCCTCGGCCGCTTCCGGCGTGAAGGAGCCGCGATGGCCACCGGCCTCGGCGCCCTGGGCGATGACGGCATCCGCTCCCGCGGCTTCGGCAGCGCGCGCCTCGGCGAGGGTGGTGGCGTTGCAGATCCAGAGGATGCCGCGCGCCTTCAACTCGGCGACGAATTCCGGCTCCCACAGGCCCATGATGGTGGAGACCACGGGCGGCCGCGCCGCCAGCACCGCCGCGCATTGCGCGGCGAAATCCGGCAGGAAGGGGCCATCGCCCAGCGGTGCCGGCTCGGGGCCCAGCGTGGCGAGGGTGGCGCGCACCGCCTTCTCATGCGCGGGATCGCGGCGGGGCGGCGGGTCGGGCGCCCAGAGGTTTATCTGGAAGGCGCCATTGCTGGCGGCGCGGAAGCCTTCCGCCCAGCCGGCGATCTCGGCCGGGCTCATCTGCAACGCGCCGAGGCCGGCCATGCCACCCGCATTGGCGACGGCGACGCCCAGCGCCACGGGCGAGCTGCTGGCCATGGGGGCCTGGAGGATCGGCGCGCGCAGGCCGAAGCGGGCGCAGAATTGTTCGGCGCGGATGCGTGCGGTGCTCATCCCGCGAGGCTCGCGCGGGTGGGCGATTGTGTCCATCCCGGTGCGGCGGTAGCAATCGAGCCATGGTCAGAAAGAAGGCGCCGCCCATGAGCCCGGACACCAACACCACCGCCCCCATCCCAACCATGGGGCGGAAAAAGCTCTTCGGCACGGATGGCATTCGCGGCACGGCCAACAAGGCACCTATGGATGCGGTGACGGCGCTGCGCCTGGGCCAGGCGGCCGGAAAATACTTCAACCGCGGCACCCATCGCCATCGCGTGGTGATCGGAAAGGACACGCGGCTTTCGGGCTATATGCTGGAGCCGGCGCTGACGGCGGGCTTCGTCTCCGCCGGCATCGACGTCGTGCTGGTGGGCCCGCTGCCCACGCCCGCCATCGCCATGATGACGCGCTCGCTGCGCGCCGATCTCGGGGTGATGATCTCGGCCTCGCACAACCCGCATGAGGATAATGGCATCAAGCTCTTCGGCCCGGATGGGCTGAAGCTCTCCGACGAGCAGGAAGCGACGATCGAGGATCTCATGGCGGGGGACCTCGGCTCCGCCCTGGTCTCGCCGGCCAAGCTCGGCCGCGCCTCGCGGCTGGATGACGCACCGGGCCGCTATATCGAGGCGGCCAAGCAGAGCTTCCCGCGTGGGCTGACGCTGGAGGGCCTGCGCCTGGTCGTGGATTGCGCGCATGGCGCGGCCTACAAGGTGGCGCCCACCGTGCTGTGGGAACTGGGGGCCGAGGTTGTCAGCGTGGGTGTCGCGCCCGATGGGTTCAACATCAACCGCGGTGTCGGCTCCACCGCGCCCGGCCAATTGGCCGAGCTGGTGCGCGAACGCCGCGCCGATCTCGGCATCGCCCTGGATGGCGACGCCGACCGCGTGGTGCTGGTGGATGAGCTGGGGCATGTGGTGGATGGAGACCAGATCCTCGCCGTCATCGCCGATTCCTGGGCGCGCGAGGGCAAGCTCAAGGGCGGCGGCCTGGTTGCCACCGTGATGAGCAATATGGGGCTGGAGCGCTTCCTCACCTCGCGCGACATCGCCCTGCACCGCACCAATGTGGGCGACCGCTATGTGGGCGAGCGGATGCGCGAGCTGGGCTGCAACCTGGGCGGCGAGCAATCGGGCCACATGATCATCAGCGATTTCGGCACGACGGGTGATGGCCTGGTCGCCGCACTCCAGGTGCTGGCCGTGCTGGTCGAGGAGAAGCGCCCGGCGAGCGCGGTCTGCCGGCGGTTCGCCACGCTGCCGCAGAAGCTGGTGAACATCCGCTTCTCCGGCGTCACGCCGCTGAAGGATGCCGGCGTGCAGGCGGCCATCGCCGCGGAGGAGGCAAAGCTCGGCACCCGTGGCCGCGTGCTGATCCGCGCGAGCGGCACCGAGCCCGTGATCCGCGTCATGGTCGAGGCGGAGGAGGAGGATCTGCTGAACCAGTCCATGGACGCGCTTTGCGGCGTGATCCGCGCGAAGCTCGGCGCATGAAGGGGAGGGTGCTGATCTGCGCTGGCTCGGATTCCGGCGGCGGCGCGGGCATCCAGGCCGATATCAAGGCGGTCACGGCGCTGGGCGGCTTCGCCATGACGGCGATCACGGCGCTGACCGCGCAGAACACGCTGGGCGTGCAGGGCGTGATGGGCGTGGCGCCGGAATTCATCCGCCAGCAGATGCGCTCCGTGCTGGAGGATCTCGGCGCCGATGCCATCAAGACCGGCATGCTGCATGACGTGGCGACGATCGAGGCGGTGTGCGACGAGATCGCGGCCAGCGCGCCGGGCCTGCCCGTGGTGGCAGACCCGGTGATGGTCGCGACCTCCGGCAGCCGGCTGCTCGCCGATGACGCGATGGAGACGCTGCGCGCGCGGCTGCTGCCCATCGCCATCGTCATCACCCCCAATATCCCCGAGGCCGAGGCGCTGACCGGGCTCTCGATTACGAATGAGGGCGACATGCGCGCGGCGGCAGAGGCGCTGCTGGCCCAGGGCGCCCGCGCCGTGCTGCTGAAGGGCGGGCACCTCGCGGGCGAGGCGCTGGTGGACCTGCTGGTGACGCGCGAGGCCACGCATCGCTACGAGGATCGCCGGATCGAGACGCGCCACACCCATGGCACGGGCTGCACGCTCGCTTCCGCCGTGGCGGCGGGGCTGGCGCAGGGCCTGGCGCTCGAACCCGCGGTGCGCCGCGCGCGCGCCTATGTGCGCGCCGCCATCCTGGCCGCACCCGGCTATGGCGCCGGGCATGGGCCGCTGGATCATGGCGTGACGGTGGATACCCGCCGCTTTGACTGACCAGCCGAGCCTCGCGCATTTCCCGCTGCCGCTGCTGGCGGTGCCGCTGGGCCTCGGCGGCCTCGGCCTCGCCTGGCGGGAGGTCTGGTCCCTGCCGGTGAGCGAAGTGGTGCTGGCCCTGATGGTGCTGGCCTGGCTGCTGATCCTGGGGCTGCATCTGGCCCGCGCGGTGCGGCATCGCGAGGCGGCGCTGGCCGATTGGCGCAACCCGATGCGCTGCGGCTTCGTCGGCGCGGCGTCCATTGGCATGATGCTGACGGCGGCGGCGCTCACCCCCTATTTGCCGGGCTTCGCGCGCGGGTTGCTGCTGCTGGCCATCACGCTGCACCTGGGCGTCGGGCTGGCGCTGCTGGCCCGCGTGCTGCGGGGCGAGGGCAGCCATGCCATGCTGGTCCCGCCCCTGATGATCCCGCTGGTCGGCAATGTGCTGGCGCCGGTGTTCTGCGCGCCGCTCGGCCTGCCCATGCTGGGCTGGATGCTCTTCGGCGTGGGCATGCTGCTCTGGCTGGCCGTGCAACCCCTGCTGCTGGGCCGGCTGTTCGAGGCGCCGCTGCCGCCGCCGCTGCGCCCCTCGCTCGCCATCCTTCTCGCGCCGAGTGCCGTGGGGGCGCTGGCGGTGGAGGCGCTGGGCGGGCCGCAGCCGGCCTTCCTGGCACTCTACGGGCTGGCCGCCTTCACCTTCGCGCTTCTGCTCGTCGTGCTGCGGCACATGCTGGGGGCGGGGTTCACGCTGGGCTATTGGGGCCTCACCTTCCCGCTGGCCGCCTTCACGGCCGCCACCATGAAGGTGGCGCCCTGGTGGATCTGGCTTGGCATGCTCGGCCTGTCCACGCTGGTGATCGGCGCCATCGCGCTGGCCACCCTGCGCCTCGCGCTGCGCGGCGCGCTGCTGCGCCCCCATTGAACCGGAGAACGCCATGACGAATGCCCCGAAAATCCTGCGTGCCATGCCCCGCATGGCCACACCCGAGAGCATCGCGCCCTATGGCACGCTGATCGAGCCGGGCGAGGATGGCACGCCCTTCGGCGCCGGCGATGCCGATCTGGACCTCAGCCAGGGCACGCCGCGGCTCTACATCATGCGGCTGCGTCAGCGCCCGCTGCTGATCCGCGGCATCACGCGGCACAGCCGCGTCACGCAATGCCTGGCCAGCATGAAGGGCGAGGAGTGGTTCATCGGCCTGGCCGAGCCGGGCGAGGCGCCGGAGCCCGAGGAGATCAAGGTCTTCCGGATGGGCGGCGATGTGGCTTTGGCACTTCACGCCGGCACCTGGCATGCCGGGCCCTTCTTCACCGCGCCTTCGGTGGATTTCCTGAACCTGGAACTGACCGACACCAACGAGACGGACCATGAGACCACGCGGCTGGACCAGGATTTCGGCGCGGTGATCGAAATCCTGGCCTGATGCGCCGGCCGGGGGCTTCAGCGGGTGGCGACGCGGGCCAGCACCTGGTCCACGAAGAGGGTGGCGCTGCCGAGGTAATTCTCCGGGTTGCATAGCGCCCGCAGCTTGGTGGAATCCACGCGGGAGGCGATCTCGCGATCGGCTTCCAGCGCCGCCAGCAGCGGGATGCCCTGGGCGATGGCGACGTCGCAGGCATGGTTGACGATGTGATGCGCCTCCCCGCGCCCGAGGATGGGGGCGAGGCCCATCATCACCTGCTCGGAGGCGATCAGGCCGCCGGTCGCGGCCAGGTTGCGCATCATGCGGGCGGGGTCCACGACCAGCCCCTCGGCCAGGAACTTCGCCTGCAACACCGCGCCATGGGTCAGGTTGAAGGCCTGGCCGATCGCAAGCGCTTCCGCCTGCCAGGGGCCGGTGCCCCGCTCAAGGTCCTGTGCCATGGCCGCCATCATCTGCGGCACCAGCGCATGCACCCCGCGCGACTGCGCAAGGATATACTCGCAGGCGATGGGGTTGCGCTTCTGCGGCATGGTGGAGGAGCCGCCGCGCCCCGCGACATGCGGCTCGTTCACCTCGGCCACCTCGGTCTGCATCAGCAGCATGACGTCGGTCGCGATCTTGGAGAGGGCGCCGCAAAGCAGGCCGAGGAAGGAGACCGCCTCGGTGAAGCCATCGCGCGCTACATGCCAGGGGATGTCCGGGCAGGCGAGGCCGAGTTCGGTGGCGAGCTCACGCTGCACAGCCAGGCCCTGGTCGCCAAGCGAGGCCAACGTGCCGGAGGCGCCGCCGAATTGCAGCCGCTCGACGCGCGGGCGCAGCTGTTCCAGCCGCTCCAACATGGTGATGAGGGGCGAGAGCCAGACCGCGACCTTGTAGCCGAATGTGACGGGCAGCGCATGCTGGAGGTGGGTGCGCCCGGCCATGATGGTGCCGCGATGGCGCTTGGCCATGGCGGCGAAGCCGCCGATCACCGCCATGAGATCGCTGCGCAGCAAGGCAAGGCCCTGGCGCATCTGGAGCACCACGGCGGTGTCCATGATGTCCTGCGTGGTCGCCCCCCAATGGGTCCAGCGGCCTGCGTCATGGCCGGCCAGCGCGGTGAGCTGCTTCACCAGGCCCACCACGGGATAGCCCGTGTTGCGGGTCGCATCGCCCAGCGCCTGGAAGTCGAGCTTGTCCACCTGGGCGGCGAGCGTGATGGCCGCCGCCGCCTCGGCCGGGACGATGCCGAGGCGCGATTGCGCGCGGGCGAGGGCCGCCTCCACATCCAGCATGCGCTGGAGGAAGGCGCGCTCGCTCATCGCGCTGCGCATCGCGTCGGTGCCGTAGAGGACCCCCATCACGGGGGAATCGGCGGGGTTCACGGGCATGAGGTCAGATATCCAGGAAAACGGTTTCGGCGCCGCCGCGCAGCCGGATGTCGAGCTGCCAGGTGCCGGGCAGGGTGGGTTCGGCGATGAGGGTCGGGCGGCGTTCGGCGGGAACGAGGGCGAGCAGCGGGTCGGTCTCGTTCAGCGCCTCGCCGGCGAAGTAGAGCCGCGTCGTCACATGGCTGAGCAGGCCACGCGCGAAGATCGCGATCTGGATATGCGGCGCCTGCAGCGTGTTGCCGCGGCCGGGCACGGGGCCGGGCTTCAGCGTGATGAAGCGGAAGCGTCCCTCGGCATTGGTGGCGCAGCGGCCGAAGCCCTGGAAGGCGGCGTCATAGCGGCCGGCGGGGTCGGCGTGCCAGATCTCGACCATGGCATCCGTCACCAGCGCGCCATCGCCATCGGTGATGGTGCCTTCGATCACGATGCGCTCGCCCTGCGCACCGGCATTGGGGCCATCGGCGCGCAGCACATCCGCCCAGGCGGGGAAGTCGATCATGTGCCAGTAGGGACCGGCGGTCTGGTGGGCGGTGGCCATCAGTGATGATCCCCCTCTTCGAAGGGTGTGGCCGAGGGGCCGCGCAGCGTGATGTCGAAGCGGTAGCCCAACGCCCATTCGGGCTCGGTCACGTCGAGGTCGAAGCTGGCGATCAGGCGCTGGCGCGCCGCCTCGTCAGCGGTGGTGTTGAAGATGGGGTCGAGCGGCAGCAGCGGGTCGCCCGGGAAATACATCTGGGTGATCATGCGCTGGGCATAGGCCTCGCCGAAGAGGCCGAAATGGATATGCACCGGCCGCCAGGCATTGTGGTGATTGCGCCAGGGATAGGCGCCGGGGCGGATGGTGGTGAAGCGATAGCGCCCCTCCGCATCGGTGAAGACGCGGGCATGGCCCTCGAAATTCGGGTCGAGCGGGGCGTCGTGGTCGTCGCGCACATGGTGGTAGCGGCCGGCGGCATTGGCCTGCCAGATCTCCACCATGCTGTTCGCGACGGGCCGGCCCGCCTCATCCAGCACGCGGCCGGCGACGATGATGCGCTCGCCCATGGCCTGCTTGCCGCCATGGACGGACATGTCGGCCTGCACGGGGTAATGCGCGGGCGAAAGGCGCGGCGAGCTGGCCTCGGTCAGGGTGTGGGGCGCGCGAATGGGCGCCAGCAGGGGCGCCCTGATCTGGGTGCTGAGATAGGCCGGGCTGTCCAGCGGCGGCTGGGTGCCGGGGGCGGGCTTGGCGTAGGGGATGGGGTCGGACATGGGACGATCCTAAGTCAGAAGTCGCACCAGCCATAGGCTGAGTGAGGGGAAGGCGACGCAGAGAGCCAGGCGGAGAAGATCCGTCGCCAGGTAGGGCAGCACGCCGCGATAGGTCTGCGAAATCGGGATATTGCGCGCGATGGCGGAGATGACGAAGACGTTCAGCCCGATGGGCGGTGCCGTCAGCCCGATGCCGACCACCACCAGCACCAGGATGCCGAACCAGATCGCCGTCTCCTCCGTCGTCATGCCGAAATCCAGCGCGGTGATGACGGGGAAGAAGACCGGCAGCGTCAGCAGGATCATCGCCAGTTCATCCATCACGGCACCCAGCACGATGTAGGTGATGAGCAGCGCCACCAGCACGCCATAGGGCGGGAAATCCTGGTCCGTCACCCACATGGCCAGCAGGTCCGGCGCCTGGGAGAGGGCGAGGAAGGCGTTGAACACCTCGGCCCCCAGCAGGATGGCGAAGATCATGGCCGTGGTCTCGGCCGTGCCGAGCAGCGCCGCGCGGATATCCGGCAGCGAGAGGCTGCGGCGCACCAGCCCCACCAGCAGCACGCCGATGCAGCCCACGGCTGCGCTCTCTGTCGGGGTGAAGACGCCGCCGTAGATGCCGCCCACCACCATCACCGCGATGATCATCACCGGGATCACGTTGCGAAAGGCGCGCGTGCGCTCGCCCGGCTCCAGCGGCGGCGCGGGCGGGCCGAGCTCGGGGCGGAAGCGCATCCAGAGCCAGATGGTGAAGATGTAGAAGGCCGTCGCCATCAGCCCGGGGATGAGGGCCGCTATGAAGAGCTTGGCGATGTTCTGCTCGGTGCTGATCGCATAGACCACGAGGATGACCGAGGGCGGGATGAGGATGCCCAGCGTGCCGCCCACCGCGATGGTCCCGCTGGCGAAGCCCGGCGCATAGCCGAAGCGCAGCAACTCCGGCAGCGCCGCGCGCCCGAAGGTGGCGGTGGTGGCGACCGAAGACCCACAGACCGCGCCAAAGGCCGCGCTCGCGCCGATCACGCTCATCGCCAGGCCGCCCGGCCTGCGGCCCAGCAGCGCATTGGCGGCGGCGAAGAGATCCCGCGCCAGGCCGCCGCGCTCCGCCAGCGCGCCCATCAGGATGAAGAGCGGGATGACGCTCAACGTGTAATTGGCGAACAGGTGGTAGGGCGTCGTCTTGAGGTAGTTGAACAGCGCCGCCTGGTCGAGGATGTGGACATAGCCCACCGCACCCGCGATCAGCATGGCGAGCGCGATGGGGGCGCGCAGGATGATCAGCGCCATCAGCCCGGCGAAGCCGGTCAGCGCCAGCGCGAATTCCGGCGCCATCAGCCGCGTCCGCGCAGCAGGCGGGGAATGGTCAGCAGCGCCGCGATGCCGGCCAGCGCGAAGCAGAAGGCGCCAATGCCGATGGCCCACCAATAGGGCAGCGCCAGCAACCCGATGGTCCGCATGCCGTTCCGCCAGGTGTCGAACATGCCCTGCCACATGCGCTCGGCGATCAGCAGCGTGGTCGCCGCCCAGACCAGCGACCAGAAGGCGTCGATCACCCCGTTCAGCCGCGCCGGCAGCCAGGTGGTGAAGCTGTCCACCAGGATGTTCGATCGCGTGACGCTGCCCCAGGCGAGAAAGCCCAGCACGGCCAGGCCGGAGCCCAGCGACACCAGCTCGAAATCGCCCTTCACCGGCTGGCTGGTCAGCCAGCGGGAGGTGACCGAGACGACGGTGAGCAAGGCGGTTGCCAGCAGCACCACGCCGCCGCACACGGCGAGCGTGGCGGCGAGGCGGGCGACGGGACCGCGGGGGTGGCGCGCGTCGCTCAGGCCACACCCTGGCCATGGCGGGCGATGAGCGCGCGGGTCTGCTCCAGCAGGGCGCCGCCCTGGATGTTGCGTTCACCCATCGCGCGCACCCAATTGTCGATCACGGGCTGCGTGGTTCGGGCCCAGCGCTGGGCTTCCTCGGCCGGGAGTTCGATGATGGCGTTGTTGCGTCGGCGGACCATCTGCTCGACGATCGGTCCCTGCTCGTCCCAGACCTTGGCGGCCATGGCGGCGGCCACCTGGCCGGAATTGGCGTCCAGCACGCCCCGCAGATCGGCGGGCAGGCCGTCATACTTGGCCTTGTTCATCGCGAGCACGAAGCTCGCCACATAGAAGGTGGGCGAGCCCACGATCTCGGTGTGGTTGCGCAGCGTCTCATGCAGGCGGATTGCGGGCACAACCTCCCAGGGGACGACGGCGCCATCAATCACGCCTTGCGCCAGCGCCTCGGGTACCTGCGGGATGGGCAGGCCGATGGGGGCGGCCCCCAGCGCGCGCAGCGCCTCGCCCGCCTGGCGCGTCGGGAAGCGCAGCTTCAGCCCGGCCAGGTCCTCCTGCCGGCGGACCTCGCGCCGCGCATGGATCACGCCCGCATCATGCGCCCAGGCGCAGAGGATCTGCGTGTCGGCGAATTCCTGGCGGAAGCGGGTTTCGTACAGCTCCTGCACGACACGCGCATTCACGCTGGCGCGCTTATGCGCCACGAAGGGCAGCTCGATCACCTCGATGGAGGGGAAGCGGCCCGGCGTGTTGCCCGGCAGCGTCCAGATGATGTCCACCACGCCGTCCTTGGCCTGGTCGTAGAGCTGCGGTGGCGCGCCGCCCAACTGCATGGCGGGGAAGATCTGCACGCGCAGGCGGCCCTGGCTCTCGGTGCTGATCTTCTGCGCCCAGGGCATCAGGAAATGGCGATGCACGTTGGAGACGGCGGGCAGGAAGTGGTGCAGCCTGAGCGTCACCTCCGGGGTCTGCGCCTGCGCCCGCGACGCGGCGACAAGGGCGGGGGCGGCGAGCGCGCCCAGCAGCGTGGTGCGACGGGTCGTCATGGCCTTGAGGCCTCCCTGGAGGGTGTTTCCTGGGAGTCTTCTGCCCTGATCCCGGGCCATGCTCAAGCCTATTCCCGGGCAGCTTGGCGAGCCGGGAACAAGCCCCGCCCGGGGCTGGCCCGCCGCCTGGCCCGGCAGGGCTGAGGCATCAAGCGCGGTGGCGCTCGGCCGCCAGCCGCCCTAGGCTTGCCGCATGGGGCGCCAGACCCCGCAGGAGGATCCGATGAAGAAAGCCACTTTCACCACTCTCGCGGCGCTGCTCGCCGCCAGCCCGGCCTTCGCGCAGCTGGCGCTTTCCGGGAATGACCACAAGGCGGTGCTGGAGAACGGCGCGGTCCGCATCGTGCCGAATCCGCCGGCGGATACCGTCACGATCCTCGATCTCGGCAGCCATCCACCGCGCGTCGTGGCCAGTGTGCAGGCGCCGCATTCGGTGGTGGGGCCGCCGCTTTCCGTTGCCATCACGCCGGATGAGCGGCTGGGCCTTGTCGCCTCCGCCCAAAAGCCGGACCCGGCCAATCCCACGCGGACCATGGCGGATAACCGCCTCTCGGTGATTGACCTGCGCGCCACACCGCCCGCGGTGGTGCAGACGCTGGAGGCCGGGGCCGGCGCCTCGGGCGTCTCGGTCAATCGCGCGGGCACGCTGGCCCTGGTTGCCAATCGCAATGCGGGCACGGTCAGCGTCTTCCGCATCGCGGAGGGACGGCTTGCCCCTGTTTCCACCCTGACGGTGGCCCCGCCGGCCTCGGGCACCAGCCATGTGCAGTTCACGCCGGATGGCCGCTTTGCGCTGGTGACGCGCGATGGCGATTTCTTTGTCACCGTGCTGCGCGTGGACGGCGAGACCGTGACGCTGGCCGGGCGTGACATCACCGTGGGCATCCGCCCCTATGGCTTCGGCATCACGCGGGATGGCCGCTGGGCGGCGGTGGCCAATATCGGCCGCGTCACGGGCGATGCCGATACGGTCAGCCTGGTTTCGCTCTCGGCCGAGCCCTTCCGGGTGGTGGATACGATCAGCGTGGGTGCCACGCCCGAGGGCATCCAGGTCAGCCCCGACAACCGCCACATCGCGGTGGTGGTGATCAATGGCTCGGCCCGCGCCGCCAGCCACCCGCTCTACGGGCGGGGGCTGCTGGTGATGCTGCGCATCGAGGATGGCCGCATGACGCGCGTGGCCCAGGCCGAGATGGGAAGCTGGGGCCAGGGCGTGGTCTTCAACAATGACGGCACGCGCGTTTATGTGCAGAACATGGTCGAGCGCGAAATCCAGGGCTTTGCTTTCGACGGCCAGCGCCTGACTCCGCTGGCCGAGCGCATCCGCACCGATGGCGGGCCTTCGGCGTTCCGAACGGCGGATCGTTGAGCGCCGCCGCCAAAGCGGCCGAGGCGCCGCGGCCGGCCTGGCTGACCGCGGCGCCCTTCCTGTTTGTCTCGCTCTGGTCGGGCGGCTTCACCGCCATCAAGCTTTGCCTGCCGCATGCCGAGCCGATGACGCTCCAGGTCATGCGCTATGCCGTGGTGGTGGCGCTGCTGCTGCCGCTCTGGCTCATCCTGCGCCCTGTGCGGCCGGATCGCGCGACGGTCATGCATCTGCTGCGCATGGGGCTGCTGGTGCAATTCGCCTATTTCGCCTGCATGAACCTCGCCATGGCCAATGGCATGGGGGCTGGCACCATCGCGCTGCTGATCGGGCTGCAGCCGATGCTGGTGGCGCTGCTGGCGCCTTCCGTGGTGGGCGATCCGCCGGTCGGCACCCGTGGCTGGATCGGGCTGGTGCTGGGCATGCTGGGCGCGGCCATGGTGATTTCCTCCGGCACCGGATTTTCCGCGAGTGGCTGGCTTGGCCTTGGCTTCGCCATGATCGCGCTCAGCGTGATGACCGGCGGTGCGCTGCTGGAGCGCAAATCCGGCCGGAACACGCATCTCGTCACCGCCAATCTCGTCATGTGCAGCGTGGCGCTGGTGGCCAGCATCCCCGTCGCCTGGTTCACCGAGACCATGGTGGTCGATTGGGCGCCGGAGCTCTTCATCGGGCTTGGCTACATGATCTTCGTGAACTCGCTGATCTCGCTCTCGATCCTGTTTGCCATGCTGCGCCATGGCGAGGCGGCGCGGGCTTCCTCCGTGTTCTTCCTCGTGCCGCCGCTGGCCGCCTTCATCGCCTGGATGGTGCTGGGCGATGAGATGGCCTGGCTGGCCATTGCGGGCACGGCCGTGGCGGTGGTGGGGGTCGCGCTGGTGGTTGCCAAGCCTTCTGCGCCGCGTCAGGCTTCCGCAAAAGCTTGAGGAACTTCCCATGGCCCATGCTGGTCTGAATTTCGGCATTTTTCTCGCCCCCTTCCACCGGCTGGGGGACAATCCCACCCTGGCCCTGGGGCGTGACCTCGACCTGCTGGTGGCGCTGGACACGCTTGGCTTCGACGAGGCCTGGATCGGCGAGCACCACTCCGCCGGCTGGGAGACCATCGCGAGCCCGGAGATCATGATCGCCGCCGCCGCTGAGCGGACGAAGCACATCAAGCTCGGCTCGGGTGTCACGAGCCTGCCCTATCACCACCCCTTCCTGGTGGCGCAGCGCTTCGTGCAGCTGGACCACATGACGCGCGGCCGCGTCATGCTGGGCTGCGGCCCCGGCGCCCTGGTGAGCGACGCCTATATGATGGGCATCGAGGCCCACACCCAGCGCCCGCGCATGGAGGAGGCGCTGCAGGCCATCACCCGCCTGCTCGCCTGCGACGGCCCGGTGACGATGAAGACCGACTGGTTCGAGCTGCGCGAGGCGCGGCTGCACCTGGCGCCCTACAGCTATCCGCGCTTCCCGATTTCGGTGGCTTCGTCCACCACGCCTTCGGGGGCGCTGGCGGCGGCCAAGCACGGGCTCGGCCTGATCTCGCTCGGCGCCGGCCTGCCCGGCGGGCCGCAGAAGCTCGCGGAGCAGTGGCGCATGGCCGAGGCCGAGGCGGCGAAGCACGGCCAGGTGATGGACCGCAAGAACTGGCGCCTCGTCGTCAATATGCATTGCGCCGAGGATGATGAACGCGCCATGCGCGATTGCCGCATCGGCGAGCGGCTGGAAACCGAGACCTATTTCGGCGAGACGCTCGGCCGCCCGCCCACCCGCACCGAGGACCCGCTGGGCGATGGCCTGAAGGCCGGCACCACCCTCGTCGGCAGCCCGGAGACGGTGGCCAAGGGGATCGAACGCCTCGTCGCCTTCAGCGAGGGCGGCGCGGGTGGCATCCTCTTCCGCGCGCATGAATGGGCGGATCGCGAGCAGACGCTGCGCAGTTACGAGCTCTTTGCCCGCTGGGTCATGCCGCGCTTTCAGGGGTCCTTGCGCATGCCCGCGGAAAGCCGGGAATGGTGCTACGAGAATCGCGAGGGGATTTTCGCGCCCAACCTGCAGGCGCTGAAGAAGGCCTTCGTGGATGCCGGCCAGGCCGTGCCGGAGATGGAGCGCCTCAAGCTGCGCGAACGCCAACCGGGCGAGTAGCCTCCTCCAGCGCGCGCGCCTGATATTCGATGCGCGCGGAAATGGCGGTGAGGCTCTCCACGCTGGCCTTCACCTCGGCCGCGGCGCTGCGGGCCACGCGCGTGGCCAGGATTTCGGCGCGGGCGGTCGCGTTGGTGGTGCGCTCCTCGCAGCCGGCGATCAGCGCGATGAGCTGCTGGCTGTGCGCGGCCACGTGTTGCACGGCTTCCAAGGTTTCCTGTTGCTGTTGCAGCAGCAGGGCCGTGCCCTCGCGCAGCGCGCTGGCGAAGGCGGTGACGGAGCGGCGCATCTCCTCCAGCTCCGCCGCCGAAGGACCGGTCGGCGGCGGCGGTGCGGGCGCGGCGACCGGCCGGGTGCGGCGCAGCAGCAGGGCCGAGAGGGTGAGGCTGCCGCAGAGGGCGAGCGCGATCAGCGCCAGCAGGCCCGTGGTCAGCCAATCCGTGGGCAGCCAGGCCATGGGCGCGGCCGCGGCGGGTGTGGCGAGCAGGGCGGCGGGAAGGGCCAGCATCGCGATCCGGCCCAACGGACGGAGTCCCGGGGCGGGAGGGCATGTGGGGCGCGGCTGCATCGCACCGGCATAGGCGGGTCGGGGTAAAGAAAGCCTTGCCGCCGGCGCCTTTGCCGATTGTTAAGCCCCGCGCCGCCATCCTGCCTGGAGAAGCCCCGGGAGTGACCAGGATGGTCCATGCCAGCAATGTTTTCGCGCCGCTGATCGCCGTCCTGGGCGCGCCGCCGCCGGAGCTGGCGGCGGCGGGCCTGCCGCTGCGCCGGCTGGATGGCGCCGGCCCACTGGCGGGGCAGCTGTATCGCGCCGATCTCGCGCGGCTGGACCTGCTCTGGCTTGAAAGCCCTGAGGTCTTGCTGGATTGGGACCTGGCCACGCCGGAGGTGGCGCGCATCGCCTGGGACCGCCGGCGCCCCATCCCGGCCGAACTGCCGGCCCATCTGCAATCCGCCGGCTATCGCCTGGCCGAGGCCGGCCTGGCCCAGCGCGACCCGGCCCGACCGGCGCCGGGGGATGTGCCGGCCCTGCGCGCCTTGGCCGAGACTCTCCCGTCCGAGGCGGCGCTGGCATTGCTGCGGCTGATCGCGCCTTGGGATGCGATGGCGCGGCGGGCGCTGGTGGCGCAGCTGACCGCCCAAGGCGCCTGGGCCGAGGCGCTGCACCAGGCCGCCGGATTCTGCCCGGCCGACAAGGCGGCGGCGGGCGCGCTGGAGGGCTTCAACCGCGCCATCGCGGCGGGGAAATTGGCGGAGGCGGAACGCCTGGCCGCCGCGCTGGCGGCCTATGGCCCCGGCAATCCGGCGGTGCTGGAAGCGGCGCTGGCCTGCAACCGCAACCTGGGCCATGCCGCCCGCGCGCAACGCTTCGCCCGCGCGCTGCTGGCGCTCGATCCGCATCACGCTGGCGCGCATCTCGTCCTGCTGGAACAGGCGGTGGCGGAGGGCGACCGCGCGGCGGAGCTCACCCATCGCAGCGGCCTTGCGCTCTCGCCGCCCGGGGCGCTGCACCCGCTGCGCCGCCTGCATGAGGCGCATCGCGCCATCAGCCTGCATCTGCTGCATCCGATGGAGGCGCCGGGCCGTGCGGCCGTGCAGGCGCTGGTCGGAGCGGCGCGCGGGGTGGACCCCATGGCCTTGCCCGAGGGCGAGGCACGGCACTGGGCGCGGCATTACCGGCATCTGGCGGAAGCGGCCGATGTGGCGCTGCTGGGCCGCGGCGCCGCGCCGCTGGCAGTGGAGGCGCTGCACCGCGCCGCTGGGCGGCCGCTCAGCTGGGCCGGCCTGCGGCGCCAGGCCCGTGGCGCGAAGCTCGCCTTCGTGGTGGCGGCTGATGCGGCCTATTTGCGGCTCTATGGCCGGGCCTACCTCACCTCCATCCTGCGCCATGCGGATCTGCCCGTGGTGATCCTCGTGCATGTCATTGGCGGCGCGCGGCAGCTGCCCGAGCTGATTGGGCTGATGGACCTGGTCGATCCGCGCATCCTCTACACCGCCGATGATTTCGCGCCCGCCGCCGTCACCACCCAATGCCATGACAGCGACGGGCCGCGCGCGCTGCCCGTCGCGCATTTCCAATGCACGCGCTTCGCCATCGCCCGGCGCGTGCTGATGGAGCTGCGCCTGCCCGTCCTCGTCTCCGACATTGACGCCGTGTTGCAACGCGGTGTGGCGGAGCTGATCGCGCGCTTCGCGGATCGCGACGTGGTGTTGAACCGCAACGAGGTGAGCGAGGCCTTTGGCAGCCACATCACCGCCAATCTGCTGCTGGCCTATCCGACCCCGGGGGGGCTCGATTTCCTAGCCGGCTTGCAGGGTTATCTGGAGGCGGCGCTGGCCGCGCCGCATGTCACGCGCTGGATTGACCAATGCGGGCTGCAGGCCTGCTGGAACGCCAGCCGAGCCCGCTTCGGCTGGTTCGACACCACGGCGGACATCAACAATGTGATGTATCCGCGCTGGATGCCGAACCCCTTCCTCTTCCTATC